>JABFSR010000073.1 GCA_013140495.1 Verrucomicrobiota bacterium
GCCGACGGCACGGTTGTTGGCTGGGGAAACAACTTCTACGGCCAGGCCAACACTCCCGCCAATGCAACCAACGTGGTGGCGATTGCGGCGGGCGCTTATCACAGTCTGGCGCTCAAGGGTGCCGGCACAATTATCGGATGGGGAAATTACACCGACGGCCAGATTACCGTTCCCGCCAGTCTCTATCAATTGAACCTGCCCATCACAGTGAACGGCACGTTGGATGTGAATAGCCCTGGCACTTACGCACTGAGCTACAGCATTACCAATGCACTTGGCGCTGTTGCCACGACCAACCGCACGGTGATTGTGGCCGACACCTTGCATCCAGTTCTAACTTTGTTGGGAAGTAATCCACTCATGCACGCACTCGGCACTCCGTTTTTGGATCCCGGCGTCATCGCCACCGACCTTTGCGCCGGCGACCTGATCGCGAGTGTCGTGACCAATCTCACCGTCAATCCCAACGTTGCCGGCACCTACATCAACACCTATACTGTGACCGATCTCACCGGCCACACAACTCAGATCACTCGTACTGTGCTGGTAGGAAACCCACTGGTTACAACTCTTCCAGCGTCATATATGCTCAACAATACTGCGACGCTCAACGGCACGGTCAATCCGTTGGCAGTGGCTACGACCGCTTGGTTTGAGTGGGGGACATCCGTGGCTTACGGAACGACTTCCGCAGCAAGTAGCCTCGGCAGTGGAACGAGTACGTTGGCTATGAATGTTGCTTTGACCAACCTAACTCCGGGTGTGGCCTATCACTATCGGTGTGTGGCCAGCAACAGCTTCACAATCATGGGGAGCGGAAAGGACCAACTCTTTTGGTTACCGATCCTCACGCTCAAGGACAACAATCCCCTGACCAACGAGTGTCATGTACCATTCGTTGACCCCGGGGCAACTGTTAGCATCCGTCCACTCACAATTGCGGGGGGCAGTGCTCACAGTCTGGCGCTTAAAGCTGACGGCACGGTTGTTAGCTGGGGGCACAATGGCTTTGGCCAGACCAACACTCCCCCAAGTGCAACCAACGTGGTCGGGATTGCGGCAGGATCTCAGCACAGCCTGGCACTCAGGGCCGATGGCACGGTCATCGGCTGGGGAGCCACCCAATACCTCAACCACGGTCAGAGCACGATTCCCGCAAGTGCAACCAACGTGATGGCGATTGCGGCTGGATCGCTTCACAGTCTGGCGCTCAAGACCAACGGCACGGTCATTGGCTGGGGAAACAACGGCTACGGCCAGACCAAATCGCCCGCCAGTGCGACCAATGTGGTGGGGATTGCAGCGGGTGGTTTTCACAGTCTGGCACTAAAGGCCGATGGCTCGGTCATTGGTTGGGGAGACAACTCCTCCGGCCAGACAAACACTCCCGCCAGCGCGACCAATGTGATGGCGATTGCAGCGGGCAGTTCTCATAATCTGGCGCTAAAGGCCGACGGAACGGTCGTAGCTTGGGGAGACAACACCTACGGCCAGACCAATACTCCTGCCGGTGCGACCAATGTCGTGGCAATTGCAGCGGGTGGTGGTCACAGTCTGGCATTGAGCACTGACGGCTCGGTCACCGCATGGGGAAACAACACTTCCGGCCAGACTAACATTCCCGCTAGCGTGACCAATGTGGTGGCAATCGCGGCGGGCGGTTCTCACAGTCTGGCTCTCAAGGCTGACGGCACGATCATCGGCTGGGGAAACAACTTCTACGGCCAGACCAACATTCCTGTCAGCGTTTATCTGTTGAATCTGCCCATCACCGTGAGCGGTACGGTGGATGCGGATAATCCCAGTACTTACGTGCTGACCTATAGCGCAACCAATGCGCTGGGCGCAGTCGCCACCGCCACCCGCACAGTGGTTATTTTACCATCACCCTTGGTCAACACCCTGCCAGTGTCCGGCCTGCTTAGTAATGCTGCGACACTCAACGGCAGTGTCATTCCCTGGCAGGCAGACACCACCTCGTGGTTTGAATGGGGATCCACCCGTGCCTATGGAAACAGTACTGTAGCCATCGGTGTTGGCGGCGGCACGAATGTGATCGCCGTGGGCAGTGGATTGACCAATCTGACATCGGGATTGAGCTATCACTATCGGTGTGTGGCCAGCAACAGCTTTGGAGTGGGTCGTGGAACTGACCAGTCGTTCTCGTTCTGGTCGCCGAGCCTCACGCTCAAAGGCCTCAATCCCGTGACCAACGAGTGTCATCTGCCATTCGTTGACTCCGGAGCAACCGTCAACATCCGTCCGCTCGCAATCGCGGCAGGTTATCAACACAATCTGGGGCTCAAAGCCAACGGCACGGTCATTGGCTGGGGAGCCAACACCTACGGCCAGATCATTATTCCCGCCAGTGCGACCAATGTGGAGGCCATCTCAGCCGGCGGTTCTCACAGTCTGGCACTCAAGGCTGACGGCACGATCATCGGCTGGGGAGGCAACACCTACGGCCAGACCACTGTTCCCGCGAGTGCGACCAACGTAGTGGCGATTGCAGCGGGTGGTAGTCACAGTCTGGCGCTCAAGGCCGATGCCACGGTCTTGGGTTGGGGCTCTGGTCAGACCAACACTCCAGCTAGTGCAACCAATGTGACGGCGATTGCGGCGGGTGGTTTCCACAGTCTGGCACTCAGGACCAACGGTACCGTCGTCACATGGGGAGACAATACCTACGGTCAGACCAATACCCCCGCCAGTGCGACCAATGTAATAGCGATTGCGGCGGGTAATGGTCATAGTCTAGCACTCAAGGCCAACGGCACAGTCGTCGGCTGGGGATGGAACGCCTACGGCCAAACCACAATTCCAGCCAGCGCAACGAACGTAGTGGCAATTGCGGGAGGTTATCTGTTTAGCCTTGCGCTTAGGGCGGACGGCACAGTCGTCGGCTGGGGAAATAACACCTACGGGCAGACCTTCATTCCCGCTATTGCGACCAATGTGGTGGCGATTTCGGCGGGCTACGAGCACAGTCTCGCTCTCAAAGCTGACGGCACGGTCGTCGGCTGGGGACGGAACACCTACGGCCAGATCACCATCCCTGCCGGGGTTTATCAATTGAACCTGCCCATCACAGTGAGTGGTGCGGTGGATATGAACAGCCCCGGCACTTACCTGTTAAACTACAGCACGACAAATTCGCTGGGAGCAGCAGTCACCGCCTCACGCACGGTGGTTGTGGCTGATACACTGCCTCCGGTTCTCACGTTGTTGGGAGGCAATCTACTGATGCACGAACTTGGCGCTCCGTTTGTCGATCTTGGCGTCACCGCCACGGACCTGTGCGCGGGAGACCGGACAGGGAACATCTTTGTCTGGGGCACGGTGAGTGCCAATGTGGCCGGCAGTTATTCCCTTCTTTACATCGTCACCGATACAAGCGGTAACCTGGCCGTTACTGATCGCACGGTGGTGGTGGTGACGCGCCCCGCACTCACCGGCCTGTCGCGCATCGGCAACGGCGCGTTCCAGTTCACTTTCACCAACACGCCCGGGGCGCGCTTCAACGTGCTGGCTTCCACAAACGTTGCCCAGCCATTGAGCGAGTGGATGGTGCTCGGCCCGGTGACAGAAAATCCGCCCGGCCTGTTCCAGTTCGCCGATCTCACTGCCACCAATCGCCCTGTCCGTTACTACCGTCTGCGCTGGCCGTGAAATTGAATTTAGCGCGGCGTAAGGATTAGACTGATTGCCAATACGAATTTCCGAGATGCTGCACCGCCAATGGAGCGCCGATCTCCGATCCGGCGCGTTTCCGGGATTTCCCACCGAGCCGGGTCGGAGACCGGCGCTCCTCTCCGAAACTGAATTATGGCAGCCGTTCTAGCCGTCGCTTGAAGTTTCCAGATTCCTCGGCTGTAACACTCTCGTTTACACGCGTTCAAACCCGTGTCATCTTCCGGCGCGCCACAAAATGTGAGAGCCGGTGGCGCTGTTGTCTTTGTGAAGAAGAAGCTCATTCTATTTTTTGTTCTGGCCTGCGCGGCCGGAATCCTCCCATCTCAGGCGCAGATTTCCATGAGCGTTGGTTCGTACTCCCAGAACTTTGATGCTCTTGGCGCCGCAAGCGCGAACTGGACGAACAACGTCACGTTGTCCGGATGGTACGGTTCAAAGGGGAACGGTGACGCAACGAACTATCTGGCCGGCGCAGGGACCAGCACCGGTGGCGGGATGTACAGCTTTGGCGTCGGCGGAGTGAACCCCGGCGCGGATCGTGCGCTGGGCGCTTTGGGCGCGTCTTCAATCACCTACGTCTTTGGCGTACGCTTCACCAACAACACCGCGTCCGCCGTGACCAACATCGCGATCTCCTACACGGGCGAACAGTGGCGCAGCGGCACAACGGTGAACCCGCAATCGCTCGCATTTTCGTATCAGGTGAGCAGTGCTCCGATTACCAATACGCATTCAGGGGTGTGGGTCGGCTTTGCCGCGCTAAACTTTGTATCGCCCAATCTTTCCAGCTTAACTAACGCACTAGACGGCAACGCCTCCACCAACCAGCAGGTGTTTGCGAACATCAACCTGACAGGCGTGGTCGTGTTGCCCGGGCAGGAACTGGCGTTGCGCTGGCTGGACGTGGATGATTCAGGTTTCGACAACGCGCTGGCGATTGACAATTTCAGCGTCAGCTTCACCAGCGACGTGCCTGCCGCGCCGGTAATCACCACCCAACCTGCGAGCCAGATTGTAACACAGAACGACAATGTGACGTTCACGGTTGTTGCCGCAGGCAGTGCGCCGTTGAGTTACCAGTGGCAGTTCAACCAGACAAATGTCGTGGATGCCACGAATGATTCCCTGACGCTGAATTCCGTCACCACAAACCAGGCGGGGAATTACTCCGTGACAATCACGAATGCCCTGGGCTCGACCAACAGCGAAGCCGCGACGCTGACGGTTTATCCTGCCGGGCCGGTTGTCGTCGGGTTTTCGTTGCTGGATTACAACACGCATGGAAATGCGATCAGTGATTGGACGACAAACTCGCTTCAAGTTCGGGCCATCGGCAGGCAGGTGCAGTTTCTTGATCCTGACATCATGACGTTTCAGGAAATCCCCATGACCAACAGTGGTTGGGCGCACATGGGCGAATTTGTGGCGGTGTACCGGCCCGGATTTCATCTCGCCACCAATTCCGGCACGGATGGATTCATCCGCAGCGCCATCATCAGCCGTTATCCGATCACGCGTTCGACTAGCTGGCTGGATGGCGCGAGCCTCGTGCCGTTTGGCTACTCGAATTCACCATCCATTTTCACGCGGGATTTGTTCGAAGCGGTGGTAAGCGTTCCGGGCTTCCCTCAACCTCTGCATATCTTCACAACGCATTTGAAGTCGGGCAACAGCAGTTCCGCCGATGCGCAGCGCCGGGCGGCGGAGGCGAGCGCCATTTCAAATTATTTTGCCACGGGCTTTCTTACCACCAACTCGCTGCATCCTTATCTGCTCACCGGCGACATGAACGAGGACATCCTCATTCCCTCCACGGGGAGCCAGCAGCCGATCCAGCGGCTCACCAATACTCCGACCGGCTTGCACCTTACGACGCCGACGAATCGCTTCACCGGTGACTCAAAGACTTTCTCCATTCAGGACTCCGGCGGACTCAGCAAGCGCTACGACTACATCCTGCCAAGCGGATTGCTCTATTCAAACATTGCGAGCAGCCAGATTTTCCGCAGCGACCTGTTGAACCCCGTGCCGCCGAACCTCAACAGCAACGATGACAAGGTGGCGTCGGATCATCTGCCTGTGTTCATGGTGTTCAATAATCCGTATGACAAGCCGTTCAGATTGCTGTCCATCGCGCGGAGCAATGCGAACGTCGCACTCGCCTGGCAATCCGTTCCCGGCCAGCCCTATCGGGTAGAAACTTCCACCAACCTCGCCGCATGGACGACGCTCGCGAGCAATCTCGTGGCGACAAACTTCACATTCAACTACGCGACCAATCTCGGCGAGGCGGAGCGGTATTTCAGGATTCATCGCGTGCCGTAAACGACGGACCCCCATGATTGGTTGAACGATTCGCGCCGTATGCGGTCGAATACTTCATGGAAAAGAAAGCTATTCAGAAAACCTTCCGAACCCGCGCCCGTTACTGGTGGAAAAAGGAAATCCGCCCGCTGTTGGTACTCACGTTGATTCTGTTCTCCATCCGCTCCTCGCTGGCCGATTGGAACGATGTGCCCAGCGGTTCGATGCGACCCACCATCATCGAAGGCGACCGCATCTGGGTGAACAAAGTCGCCTACGATCTCAAGGTGCCATTCACCACCTGGCACATCGCGGAGTGGAGCAATCCTGAACGTGGCGACATCGCGGTGTTCTTCTCGCCTCACGATGGCAAACGACTCGTCAAACGCGTGATCGGCCTGCCGGGCGACACCATCGAACTGCGCAACAATCAGCTCGTCATCAACGGTGCGCCCGTCGAATACCAACCCATCGCCGATGAACTTTTGCGGGACATTCCTGCTGCCGAACGGGAAGGCCGCGTCTTCACCAGCGAAAAACTCCCCGGCCAGACCCACGCAGTAGGCGGCATCCCGACTGCACCCGCGCCACGAACCTTTGCGCCCGTTCGCGTGCCGGAGGGCCAATACTTCATGATGGGCGACAACCGTGATGACAGTTTTGATTCCCGCTTCTGGGGACCAGTGGAACGCAAACAAATCGTGGGCCGCGCGACTGCCGTGGTTTTGTCACTCGACAAAAACAACCACTGGCTGCCTCGTTGGAAACGGTCGTTCACTTCACTGAGCAGCGAATAACACATCCACACGACGGCCAGTTTTTAATTGCTGCAACTGGCCTTGCGGGAGATGCTGGCCACATGCAAATCAGCCGCGTAGTCGGGAAGGTTGTTTTGATTTTCACTTTATTGGTTGTGTCGCTGCTGCCGGCGCACGCCGGCATGACGGTTTACGGTCTGAATGATATTTACCGGCTGCGATTGCAGGAGATTTCGTTCTTTCTAGTTCTGCTCCTCGCTTGTGCCTTGGTTCTGAAGTTACTCTGGAATTATGTGTTCAAGGGATTCGATTCCGTTCCGAGACTGAAGTTTCTCCAGGCGCTTTGCGCGGCATTGCTGTTCGGGCTGGTGATGTTGTTGATCCTGACGATGATTTCTGGGATCCGCGAAGTTTTGACGCCGGGTGCTTGGCGGCGGCAAGGCACATCGTATCGTTTGAATGACCCTTCACAGGAGCCGGCGCGACGGCGCAACCTGGAACATTTACGCGGGGCGCTTTTCGAATATGCTCGTAACCACGACGGCAAATTCCCACCACATGATTTTGGCTCGGAGGTTTCCGAAAAACTCTGGGAGTCACCGGATCAGGCAGGCTCCAGGTACATTTACTCCGGAGGGTTAACCACCAATAATGGGAGCGCGCTCCTGGCGGTGGAGCCGCTTAATTTTGGCGACCACCGGTTTGCGCTGATTGTCTCCGGGGAGATCGTGGAGTTGCCGAACGACGAAATCAAACGAAGGCTTCAAACCAAGGAAAACCCTTGAATACCCTCGTGAAAGCATGTTGCGTGAAGTGCCGCGCACGAGAATCAGGGCGGGCGTTATTCTGGTTGGTTGTCATCGTCTCCCTTTTCTTCCTGTTCATAATGATGACTGTTCCCGGAATCATTGAACCAGGATTCGTCCTGCTGTTTGGCTGGGTGCAGTTTTTACAGCGCACTGTCTCTGCGATGAGTTGGAACTGGGACCTGATAGGCATGGGTGTCCTGGCTTCTGCGGGAATTCTCTTCCTCGGACACAAACTGTTGGGTGGAATTGCCAACAAGGTTGCCGTCGCTCACAACCTGCCTAGGCGTTGGTCGTGGAAATGGACTTGGTCCGGATTTGTCGGGTTGCTGATACTCTTTCTTGTGGGAATGGCCATTGGCGGCATTGCACATCAAATTGGCTGGATGATGTCCACCAACGAACCAATGATTGAAGCGAAGAACCGTAAGTGGCGGGATTATTCCAACATGAAGCAGTTGGATTTGGAAGTTCGCATGGCGCTAGACGATGTCGGCGGAGACGCTGAAAAAGTGCGGTCGGACCTACGAAGTGATCCGAGTGGTTACACCTATGACTCTTCGGCTTCGATACCAACACTACAGGCATACCATGTGTTGCTGGTGAAGGGCCAAGGCGAGAAAGTTGTCGGTAGACTTATTTTTCCGCGCGATGGGCGAAAACGTGAACAGGCTGGTGGTTACTTCTCATTTGACTCCGGGGAGAGTGGCTTGTGCCCGTGGCCAAAGATGCAGGAAATAGTAAAAACCAATCGCGCCAATCTGATTGCGCTCTGAGTAGTTTCACCCAAACAAATCTATTTGCGGCGGCGGGGCGATTTGCTTAAGTCTGTCGCGCTCCTGCTGGCGGCGGACGATTCATTTAGCTTCAAGCGCTTTGACCACCTGTTCCATTTCCGTCCGGCCAATTGTTCCCGCGACATAATGCCCGACGGTGTTGCGCACGATAAGCGCCGTGGGCGCATCAAGCCTCTGTAACAGCGGATAAACCATTGCCCGTGCGATACCGGCAAAAGTGTTTCCGTTGTAGAAACAGAAAGGCGCGAGCCGATGGCATTCCCGGCAGATGTCGAGGGCTTCAATCAAACTGATCTCACGGGCGCAGGCATTTTCCCAAAGTCGGCGGGCGGGTTCATGACCATCGCTGGTGGGTTTGTGCAGGGCGGATTTTGCCTTACAAATTGCCGCGTTGTTGTCGGTGACCGCCGACCATGAAAACGGTTCGAGCCAGCGCTGAACCGGGATTTTCACCGTTTGGCTTTGGGTTCATCCTTGAGCGCCTGCAACTCGGCGACGCCGGAACTTTTCAGATAACCTTTGCCGGTGGGGCCAAAAACCGGCTCGGCGGAGAAGCGATCCACCGTGGCGAGCGATTCTTCCAACGCCAGCTTCACGAGGTCAATCGGCACGGGCTTGGTCTTCGCTCGCCGCTCGGATTTGGCATACGCTTTGGTCACGCGACCAAGCTAACACAGAGGCGCTGCTCCCGGCAAAAATTAAATCGCTCCCGTCGCTTCACCGAACAAATCCATCTGCGGCGGGCGGGACGAGTTACCAGTCCGCGTATTGTGCTTTTGGATACTGATTCCTTGACTTCATGGACGGCTGACCAAGAATTGGCACTGTAACCGCGATAAAATTGTATCATCAAGGTTGCCGGTCATGGATCGGCCTGGCTGGCATCAGATGGAATTGGAAAAGTATGAAACCCCGTCATTCATTTCTCCTTGTGACCGCATTCCTGTTAAGCCTGTGTAGTTCACAGGCACAAGGCCCGGTCGTTATCAACAGTTCCCAAGTCCTGAATGACCGCAGCTTTCTACTTCTGTACAACGGCAATCCCGGCACGAGTTACAGAATCATGGCGTCTGGCGATCTCGTGAATTGGGACACGCTGGCTTATCAAATCGCCGATGTTTCCTTCGGAGATTTTGCCTTCCTGGATCGAACCGCTCCTTTTCTTCGCGCGCGCTTTTATGCTGCGGGACTGACGGGTGGTGACGGGACGTTTCCCAACCTGAACATCACCGCTCCCACAGCAAACCAGATCGTCAATCAGTCCACGACGCTGTTGCAGGGAACTGCATCGGACGGCAGCGGCATTCGCGAGATCCGGCTTAACGACTCGATCATTCCGGGCACGACGAGTTTCTCGACGCTGCTCACGCTTGTTCCCGGCACAAACCGTTTCCTTGTGTCAGCAACTGATTCAAGTCCCAACCGGAACCGCAGAAGTCAAATCGTGCAGGTTCAGTATGCGCCAACGTTTCCAACGATTCTCATTGAACCCGCGAATCAAACCAATGAAGTCGGCACCACCGCACTGTTTGGTGTGGTCGCCACCGGCACCGAGCCGTTGAGTTATCAATGGCGCAAGGACGATGTGGACCTAGCCGACAGCGGACACTTTTCAGGCACGACGAGTTCGACCCTGGCGATCACCAACGTAGGTGTGCGCGATGTGGCGGGCTATGCGGTTTTGATTTCCAATGCGAACGGTTCGGTCACGAGCAGCGTTGCCACGTTGACCCTGAAGACTCCGGCAGGATTGATTCCCGTCATCGGTCCCGGTTACGCCGAGAATTTCAACAGCATGGGAAGTGCAGGCACAACCACCCCGACGGGATGGTTTGTTGGCACGGGAACGGGAGCCGTCGGTGGAACGAGCGTGATTGTGACTGCCGGCACTGCAACGGCTGGCGGCAATTACAACTTCGGTTCTGCGGGCAACTTCGATCGCGCGCTTGGTTCTTTGGCAGGAAACAACCTCCAGCGCGACACCGAGGCGCGGTTTATCAACGCCACCGGATCGAACATCACATCGTTCACTATCAGTTACACCGGCGAACAGTGGCGGCAGGGAGGGGCGTCGGCTGTCAACAACGACCTAGTGATGCAATTCAGCACGAACGGAACGAACTTCACGGCGATGGGTGTCGAGTTTACCTTCAACACTCCGTTTGATACCGGCACGGCGGGCGGTGCCTTGGACGGAAACAACGCAACGAATCGAGTGACGGACATCGGGGGTGTTTATTTTCCGGCCTCAGTTGTCACAAACGCCGGGGTATTCTATTTGCGCTGGGCCGATGCGGATAGTGCGGGCACGGATCACAGCATAGCCATAGATGACTTGAGCGTAACGTTTACGTTCGAGGAAGTGCCCTGAGCATTGCCGAAAGCTCGGTTAGCCGAACAAATCCATCTGGGGCGGCGGGGCGAGTTGCTTGAGTTTGTCGCGCTCTTGCTGGCGGCGGGGTTGGCGGACGTTGCCTTCGGGGGTGAGCTCGGATTCTTCGAGGTTCACCAGGATTTGCTTTGCGCGTTCCAACACTTCCTTCGGCACGCCGGCGAGGCGGGCCACCTGGATGCCGTAGCTCTTGTCCGTGCCGCCTTCGACGATCTTGCGCAGGAAGACAATCGCGTCGTGCCACTCGCGCACGGCGACGTTGTAATTCTTGATGCGCGGCAGGCGTTGGGCGAGTTCGGTCAGTTCGTGATAGTGCGTGGCAAACAGTGTCTTCGCGCCGACGATGTTGTGCAGGTATTCCACGATGCTCCACGCGAGGCTGAGGCCATCGAACGTGCTCGTGCCACGGCCGATTTCGTCGAGGATGATGAGGCTGCGCGGCGTGGCGTTGTTGAGGATGTTGGCGGTCTCGCTCATCTCGACCATGAAGGTGGATTGCCCGCGCGCCAGATCATCGCTCGCACCGATACGGGTGAAGATGCGGTCCACAAGATCAATGCGCGCTTCCTTGGCGGGAATATAACTGCCGGTGTGCGCGAGCAGCGTGAGCAATGCGACCTGCCGGATGTAAGTGGATTTGCCCGCCATGTTCGGCCCGGTGATGAGGGCGATCTGAGGGAAGTCTTGAGTCTTGAGTCTTGAGTCTGAAGTCGCGGCGTCGGGCGACTTCAGACTCAAGACTTTTGACACAAGACTTGTATCGTTCGGCACGAAGCGTTCGTCCACCAGACTTTGTTCCAACACCGGATGCCGGCCATCGGTGATTTGCAAAGCGCCTTCATCGCTCACTTGCGGGCGGCAATAGTCGTGCAGGCGCGCGATTTCGGCGAAGGAGGCGAGCGCGTCGAGTTGCGCGAGGGCGGAAGCAGTTTGCTGGATCGTGGCGAGTTGGCCGAGGACTTCTTCGCGGATGCGCTGGAAGAGTTCGTATTCCAGTTTCACGCTGCGTTCTTCCGCGCCGAGGATTTTGCCCTCCATGTCTTTCAACTCGGGCGTGATGAAGCGCTCGCCGTTGGCGACGGTTTGCTTGCGGATGTAATGCGGCGGAACTTTATCGAGGTTCGACTTGGTGACTTCGATGTAATAACCAAAGACGGAGTTAAACCGCACCTTGAGCGAGCTGATGCCGGTGCGCTCGATTTCATCTTGCTGAAGTTTGGCGAGCCAATCCTTGCCGCCGCGTTGGGCGTTGCGGAGTTCGTCGAGGTCGGTGCTGAAGCCGTCGCGGATCATGCCGCCTTCCTTCACGGCCAGCGGCGGTTCGTCCACGATGGCGCGGCCGATCAATTCGACGAGATCGGGAGATTCGGAGAGTTGGGCGGTGAGGTTGGTGAGCAGGTTGGTGGGGCGAGCGTCCTCGCGAGCCTCAGCATCTTCTTGCACCAACGCGTCGGCTCGCGGGGACGCTCGCCCCACCGAAGCCAAGGTCTGTCGTAGCGCGGGGATTTGCTCCAACGCTTGACGCAGCACGACGAGATCGCGGGCGTTGCCGCTGCCGGTGCTGAGGCGACCGAGCGTGCGTTCGAGGTCGCGTACATTTGTGAGTTGGGCGCGAAAGGTGTCGAGGCTTTGAGTGTTGTCGATGAACGTCGCGACGGTTTCCTGGCGTTGGCGAATCGGCTCAATGGCGGCGAGCGGTTGCGAAAGCCAATTGCGCAGTAGGCGCGCGCCCATTGGCGTGGCGGTTTTGTTCAATGCGCCATAGAGACAGGCGTTGCGCGGGGCGTCGCGATGTTGCGGTTCGAGAATTTCCAGGTGGCGCAGCGTGGTGTAATCGAGCGCGAGGAAATCCGTGCGTTGATAAAACGACAGGCGCGTGAGGTGTTTGACGTCGCGCCGGAGATTCTGCACGAGGTAATGCAACGCGCCGCCCGCCGCGCCGATGGCGGCGGTGCGATCCTTCAGTCCGAAGCCGTCGAGCGACGCGACTTTGAAATGTTCGCGCACGGTGAACACGGCGGTTTGCGGGGCGAAGGTCCAATCGTCATAGGCGCTGACGGTCCAGCCGGAGTTGCGGAGTAAGTCGCGTAAGGCGGTGGCTTCCATCGGATGCACGATCTCGGCGGGGCGGAGGCGTTCGAGTTCCGTGAGTAGCGCGGCTTCCGTTTCGACTTCCGTGGTGAGGAAATCACCGGTGGTCAAATCCACGAGCGCGAGGCCGAAGGTTTTTCCAGCAGTGCAGACGGCGGCGAGGAAGTTGTTTTTCTCGGCGACGAGCATCCTTTCATCGAAGTGCGTGCCGGGGGAAAGGATTTGGGTGACCTCGCGGTTGACGAGTTTGCCGGGCTTCGCTTCCTCGGTTTGTTCACAGATGGCGACCTTGCGTCCAGCTTTGAGCAGGCGACCAATGTAATTATTAGCCGCGTGATAGGGCAGGCCGCACATCGGAATGCCATTGCGCGAGGTGAGGGCGAGGTTGATCAATTGCGCGCCGGCTTGCGCGTCCTCGAAAAACATTTCGTAGAAATCGCCGAGGCGGAAGAGCAGCAGCGCGTCCTTGGGCAGTTCGCTTTTGATACGGCGATACTGGGCCATCATGGGAGTGAGTTGCGCTTCGGCAGACATGCGGCGGACACGTTAATGACCGACGGCGTGAACGTCGAAGGGAAACTGATGGGCGCGCTTTCAGTCACGCTGGCTACGAAGTGCGGCCAATTCATGGTTCGGGTATTCATGTGATGTGATTAATCCGTAATCACTCCGACGCTGTCCCCGTAATAATTGGGGGGATAGTTATCCACAAACTGCATGTGATTTCTTGACGCTGGTAACCAGCAATCTACAGTCGCTATCAGATCACCGATACGGATCGAAATCACAAGTTCGGGATGAGCGCAGGGCTTTTCCCGAGGCAATGTATTTCAGAAATCTGCCGGGACACACAAGTAAGAAGAAAGACTCAACCAAGCTATGAAGGGGAAGAAATTGTTTCATGCGCATTCTGGGCATCTGGTCTTGGGTTCGAGGCGAACATGGCTCACAGCCATGTTACTGCTCGCAGGTTTGACCTCCATATTTCGTGCGGAGGCTGGTGACGTCACCAACGTTGTTGCCGAACTTACTTTGCTCACGGTGACCAACTCGGCTGTGGGCTTGGAGACGTCCACCAACACCTTGACTTACAGTCTGGTGGATCCGCCTGTTGGTGCAGTGGTGGACACCAACGGTGTGATCACGTGGACACCGACCGAGGCGCAGGGTCCGGCGACGAATACAATCATTGCTGTTGTGACCGACGGTACAGCGAGCGTGACGAACCACTTTGTAGTGGACGTGACAGAAGTGAACGTGCCGCCCGCTGCATTCAATGACAGCTTCGTTGTCAGCGATGCTTCACTCACAGTCACAGCGCCCGGAGTCAAGGCAAACGACACGGATTCCGATCTCCCGGCAAACACGCTGACAGCTGTAGTGGTGAGTGGTCCTACTAACGGAGTGCTCAACCTGAGCAGCAACGGTGGGTTTGTTTACACGCCCAATTCAGGTTTCATTGGGACGGATGCGTTCACATACATGGTGAATGATGGCCAGAGCAATTCCACTCCGGCCACGGCGACGCTCACAGTATTGGAGCAACCCTTCCGGATTACTGCTTTGACCATCGCCAGCGGCCTGGCCACTGTGTCGTGGAATTCAAAGACGGGAAACACCTATCGCCTCCTTTACAAGGATGACCTGACAGCATCGAACTGGAATCGGGTGACCGGAGACACCACGGCGACAAGTACGACGACAAACAAAACCACCTTTGTAGGCCAGGCGACGCGACGTTTTTATCGCGTCCAGTTGGTGACAAACACAGCGCCGGAGTTGCCGGTTCAAGGACTGAAAACCATCGCCGAACTCTCAACCCTGTCGGTGACAAATACAGCAACTGACACAGATTTGCCGGATGAACTCCTGACCTATTCACTGCTCAACGCCCCCCCAAATGCAGCGATTTCTGCCGTTGGTGTGATCACGTGGACTCCGACTGAAGCGCAAGGTCCGACGACGAACAACTTCACGACAATGGTCACCGATCACGGCGGACTCAGCGCGACGAACAGTTTCAGCGTGATTGTGACGGAAGTGAACCAGCCGCCGCAGTTGCCAGATCAGACCAATGTGTTCGTCATCGCCGAACTGGCGTTGCTGACTGTGACGAATATGGCGACGGATTTGGACGAACCCGCCAATACGTTGACTTACAGTTTGGTGAATGCCCCGGTTGGTGCAGTGGTGGATGGCAATGGTGTGATTACTTGGACACCGTCCGAGGCTCAAGGTCAGACAACCAATACAATAACGACTGTCGCCAGCGACGGCAGCGATTCTGTGACAAATAGTTTCCTGGTGATTGTAACGGAAGTGAATCGTGCTCCGTCGCTCCCGCTGATTGGGCAGCAGACAATTCCCGAATTGGTGACCTTGAACATAACCAACACGGCGACGGACCTTGACGAACCTGCTGATACGTTGACGTATTCACTCGTCAACGCTCCGGCCAATGCAGCCATCTCTGTCACTGGAGTGATCACATGGACACCGACTGAAGTGCAAGGGCCGGGGACAAACTTGTTCACGACGGTCGTGACTGACAACGGAGGGCTTGGCGACACAAACAGTTTTATTGTTGTTGTGACGGAAGTGAACCTGGCACCGTCCTTGGCTGTGATTGGGGAGCAAACCGTGGCTGAGTTGACAACCTTGATCGTAACGAACACAGCGACGGATATGGACGAACCGGTGGGCCCGCTGACCTATTCACTAATAAGCGCGCCAGCCAATGCAGCGATCTCTACGAACGGCGTGATTACATGGATGCCGAGCGAAGTGCAAGGCCCCGCGACGAACACCTTGACCACAGTTGTGAGCGACGGGATCGCCAGTGCGACGAACAGTTTCGTGGTGGTGGTGACCGAGGTGAACCAGCCACCAACGCTTGGTGCGATAGGGCAACAAACTGTGGCTGAGTTGACGACCTTGACAGTAACGAACGCGGCAACGGACTTGGACGAGCCTGCCAATCCGCTGACTTACAGTCTGGTTGATGCTCCAAGCGGAGCGTTGGTGGATACAAATGGCGTGATCAGTTGGACTCCAACGGAGTCTCAAGGTCCGACAACGAACCTATTCACAACGGTCGCGATCGACAACGGTGGACTCAGTGCCACGAACAGTTTCACCGTGATTGTAGCGGAGGTGAACCAACCACCGGTGCTGGGTGTGATTGGACAGCAGACAGCAGCTGAGTTGACGACGATGACGGTGACGAATGTAGCAACAGACCTTGATCAACCGACGAACACGTTGACCTATTCATTGATCACACCGCCCGCAGGCGTGGCGATTTCGACCAACGGCGTGATCACATGGACACCAACTGAAGCGCAAGGCCCTGTGACGAACACGCTGACCACAGTAGTGAGTGATGGTATTGCTAGTGCCACGAACAGTTTTAGTGTGGTGGTAACGGAAGTAAACCTTGCGCCGACATTGGGAGTGATTGGCCAGCAGACAGTAGCCGAGTTGACGACATTGACCGTGACGAATGTAGCAACGGACTTGGACCAACCTGCGAACACGCTGATCTACTCACTGATCACACCGCCCGCAGGCGTGACGATTTCTACCAATGGCGTGATTACATGGACACCGACCGAAGCTGAGGGACCCGCGACGAACATCCTGACCACGGTGGTGAGCGACGGCATTGCCAGTGCGACGAACAGCTTCACCGTGATTGTGACCGAGGTGAATCAGCCGCCGACGCTGGGAGTGATCGGTCAGCAGACAGTAGCTGAGTTAGCGACCCTGACGGTCACGAACACAGCGACGGACCTAGACCAACCCGCCAATGTCCTGACCTATTCATTGATCACACCGCCCGCAGGCGTGGCGATTTCGACCACTGGAGTGATCACTTGGACACCGACGGAAGCGCAAGGACCTGTGACGAACACATTGACCACCGTTGTGAGCGACGGGATCGCCAATGCAACCAACAGCTTTGTTGTTGTGGTGACTGAAGTGAATCAACCACCCACGTTGGGAGTGATCGGTCAGCAAACCGTGGCTGAGTTGGCGACTTTGACGGTGACAAACACAGCGACGGATTTGGACCAACCCGCCAATGTTCTGACCTATTCATTGGTCGCACCACCCTCCGGCGTGACGATTTCAACCACTGGAGTGATCACATGGACACCGACTGAAGCGCAAGGGCCGGTGACGAACACATTGACGACGGTGGTGAGCGACGGAACTGCCAGTGCCACGAACAGCTTTAGTGTGGTCGTGACAGAAGTGAATCTTTCACCGTCGTTGCCGGTGATTGGACAGCAGACCGTAGCTGAGTTAGCGACCCTGACCGTAACAAATACCGCGACGGACCTGGACCAACCCGCGAACACGCTGACCTACTCATTGATAGCCCCGCCCGCAGGCGTGGCGATTTCGACCAATGGAGTGATCACTTGGACACCGACAGAAGCGCAAGGACCTGTGACGAACACATTGACCACGGTGGTGAGTGACGGGATTGCCAGTGCGACAAACAGCTTTGTTGTTGTGGTGACGGAAGTGAATCAAGCGCCCACGCTGGGAGTTATCGGTCAGCAGACAGTGGCTGAGTTGACGACGATGACGGTGACGAATGTGGCAACGGACCTTGATCAACCGGCGAACACGCTGACCTACTCATTGGTAGCGCCGCCTGTGGGTGCGGCGGTATCAAGCAACGGCGTCATCACGTGGACTCCGACTGAGGCGCAAGGACCTGTGACGAACACCTTGACCACGGTGGTGAGTGACGGAACAGCAAGTGCGACGAACAGCTTTGTTGTCAGAGTTCTCGAAGTGAACATCCCGCCGGTGGCAGCCAACGACAACTACGCTGCAAGCAATGGTACACTAACAGTGAACGCGCCCGGCATTTTGCTGAATGACTCGGATGCGGATTTGCCAACGAATGTGCTGACCGCGGCATTGGTAAGTGGGCCGACCAACGGTGTGCTTACATTGAACAGCAACGGCGGATTTGCTTACACCCCAAATTTTGGTTTCGGAGGCGTTGATGGTTTTACTTACCGTGCCCAGGACGCCACGAGCAATTCTGCTCCGGCAACTGTGACGATAACAGTCACCGCGCCACCGGTCATCACGGGCCAGCCTGTCAGCCAGACCGTTGTGGTGGGCACCAACGCCAGCTTCTTCGTCGCCGCGTCGGGATCCGCGCCGCTTAGTTATCAATGGCGGAAAAATGGAACGAACGTCTCCGGTGCAAACAATTCGTTGCTGACACTCTCGAACGTGCAGACAAACGATGCGGGGAATTTTCAAGTCGTGATAACCAACATAGTCGGCGCTGTCACAAGTTCTGTGGCCACGCTCACGGTGAACGTACCTGGCAATTGCAATCTGCCGGCTGGCATGGTCGGCTGGTGGCCGGGCGAGGGGAACGCGGCCGACACTGCCGGCACAAACAACGGCACGCTTCAAGGGGGCGCCACGGCGTCTGCGGCGGCCTTTGTGGGCTTGGGATTCACTTTTGATGGAACAAACAGTTACGTTTCGATTCCGGATGCTGCGGCGTTGAAGCCGACCAATCTCACCATTGAAGCGTGGGTGAAATTCAATTCGTTGGACTCAGCAGGTTCGGCGAGTGCTCCGGCGGGACTTCAATACATCGTATTCAAGAAGAACAGCCGCACTACCGCCTCCGAGGGATTTCTGCTCGGTAAGAACCGCGGCACGAGTGGCGACAACTTTTTCTTTGCTGTAACATCTGCGGCTGGAGTCCAACTGGATATTTCATCCACGACGCTCGTGCAAACAGGGGCGTGGTATCACGTCGCGTGCGTGCGCGGTCTCAACACGATTCAACTGTTCGTAAACGGCCAGTTGCAGGCGCAGACGGCGGTGACGTTTGCGCAGGACTATGGTAACGTCCCGATGATGTTTGGATCATCGGGCCAGGCATTCGACCGGAAGTTCAAAGGCATGTTGGACGAGGTGTCGTTATACAACCGTCCGTTGTCCTCGAATGAAATCGCCGCCATCTATGCCGCTGGCGCGTCCGGCAAATGCTCAGGACCATCAGCGCCGAGCATCATCACGCAGCCGGCAAACCAGACTTACACACTGAATGGAAACGCAACCTTCTCCGTGACGGCAGTCGGTACGGCGCCGCTCGGCTATCAGTGGTATCGCGATGGCTTCCTCGTGTTTAATGACGCTCGCATTTCCGGTGCAACAAACTCCACGCTTGCGATTACCACACTCCAGCCCGGCGACATTGGGAATTATTCCGTTGTGGTATCGAACAGTCTTGGCACGGTGCAAAGCGCGGTGGCATCGCTCAACACCGGCGTCGCGCCGGTGAACGACAACTTTGGGGCGGCTATATCAATTGGCGGAACTTCCGGCACCATCTCCGGCAACAACGCGAACGCGACGAAACAATCCGGTGAACCGAATCACGCGGGCAACACTGGCGGCCCGTCTGTCTGGTACAACTGGACTGCGCCATCCGCCAGCCCGGTCACGATTGACACGAGTTTGAGCGCCTTTGACACGTTGCTCGGA
This sequence comes from Verrucomicrobiota bacterium, assembly GCA_013140495.1. Taxonomy (GTDB): domain Bacteria; phylum Verrucomicrobiota; class Verrucomicrobiia; order Limisphaerales; family JADLHS01; genus JADLHS01. The sequence continues at coordinate 19,379 of JABFSR010000073.1, forward strand.
GTTTATACCGGCAATGCGGTCAACGCGCTGACCGTCGTAGCGACCAACAATAACATCAGCACAAACAATTCCCGCAGTCGTGTCACATTCACGCCCGTGGCAGGAACGGTTTATCACATCGCTGTGGATGGGGCGGGCGGGGCGAACGGAAACATCGCGCTGCGTTGGGTGCAATCGAGCGTGGCCTTGCCGGATCTCATGATTCTTGGATCGGCGGTGAATCCGCGCATTGTGACGGAGACGTTTGCTTCGGGAAGTTGCGCGGTGGCGGAAGGGCTTATACCCGCCGGCACGCGCAAAATAATCCGGTTCGACACGCAGACGGTGAACCAGGGCAACGCGGATTTGTTCTTCGGCAATCCGGCGAGCAATCCATTGTTCGTCTATGCGCCATGTCACGCGCATTATCATTTTCAGAATTACATGTCCTACCGGTTGCGTTATGCGAACGGGCAGATTGCGGCCACCGGTCTGAAAGTTGGCTTCTGCGTTCTGGATGTGTTCCGTTTCAGCGGCGGCTCTGCTCCAAATGCGCTCTACACCTGCGTGAATCAAGGTATTCAACAGGGATGGGGTGATCTCTACGATTCCACACTCGACGGCCAGTGGATTGACATCACGGGACTGCCCGATGGCAGTTACACGATGGAGATGGAGGCCAACCCGCTCGGCATCATCCAGGAATCCAACTATGGCAACAACGTGACGATAGTTCCGATTACCATCGGCAACAGCAGCGCGCCGCCGGCGAACAATAATTTCGCAGGCGCGCAGACGTTGCTGGGCACATCGCCCAGCGTCACGGGTACGACAACCAATGCCACGAAGGAAGCCGGTGAGCCGAATCACGCCGGAAACGCAGGCGGCCATTCCGTCTGGTACAACTGGACTGCGCCCGCCACGAAGGCCGTGACCATTGATACGATTGGCAGTGCCTTCAACACGTTGCTCGGCGTTTATACCGGCAGTGCGGTTGGTAGTTTGAGTCTGGTCTCGAGCAACGACGACATCGTGGCAGGCAGCAGCTTGCAAAGTCGTGTGACGTTCAATGCCACGGCAGGCACCCTGTATCGCATCGCCGTGGACGGATCCAACGGCGCGTCCGGCAACATCATCCTCACGTTGAATCAGACCGTTGCGAACGACAGTTTTGCGGCGTGCATCTTCACTGGCGGCATCCTCGGCTCAATCTCTGGCAGCAGTGTTGGCGCAACCAAGGAAACCAACGAACCGAATCATGGCGGCAACACCGGTGGTCACTCCACCTGGTTTTGTTGGACTGCGCCGGTCGGTGGCACGGCAACGTTTGATACCACCGGCAGCACGTTCAACACATTGCTCGGGGTTTATACCGGCACATCCGTGGACACGCTCACGCTCGTCGCGGGCAACGATGACATTGATGCGACAACAAATCAGTTAAGCCGCGTCACGTTCAACGCCGTTGGCTTGACCATGTATCGCATCGCGATTGACGGTTTCAACGGTGACTCCGGCAACACGATGCTGAACTGGAGTCTTACTGCTGGCGGTTCACTTTTGTCATTCCAGGCCTCGGCTCTGTCTTATCCCGAACCGATTCCAGGCGGCGCGGTGATGAGTTTCAATTTGTTGCCCGAGGGAATGTGTCAGCTTGGCATTACCGGCAAGCCGCAACAGCGATATACCGTCGAACGTTCCTGTGATCTGGCGCATTGGGTGCCGTTGGCCACAACCATGGCGGACATAACTGGCAAGGCATGGTTCACTGACAAATCCGCCCGCCACTTGCAGACCGGCTCTGGCGATTCGGTCTGCGGCTCGGGTCAGGTTATTGGAGTGGCGGTTTCGGCAACGGAGGCGAGATTCTACCGCGCAGTGGAAGTGCCGTAGCCCCAACCCCAAGCTCTGAACGCCAATATCGAAGGAAATAGCGCGCTGTAGGCTTGCCGCTACCTGGGTCATTTCGTCTTGGGGAGCTTTTTCTCGATCTTGGCCTGACGGCTTTCCCAATCCACCCAACTTGAGGCCCAAGCTTCGCCGACGAAATTTGTTTTGGAAACGGGAAGGAGGGTTTCGAGCGCCTTCATTTCGCGACGTGCATTGGCGATTTCCCTCCACCGCAAATACGCTTCGGCGAGGATGAGGCGGTTTTCAGGATAGTCGGGTGCAATGATTGCTGCGCGCTGAAGGTGTGAGCGCGCCTTTAATTTGCTTCCCACGCTTGTCGGCCAGCCAGGCGCTTCGAGATAAAGCTGCCCGAGACAACGGTCTGGTCCTGCGAAATCAAAGTGTTCGTCAAGTTGTCGTGCCGTTTTGAAGGCGACTTCCATCTCATCCACCAGCGGCAGCGCGCCGAGCATTTTCGTCCGCGCCAACTGGCCGAGGTTCATGCCGAGATAAAAGTGTGCCGGAGCGCACTTCGGATCACGTTTTAACACTGTGCGGCAGGCGGCGATGCCTTGGACTGCGATGGACGCGCGTTCGGTGTCGTTGGTTGCAAATTCGCCGCGATCAAAGGCGGCGCGGGCGAACTCGCAGGCGACGGCGTTGTTGGCGGGTTCAGCTTCAAATTGTTTTTGTGCTCTGGCGAATACCCTGATGTAGTAGGCGAGGAATTGCGGCGGGGAGTTGGTGGGCGTTTCGGCTGCACAAACCGTGTCAGCTCCGAAACCAACCGCCCCGAGCAGTGTTAAGACAAGGATATGGCCAAGACGCCGAAGTGCCGAAGATTTAACTGTTGCGGACATGTTCACGCGATTTATACTCCAACCTCAGTGACATCAAAGCGGAAAATGTTCCGGATGATCGGATGCGCCGCCTTGCTGGTATTCGCAGCCGGATGCAGCGGCATCAATGCGTCGAAAAGCATTTCGCCGCTGGATTTCCTGCTGCCGGGACTTATCAAGGCCGAACCGCAGCCCGTCAATCCGGCCAGTCCGTTGACGAATTCCGCGACAACCGTCGCCCAGGCCCGTTAAAAACTATGCGATTCCCATTCGCGTTGTCGGCAAAGATTGCCGGCCACATCATCAAACATAAAGTTCGCAAGACGCCAAAGTTTGCGATGGTTCTCCAGCTTGAGCCGTTGCATACGTGCAATCTGACGTGTACGGGCTGTGGTCGTATTCGCGAATACTCCACGTCGCTCAAGGACATGGTGCCGCTGGAGAAATGCCTCGCGGCCGCGGTGGACTGCGACGCGCCGATGGTTTCCATCTGCGGTGGCGAACCGCTGATTTATCCAAAGATCGAGGAGTTGGTGGCCGGATTGCTCGAACAGAAACGCATCATTTACATCTGCACCAACGGCGTGTTCATGCGGAAGAAGATGCGGGATTACATGGCTGCGGTTTACTCGCCGGAGATGGAAGCCAGACTACAGGAACTGGTAAAGCAGGAGCTTGTCACGGAAAAGGAAGCTGAAGTCATCCGCAAGCCCGATGCCGCCGCGAAGAGCAAGCTGGTCATCCGTCCAAACAAATGGATGTACTGGAACGTCCACGTGGACGGCTTGGAATTCACGCACGATCTCATCGTCGAGCGCGAAGGCGTGTTCAAGGAATGCGTCGCCGCGATCAAGATGGCCAAAATTCTCGGCTACCAGACGGCGACAAACACGACGGTTTACAAGGAGACGGACGTTAAGGAATTGGACGACATGTTCGCGTTCCTGTCGTCGCTGAATGTGGACGGCCACACGATTTCGCCTGGCTACGAATACGACGCCGCGAAGAAGGACATGGTCAAACGCCTCGGCAAGCAGCCCGAGGATTTTTTCCTGACGCGCAAGATGACGCGGCAGAAATTTGCGAAGATCGAGGAATGGGGCAAGGCGTTCACCATTTTTGGCACTCCGGTGTACCAGGAATTTCTTGCAGGCAAACGCGAACTGACCTGCACCGCGTGGGCGATTCCCACCTACAACGTCAAAGGCTGGAAAGCTCCGTGTTACCTGATGACCGACGGCCACTACGATGGCTACCAGGAAATGCTCACGAAGGTGCAGTGGGAAAAATATGGCGTTGTAGATGGCGTCGCGCGCGATCCGCGTTGCGAGAATTGTATGGTCCATTGCGGCTACGATCCCAGCGGCGCTCTCGGCACGAACTATCAACGCGGCGACAACTGGAAGAATTTCAGCTACAACTTCGGCGCGAAGCCAAAACCGTTTGCCGCCTCGGTCGAACTGACGAAGCGTGCTTTCAATGGTGTCTCCATCGGAAAAGGACATCTCGCAGAAGCCAAGGCCGCCATTAACAGCCCGCGCGCGGCGATGAATGGGGCACAATCCGTTTTCCAGCGTCGTGAAGAGCCGCACGAACACAATGGCAATGGTTCCTGTGGCAGCGGCGACACGTCGCAGCGCGATGAGTTGCTTGCAAGGATCGCTGAAACCAGAAAAGTCGAATAGCCATCGGAATTGCCCTGTCCGCGACGACAGGCTTGCCTATGGGAAGTCGGTATGTGAGCAGTTTTGCCGGCAAGCCTGAGTCAGCGAGTCCAAGTTCTCGTTTGATTGGGTTGGACGTGTTGCGGTTTGTTGCAGTCACACTGGTTCTCCACATTCATGCCTTGCAGGTGTTCGGCCCGACTGTTTCGAGCGGGAGTGTCGGAGTTTTGGAACGCATCTTTGATTTTCTTCCGCCGGGTGTCCGTGGGGTTGATATTTTCTTTGTTCTAAGCGGTTTTCTTGTGTCCGGCATATTTTTTCAGGAACTTGCGCGGACGGGCAGTGCTGCGCCGGGCCGATTCCTCATACGACGGGGCTTCAAGATATATCCGGCATTCTGGTTGTTGATTCTTGTTACGGTCATCCTCCAGATATTTCGGACCGGCGGGGTTTATTCAAAAGGTCTGCTTGCCGAGATATTATTTTTCCAAAACTATGTGATGGGGCTTTGGTGCCACACTTGGACACTGGCGGTGGAAGAACATTTTTATCTGGTTCTTGCCTTGCTGTTCTTCACGCTCAAACGATTTCCTGCTGCAAATGGACGCATAAATCTTAAGACCATTCCGCGCGTGGTTGACGCCGTCATTCTCGGGTGTTTCGCGGCACGAGTTCTCACGTGGTGGTTTGATCTTGGAAACCGGTTCAACGTGCTGTGGATCGGTTCCGTAACACACGTCCGGATTGACGCCCTGTTCTTCGGAGTTTGGCTGGCCCACGGCTGGCATAACTGTTGGGACGAGCGCCTTAAAACCCGCATTGTTTCATACCGTTATTGTTGGGCTGTGGCAGGACTCGTTCTGATCTCATCACTAAGTGACCGTTTCATGAACATTACGATATGGAACATCTTTGGATTCATTCTGAACTACGTTGGCGCGGGATGTCTGCTGATCGCAGCCCTCTCACTCGATTACCGGCCTCACAATGCTTGTCTCAGATTCTTCGCCTGGCTTGGGAAACATTCGTATTCCGTTTATCTGTGGCACATGCTGGTGCTCGAGGTGATGCAACACGTTCTTGGAGGAGAGTCGCCAAGTTTCGAGACCTTTCTGATCAAAGAATTTCTGTTCTTTGCAGTGAGTTGGATTTTGGGCATTGTTCTCGCTCGAACAATCGAATTCCCGATGATGAGACTGCGTGACAAATTGTTCCCGGCGAGGTGTTGACCGGCATCGGGTTGAGCAAAACCGATTATGCACGTAATCCATCATTTTTCGGATTTCATGGCGGCGACAGCGTGCTGCAAAAGGGACCGCACAAAGCGTGTCCCCGCCAACACCTGATGCCCAGCTCCAAACAGCATTACGATTCCCTCCAAGCGGGGCGGGGACTGGCAGCGGTCGCAGTTTTGCTTTTCCACACATGGCTCATGGCGCGGGACAAACTGGGACACGTCTTCGCTCAGAACCTTTTCATCCACGGCGACCGGGGCGTGGATTTTTTCTTTGTTCTCAGCGGCTTCATCATCCTGCATGCGAACTGGTCAAGTGTTGGTGTTCCGAATGATGCGCCGCGATATTTTTACCGGCGGCTTGTCCGCGTGTATCCAATCTTCCTCGTAATCACAGCGGTGAAGCTCGCCTACATGCTTCTTGGCGGGCCGGGCATTCCTGCCTACAAAAGCGGCCTCTCCCATCTGCTCTGCTCCACGCTTTTGATTCCGTTGCCGGATTTTCCATTCCTTGCTGTGTCGTGGTCGCTTTGCTTTGAGATGTTTTTTTACAGTATCTTTCTTTTGTTCATCTTGTTTGGCTGGAGATTTCGTTGGTGGTTGTTCCTGCATGTTGCCGTCTGCCTGGTGATCAACATTCCTGGAATGCCGGGCCTCGACTATCCTGGCGGTTTTTTTGTCCATACGCGGATTCTGGATTTTTATCTCGGCTGCGCGGCGGCTTGGATTTGCGCGCGAGGTTTCGTCTCGACAAGACTCGCACTCACCCTTGCAGCCTGCGGAGTCGGCATGCTGTTGGTTGGGCATTTCACGCACGATCAGCTTGAAGCCACGTTCAGGGCGCTCGGGCCGTTGTATTGGGGGATTGCCTTTTTCCTCATCATCACCGGTGTCGCAACACTTGAGCGGCTGAAGCATTTCTCCGTTCCGCGCTGGCTGACATATCTGGGCGATGCGTCCTATTCGGTTTATCTCGTCCACAACAACGTCATTTTGGTGGGCGGCGCGGTGCTGGCGAAGCGGCTGCACCTTGTGGAGGATTATTTCTCGCTCGCGATGTTTGTCGTGGCTGGCGCATCGCTGGCGGCTGGCATTGCTTGCTATCAATTCATCGAGAAGCCTGTGCTTCGGTGGTTTCAAAACAAAGGCCCAGTGCGAAACTCTGACGGAGCGCGACCGGTCTCCGGTCGCAGCGCGTGAACAACGAGAAAGTGTCGAAGAATGCTGACCGCTTCCGGTGTGCGTGAGCGCTGCGGGCGAGTGACCGCCCGCAGCCCCGATGATTTTCGCGCCCATTTTCATCTTCCACCGTTCCTGCAAAAGCATTAGCCTTGCTGGCATGTCACGTAAGTCGTCATCGGAGTCGGAGCATCACCACGGCATTGCCGATGTCATCGGCGTTGCGCTGCTGGCGCTGGCTGCGTTGTTGGTGATTGCGCAATTCTCTTTTGACCGGGGGGACATTTCGTTTCAGCGCGTGCCGCCAAATGAGTCCACGCACAACTGGATCGGCCCGGTCGGCGCACATCTGGCGCACTGGTTTTTCCAAACCTTCGGCTTCGCGGCCTATGTGTTACCGTTGATCTTTGGCGCGTTTGGTCTGGCTTATTTGTTCGGTCTGCTCGGCTGGCTGCGCGAACGCTCCAGGTGGTCGGTGCTTTGGGCCACCATGTTGATGATCGCCGCAACAGGGTTGCTCTACATTTTCAGTGACAAAGGTTGGATGGGAAAAGCCCATGAGCGCATCGGCGCGATGAGCGCAGGTGGATTCTTTGGCTGGCTCTCGTTTGAATACGTGTTTTGGATGCTCGGAACTGCTGGCGCGATCATTGTTTATTTCACGCTTTCGCTCGTGAGCGTTTTGTTCCTCACGAATTTCCGGCTCGGTGAATGGCTGCAACGCTGGTTCAATAGCGAGCCTTCAGCCGTGGCTGCTGGTGCGGGTGCCGACGAAATTGCCCTGGCAAAAAAGAAGCGCGAACTGGAAAGAGAAGCCGCGCGTCTCGAACGCGAGGTGGCACGCGCCGTAACTTCCACCTCAACTGCGACCGGCACCGCCCCGGTCGTCGCAACTGGTCCTGCGCTGGGACAAGACATGAAACCAGTGCAGCCGCCCAATGTCCGGGACCTCAGCGTTCCTCAGCAGGGCAAACAACCGCGTGCAAAAAAATCTGTCACGCCGGAAACTCCCCGCGAAATTCTGCCACCCGACGAAGGCGAAGTTATTTCCGCGCGCGAACTTGCTGCCGCAACTGCGGACGATGTTTTGGGTCGCAAGTCCGAATCGAAGCCGAAGTCGGACGAATCGAAAACCGAAACGATCACCAACGCCGAGAAGTCTGAAGCCAAACCCGAAGGTGAAGCGAAGGCGGATTCAGAAAAAGCCGACGAACCCAAATCCGGGCAGCCTGATCCAGAACCCGAAAAGAAGTCCGAACCTGCGATCACCATTACCGGCATCGCGCCGGCTCGCTACAAGCCAAAGAAGCCAAAGCCCATCACCGTTGCTCACACACCGATGATCGGCAATTATCAGCTGCCCTCGATGGAGTTTCTCCAGTTGCCGGACATGACGGTGAAGCCAACAGAGTCGAAGGAGGAATTGCTCGCGAATGCGCGGCTGATGCAGCAGACGCTCGCCCAGTTCGACATACCGGTGGAGCTTGGCGACATCACCAAAGGCCCGACCATCACGCGTTACGAGTTGCATCCCGCGCCCGGCGTAAAGCTGGAAAAAATCACCGCTCTCTCCAACAACATTGCAGCGGCGCTCAAGGCCGAACGCATCAACATCCTTGCCCCTGTTCCTGGGAAAAGCTCCGTTGGTGTTGAAGTTCCAAACGCGATCAAGACCAAGGTCATCATGCGCGACCTGTTCGAGTCGGACGAATGGCGCAGCACCAAGGCGCGGATACCCGTCGCACTCGGCAAGGACGTTTACGGTCATCCCATCATCGCCGATCTTGCCGAGATGCCGCACCTGCTCATCGCTGGAAGCACCGGCTCGGGCAAATCCGTTTGCATTAATGCCATCATCGCGTCGCTGCTTTATCGTTTTACGCCGGATCAATTGCGCTTCGTGATGATTGATCCAAAGGTCGTCGAGTTGCAGCAATACAATGTGCTTCCGCATCTCGTCGTGCCGGTCGTGACGGATCCGAAGAAGGTGATTCTCGCGTTACGCTGGGTGGTAAACGAGATGGAAAAGCGCTACCAGATTTTTGCGCGCGTCGGCGTGCGTAACATCGGTTCGTTCAACGCGCGTCCCAAGGACAAGCCGTTGCCCTCGCGTGAACCTGAGTTGCCGCTCATGGCCAAGAAGGAAAAAGTCGAGCCGGGCGCGGATGGATTCGCCGTTGAGGTGGACGAACAGATCGTTGTGCCGCGCGAAGATGACATCGTCATTCCCGAGAAGCTCAGTTACATCGTCGTGATTATTGATGAGTTGGCGGATTTGATGTTGGTCGCGCCTGCGGACGTGGAGATGGCCATCGCGCGCATCACTCAGATGGCGCGGGCGGCGGGGATACATTGCATCGTCGCCACGCAACGTCCGTCCGTGGACGTCATCACTGGCGTCATCAAGGCGAACATCCCGGCGCGCATTGCATTCCAGGTTGCGGCCAAGGTGGACTCGCGCACGATTCTCGACGCGATGGGCGCGGACAAACTTCTTGGCAAGGGCGACATGCTTTACCTGCCGCCCGGTTCGGCGAAGTTGATCCGCGCGCAAGGCGCGCTTGTCACAGATCACGAGATTCAAAGTGTGGTGGACTTCATCGCAAAGCAGGCCAAGCCGAGCTACGAGATGGAAATCCATCAGCAACTCTCCAAACCTGCGAACACCTTCGGCAACGAGAGTGGCATTGATGAGGACGAGGAAATCATCCAACAGTGCATTGAAGTCATCCGCAGCGAGCAGAAAGCCAGCGTGTCGCTCTTGCAGCGAAGATTGCGCCTCGGCTATGGCCGCGCGGCGCGCATCATGGACGAATTGGAAAATCGCGGCCTTGTCGGTCCGAGCAAGGGTGCTGAACCGCGCGACATCCTCATTGATCTCGACGTGAGCCAGGAGCCTGAGCAGGCGATGCAATGATTCCTTCAGTTGGGGGGAGCAGACCGCCGCTGTTTCGGAGTTGGTTGAGACCCGGCCTGATCCCTTCGTGAACATGTCTTGCCCAGCATCCAGTTGTCGGTTGTCCATTCGTGAGTCAGTTCCAATTGTTTAGAGTAATTCCTTGCCAAATCGTGGTGTCAAACCACGGTTATTTTTCTTGCCACTCAGGTCAAAACTCCCGGTTTCCCTGCTGATACGGGGGTATATCAACCATACACGGAGTTGAAATGGCAGGCGGGCTGCTAACTGTTTACGGAAGCCGTACCTGAAGTAGATGGACATCTGGATTTTGTTACTCGGGGAACGCCTGCCTGAAACCTGTGACTAAGACGGAAAAGTTTTGTGTGCTGGTCCTGGACGATGACATTTGTCTGACGACGATTGTCACGAAGGCCCTTAGCACTGGACTGCCAGACGCCGAGGTGCTCATCGCACGGAGTGTTGCTGAAGCCCAGTTTCTTCTATCGGAGTTCAAGATTAATTTCTTCATTATTGACATCAATCTGCCTGACGGATCGGGGATAGATTTCCTTTGTGATGTGCGGACAATGTTCCCCGAAGCACGCGTGATGATGATCACCGCCACGCCCCTGCCACAGTACGAACAGCAGTCCAAGGAACTCGGTGTCCTGCTCTTCCGGCAAAAGCCCGTGGATACAAAGGAACTCGTCCAGCTTGTCCGCACCCACTGCGAAAAAATGGGCCACTCTACGTCCGTGAAAAATGCCGACGGGTCGTTCGCGGTTTCCCTGACGTGCCTGTCGGCGCTCGACATCGTCCAGCTCAAGTGCCTTTCCAGCGCCACACTCATCCTCCAAGTCGCGTCGCCCAGCGGTATCGGACGCATTTATTTCGACAACGGCGAAATCATCCACGCCGAAACATCCGAATCGCGGGGAGAAGGCGCCTTCGAGCAAATCCTCCGGTGGAAAGGCGGGCGCATCAAGGAACTGCCCCACGCCTACAAATCACCGCGCACCATCAACACGGGCTGGCAAGGTTTGCTATTGAACATCGCCCAAAAGATTGATGAGACGAGCATATTGACCACAACTTGATTCCCGATTACTCCCATGAAGCAAAAAATTCTTGCGATTGATGACAGCCTGACGTTGCGTGAATTCATCCAGCGCTGCCTCGCCCGTCAGTCGGCGGACTACCAGATAGTTCTGGCCAAGGACGGCACGGAAGGCCTGGCGCTGGCGGCGAGCGAGCAGCCGGATTTGATCCTCCTGGATTATGTGTTGCCCGACATGAAGGGCGACGAGGTTTGTAACCGGCTTCAATCCGACAAAAAAACCGCCGGCCTGCCGGTCGTGTTGATGAGCAGCAGCGCAGCCGACATCAAGCGCACTCAAAGCCAATACGAGAACGTCATCAAGGCCATCGCCAAACCGTTCACTCCGGAATTGCTGTGCGCAACGGTGGCCCATTCATTACGCGAAGTTGGCGGGAGAGTCCCGACGCACCGCGATAAGCAATCCGCACGGCCCGTCGTGGCCACAACTGCCTCGAATGCGACCAATGCGACAATCAAAGCCCCTGCATCAACTGCTGCGCCAACGGCGAAAACCGAGATCAACATCATGGGTGACAGCAGCCAGTTCTCCATGATCGGTGTGCTCCTGGCGCTGGAACAAGATCAACTCACTGGCGTTTTGCGCGTCAACACGGGCGGCAAGCCTCTCGAACTGTACGTCGTGTCTGGACATCCGGTGCTGGTGACGATGCATGATCCGGCGGAGTATTTGCGGAACTGCGGCTGCAAGCTCACTCCCGGCCAGATCCAGGCTGCGCCCAAGGTCGGCAGTGAACAAGCCAGGACGGGCTCTCCGATCTTCATGCAGTTCGTTGAAAACAAGCTCATGCCACTCGATGAGGCGGTTTCACTCTGCCACCAACAGAGCCTGCGCTTGTTTGCACACGTGTGGACTACGCCGCGTGCGTCTTTCAATTTTGAGGCGAACGCGCCATTGCCTCCGCTGACTTCGGGTCTTCCGCTGTTTGAAGGCACCATGAGCGAATGGGCGATGGAAAGCCTGCGCTTCGTGGGCGACGACTTTCGTTCCGCGATGGCATGGGGTGAACCTACCGGCATCCCGGCCTACACCCGCAAGGGTTATGAACGCATTCAACTGATTCCGCTTAACGACGAGGAACTCGCCTTTGCCGGGTCCATCAGTCCAACTCACTCCTTGGGGAAAATTGCCTCGACCATGAATACAGACGTGGACAGCGCGCAGCGCATCCTCCACCGGTTTCTGTGTCTGGAAATTTTTGACTACTGGCCGGCCAGCCTGTTGCAGGCCGCATGATCTGAATCCAACACAAACAACAAAAATAAGCAATCAACAATTAACATTATGCCGACAATTCTGATCGCCGACGATACCGCGTCTGAAGCCGCATTGATGGCCAGCGTGGTCGAAAAACTTGGTCATGTCGCCCAAACCGTCAGTGACGGTGAGACGTGCATCTCCACCGCCAAGACACTCAAGCCCGCGCTCATTTTGCTGGATGTGGTGATGCCGAAGATGGACGGGTTCAAAACCTGTCGCAATATCAGGAAGGATCCCGATCTGGCAAAGACGCCCGTGATCATGGTCACTTCCAAGAACCAGGACAGCGACAAGTTCTGGGGCGAAAAACAGGGCGCAAACCGTTACATCACCAAACCGTTCACGCCTGAAACGCTGGCCGAAGCCATTAAAGCGTTCGTGCCTTGATGATATAAACCGGGCCAATGCACAAACATATCCAAACATGAGTTCCTACTGCGTTTTTAACGTTGGTGATCGCCGCGTCGGAATTCCGATGACGAGCGTGCGGGAAATTCTCGAAAAGGAATTCATCGTGCCGACGCTCATTCCGCTGGCACCGGAGTTCGTGCATGGGCTTTTCAATCTACGCGGCCAGGTGCTGCCGTTCCTTGATCTTTCCGGCTTTGTGGGTTCAAGTGCGAGGAACATTTCAATTCCATCCACCGCTGATCGAGCGGTGATTGTTGAGCGCGGTGATTTCCGTTTTGCGACCTTGGGGCAACGGATTGATACCGTTGAAGCGGGCGAGGAAACACTCCAGCCGCTGGACGGCGCCGCGCTGCATCCGGCCCTTGATTCCGAAGCGCAAACCGAACGTGGCAGTTTCCATGTCATCCACCTCGATCGCCTTGAAGCCTGTCTTAAACAAGCTTTGAAATTTGCCGAAGCGTCCGAGCCGTCCCGCTCCGCAACAACAACGACCACCGAAACCAACACAACCTCGCAAAGCTGATATTTACAAACCGCCGTTAGCCATCAACCCCTAAAATCCCATGCTCAAGAAAATCAAAGTGTCGTACAAGATCGTGCTGATGATCTGCGCCGTGGCGCTGCCGCTTGTGGCCGCGACCATCTTCGCGACGATCAAAGGCTTTAACAAAGACATCAACTTTGCCCTTCAGGAAAAGAAGGGTAACGCCTTCCAGCGCCCCTTGGCGGCGTTGCTGGATGCGATTCCCCAGCATCAATGGCTGGCTCAAGCGGCTCAAGCCAATCCCGCCGCCCGCACGTTCTTGGCGGAAAAGGAGGAGGAGATCGACCGCATTTTTACAGAGTTGGGATCGGCAAATTCCAAATATGGCAAAGACCTCCAGTTTACGGAGCAGGGCCTCGCCAAGCGCAAACGTCAGGGCAAAGATCCGGCCTCCGTCGAAGCTGCCTGGCAGAAACTCAAGCAATCACAGGCCACGCTCTCCGCTGGCGATCTGGCGGAACAACACAAACAACTCGTCGCTGATGTGCGCACGATGATCACGCACGCTGGCGATACCTCCAGCTTGGTTCTCGACCCCGACCTGGACTCTTGCTATTTGATGGACGCGACGTTGGTGGCTCTGCCGCAGACGCAGGATCGCCTCGGCGTCATTGCCGGATTCGGTGCCAATGTTCTCCGCCAGCAGCGGGACAAAATCACCGCCCAGGATATTTCGCAGTTGATCGTCCATGCCGCCCTGCTCAAGGAAGCCGACGTGGATCGCTTGAACGCCGACGTGGATGCCGCGCTGAACGAAGACGCAGGATCCTACGGGATCAGTGAATCGCTGCAAAAAAATCTCTCCGAACCCGTCAAAGCTTACAACACGGCATGCCAGGAATTCGGCGCCCTCGCCACTGCTGCGGCCGCTGATCCTGCATCGGTGACTTCCCAGGCCTTTTTGGACGCTGGCCAAAAGGCGCGTGCGGCTGCGTTTGCTCTTTGGAAATCGGCGGTTGCCGAATTGGATGTCTTGTTGCAAAAGCGCGCCTCTTCCATTCAAACGACCCGCACCTTGACCATCGTCGGTGTGGCTGTCGCCCTCCTTCTCTCCGGTTTGATCGCTTTCTTTGTGTCGCGCAGCATCACCCAACCCCTGGGCGATTTGACCATGGCGACGCACCGCATTCTCAGAGGCGAATTTAGTGTTCGTGCCCCGGTTCACTCGGACGACGAAATCGGCGAACTGGCCGAATCCTTCAACTCGATGGTTGATGCCCGCCTCAAGGCTCAGGGCACGGTTGAAACAGAGAACAAACGGCTTCAGTCAAACATTCAAGATTTGCTCGTGGTGGTGTCCGAAGCGTCAGACGGAAAACTCGGCGTGCGCGCCAAAGTATCTGAGGGTGCTCTCGGAAACATCGCAGACGCCTTGAACCTGATGTTGGAAAACGTAGGCGAAACTATCAGCAACGCCAAGGTCGCATCGGACAAGGTCGCTACTGCGGCATCAGAAATCACAAACGTGGCACAGCAGTTGGAAAAAGGTGAACAGCGCCAGACGCAGGAGATGCTGCTCACCAGCGAAGGCGTACGAGATCTAGACGGTCAGGCGCAATTGGTGTTGAAGAACTGCCTTTCCGCCACCACCGCCGCCGAAAACGGGCGCCGCGCAGCCGAGCAGGGCGCCAAAGCCGTGCGAGATGTCATTCAAGGCATGGAAAAGATCCGCGAAAACACCCAGGCCAACGCCAAGAAGATCAAACGCCTCGGTGATCGCTCTATGGAAATCGCGGGCATTGTCAAAATCATCGGTGACATCTCGGCCAAGACGGACATGTTGGCGCTCAACGCCTCAATTGAAGCGGCGCGCGCCGGTGAACAGGGCCGCGGCTTCACGGTCGTCGCCGAACAAGTCCGCGGTCTGGCCGACCGTACCAAGACGCTGACCAACCAGATCGAAAAACTGGTCGGTGACATTCAAAAGGAAACCGGCGAAGCCGTGGCACAGATGGAAACCCAGACCCAGGAAGTGGAAGCCGGCACCAAGGCCGCACAATCCGCCGGTGGCACATTGGAAAATATCGTGACCTCGAACGCGGAGTCTTCCGAACTGGTGTCGCAAATCAATCAAGCCGCCACCAAGCAGGCATCCCGTACCCAGGAAATGATTCAAACCGTGAACACCATCAATCAGGTTGTCACCGAGTCTGCCGAACACGTGCGGGATACTCGTGAGTCGAGCCTGCAATTGATGACGCTGTCGTCCGAGTTGAACAAACGTCTGGCCCAATTTGAATTCACAGCCGAGGCCGTTGCGTAACACGGCATCGGACACCGGACATTGAAAACAGGCAACAACCATGGCGTAGTGCCAGGCACCACTCGTCGAGTGCTCAGACTATGGAAAAATTCAAGATCAGTGACATTCAAGAGTTGTTCACGGCTGACGTGGAGCAATTCCTGGCCCTGACGCAGACACACGTCACGGAACTGTTGGAGCAACCGTCGCCAACACAGGAATCCTTGGACGTTGCGCTGCGCCAGGTCCATACGCTCAAGGGGCTGGCCGCCACGGTGCAGGCTTGGGGACTTTCCTGTCTTGGTGCCGATCTTGAGAAACTGATTGAAGTGGCCGGCTCTTGGTTGGAAAACGATCGCGAAAAAGCCAACGAGATTTTTCAGTTCATCCTCGACCATCAACAGGAGTGGTTTGTCATGAACCAGTTCACCTGCATGGATATGCTGCCCCAGTCATGGGACATCTATTGCGGTTTGCGCGGAATCATGGAAGAACGATGGCCTGGATACTTGCCACCCATCGAAGCCGGGGAAGAAGTGAACGCCCATTCCGTCCGACTTGCAGATCTCACGGCGGATCTCGACCTGAAACCGGTACGCCCAAGTACGCCTGTGACAAAGTCCGCCCCCACACCGTTGCAAGTAGTGCCTCCAACTTTGCGCCATCGCGAATCAACCGCCGCGCAAGAAGCTGCGTTGGTCAATGAAGCGAACCGTGACGTTCGTCAGCCTGAATCAATCGCACCCGAGGCGAATCCCTCGAAGCCGTCGCCACTTTCCGTTGTCCCGCCAAAGTTACTCCGTCGCAAAATGACCGAAGAGGTTGCAAACTCCTTTGCGCCCGAGGCTCCTGCGGCTACGCCGGCAAAGCCACAAACGCTGGAAGTTGTCCCGCCGACACTGCGCCGCGCAACGACGAAGTCGGTGGAAGCAGTTCAGCCCGCAGAAGCGAACCTGACGCCAACCGTGCCACCCACGGCTGCGCCATCAGAGCAGTCATCTGTTGCCGGCGCGCTCGTCAATCCAGAGACACCATCTTCGTCCGTGCAGGAACCAGAAGACACTGCTTCAGCCATGTCTCCGGTATTGCGCGTTGCGCCGCCTTCGCTCAAACGTCGCGCAAAGAAAACCACTTTGGAAAAACCAGTTGTGGCGGAAGCCGCGCCAGCAGCCGGCGAACCGTCCGCAGTTGAAGCATCGTCTGCAGAGGCTGTGTTTTCTGCGATGGGCGCCTTTGAGCCCGCGTCTGTCGAAGCGCAAGCCCCTGAGGCGGTGCCCGTCGAAGAATTCAAGCCGAACGCCGATGCTGACCTGCTGGAAATGCTCGCGCAGGAAGTGGGAGGTTATCTCACCGAACTTTCAGAAAATCTCACCGTCCTTGCAACAAATCTTGCCGACGAATCCGAATGGGAAAAGACGCGCCGCCTCTTTCACACGATCAAAGGCACGGCTGCCACTTTCAACCTGGAGGCTGTCTCCAGTCCGGCCAAAGCCGCCGAGGCAAGATGCATCGTTGCCATCGAGGACGCCACCAGTCGCACCTCTGAAGCATTTGAAACTTGTTTGCAGCGCGCGCTGGTTGTCGCCAAGGCCTTGCGCCTGCCATTTGATGAACAGCCGTTGCGTGCCGCCTTGGAAAATGCTCTCGCTGCCGCCGCGAAACCGGAAGATGACGCAAACAGCGGTGCAGTTGCCGTTGCATTGGATCCGGAAATGGCCGGGTTCTTCATCCGCGACGCACGCGAGCAGATCGAACTTATCGAACAGTCCGTCTTGCGCTGGGAGAAAGGCGAGAAGGCCCCGGAACAAGTGTGGGCCGCGCAACGCGGTTTCCATACGATCAAAGGCGCAGGCAACTCCATCGGCCTTGCCGCCGTTGCGCAAAGCGTCCACGAAGTCGAAGCATTTCTCGAAGGCGTTGCCGCCGCCGGTGCCACCGGTTCACGCGCATTGTTCACCTTCCTGTTCGGTGCCGTGGATCAACTGCGGAAATATCTCGGTGAACTTACCAAGAATACCGCCTCGCCCTGGCGCAACGATTGGAACACCGCCCTGCGCCTGCTTTGCCAGCCAACCGATGTCGTCGAGTCAGTCAAGACTCCGGATGCTGAAGCCGTCGTGGTGCAAGCCGCCGTGCAGGTGGATTCAACGGACGACGACTCGCATACGCTGCGCGTCGAGGCCGGCCGGTTGTATGAATTGATGAACCTGATCGGCGAAATGGTCGTGGACCGCGCCCGTCTGGAGAAGAAGATCGAGCAGCTTACGACGCTCCATCGCGCTCTTGCCGAACGCAACAGCGCGCTGACCGGTTCGGTTCAATCTTTCCAGCAACAGTTCGAGTTCAACCTGCTGCAAGATCGGGACGCGCGCGGCCAGGGGCCGATCAGCAACGGGCGTGGGATCAATCCGCTCGTACCGGGTGCGAATGGCGAAAGCGAATTCTCAGAACTCGAATTCGACCGTTACGATCAGTTCAACATTCTCGCCCGTTCACTCGTCGAAGTCAGCCATGACATCGAGCAGTTGAACGAGGAAGTCGCATCTTGTCTCGATTCGTTCACTGCGGAGAACGTGCGTTTCACCCAGACCTCGCAGTCTTTGCAGAACAAGGTCACAAACCTCAGCCTCGTGCCCGTCAGCACGCTCTTCCCGCGTCTGCGACGCGCCTTCCGTGACGCGCTCAACGTCGAGCACAAGGATGCCGATCTCAAGCTGCAGGGCGGTGAGGCGCTGCTTGACAAGGTGGTCGTGGATAAAATCTACGCGCCGCTGCTGCACCTGTTGCGCAACGCGGTGGCTCATGGCATCGAAGACGCCGTCCCCCGCGAGAAACTCAAGAAGCCCGCGCGCGGCCAGGTGCTGTTCTCCGCAACGCAGATATCGAATCAGATC
Source organism: Verrucomicrobiota bacterium (assembly GCA_013140495.1). Classification (GTDB taxonomy): domain Bacteria; phylum Verrucomicrobiota; class Verrucomicrobiia; order Limisphaerales; family JADLHS01; genus JADLHS01. Next base: position 37,532 of record JABFSR010000073.1, read on the forward strand.
GTGATTCAAATCGCCGACGACGGTGCGGGCGTCAACGCAGACGCCGTCCGCAAACGCGCGATTGAAAAAAGCTGGCTCGCTGACGATGCCCCCGCGCTTACGGCGGAACAGGTCGTTCACTTTATTTTCCAACCCGGCTTCAGCACGGCGGCGAAGGTCACCAGCGTGTCCGGGCGCGGCATCGGCCTTGATGTCGTGCGCAAGGAGATTGAAAATCTCAACGGCTCCGTCGAGCTGAAGTACGAGATCAATCAGGGGACAACCTGGACGCTGCGCCTGCCGCTGACCCTCTCGATTTCCGAGGCGATTCTTGCAGACGTTGGCGACACCACGTTCGCCTTCCCGCTCAACTTCATCGAGTCCGGCTTGATTCTCGACGTGCCCAGCACCCGCGCTGAGAGTGGACATGAAATGTATCAGGTTGGCGAAACAACGCTGCCCGTGCTGCGTCTCTCAAAACTCTTCCACTTGTCTGGCGACGACAATTCCACCAAGGGCGTCGTCGTCGCGGTCGGTGACCGCCGCGCCATCGTGGTGGTGGATCGCGTGCTGGCCCGCCAGGAAATTGTCATCAAACAGCTCGACGCACTCACTGCGCAACACCCTTTGCTCAACGGCGCCACGCTCGACGCGGAAGGCGAAGTGATTCCGATTCTGAACCTGCCCACGCTGTTGAAGTTCGGCGAACGTAGCAACGCCGGTGAATCCCGTCCAAGCGCCCGCAGTACGGTCAGACGTTCGGATCAGTTGCACGTGTTGATTGTGGACGACTCGTTGAGCGTCCGCAAAGTGCAGGAACGGATGCTCAATGAACTGGGTTGCAAGGTGTCCACCGTGTCCGACGGTCTTTACGCATTGGAAAAACTGCGCGAGCAGGAGTTCGACTTGATTTTCACCGACCTGGAAATGCCGCGTCTCAACGGCTATGAATTGATCAGCGAACTGCGTGGCAACCCCGCGTGGGCCTCCATTCCAGTCATCGTAATCTCCTCGCGCGGCGCGGACAAATACATCACCAAAGCGATGAACCTTGGCGCTTCCACCTTTCTTTCCAAGCCATTCACTCAAGAGCAACTCCAACAGGTGGTGAAACATTACTCCAAGGCAAATGCCGCTTTGGAATTGACTGCGTGACGACGTACCGGGGCTGCGGTCGCGCCGCACGGCATCCTCTCTGAGCGTGACTGGAGCAACTGCGGCAGACGACGTCGTAATCGGTTTTGACCTCATCCTCCACGTTCCAGGTTCGTAGTTGTCAAAATTCGACGACAAGAGTGAAGAAGGTGATCAGGCTGAAGTTCACCGCGCCCACGCGCCTCTGAGTTGAGTTAGCTTTTCCACCAACTGCTTCATCTCACCGGGCTCATGTTCTTTTCCCTAAAGATTTTTCTTCCCTCGCCGATTGATCAACTGTCGCAAGACAGGCCGCTGGTCGCCACAAAGAATCGGCAGGGGAGAACGGTGAAAGCCCCAAAACAAGTTTCATCCACAGCAAGGACGCTGTGCTCAAACAAATGCCCGCAAGGGCGACTCACGGAATAGAGTTATGGTCATCAATACAAACCTATCGGCACAGACAGGCGCCCGCCTGCTCTCGGAATCCACCGGCATGTTGAACAAGTCCCTGGCACGTCTTTCTTCAGGTCTGAAGATTGTATCGCCGGAAGACGACGCGGCAGGCGCTGCGGTTGCTTTGCGTTTCGACGCACAGATCAACCGTATCACCGCAGTCCGCGCCAACGTCAGCAACGCCATTTCATTCAGCCAGACGCAGGACGGCTACCTTAAGAAGGTTGCCAAGGCGCTGGATCGCATGAGCGAACTGTCCGTGCTTGCACAGGACGTCACCAAGGGTCCGGCGGACAACGCGCTCTACAACACGGAATTCCAGTCGCTGGCCGTCTATATCAACGACCTCGCCACGAAGGAATTCAACGGCGTCGGTCTGCTCGACAACACCGACCGCAACGTGGTGGTGGACAGCGAAGGCGCCACCTACACGATGCTGGGCATTGACGGTTCGGCGTACGACCTGACGGCGCAGGACCTCACCACCGCCGCACCCGCCGCGCTGACGGCTGTGACCGGAATGATTGACATCGTTGCCACCGACCGCGCCACGGTCGGAGCGAACATCTCGGTGCTCACGTCCTACAATGAACAGCTCGCTGTTCTCAAGGACAACCTCACCGCTGCTGACAGCCGCATCAAGGATGTGGACGTTGCAGAGGAAAGTACGAACTTCGCCCGCTACAACATCCTGGTCCAGGCCGGAACAGCGATGCTGGCCCAGGCCAATGCACTGCCACAATCGGTGCTCAAGCTGATCCAGTAATAGCGGGATTCGCCAGGGGGGAAATGAGGCCCGGACGGTTCGCCGTCCGGGCTCTCTCTTTTCTTGGGTGTGATCTCCTTCGTTCTGGAAGCCTCAACTTCAATTCCTTCGTGCGCCGTGCTCCATTTCTTGCCACGATGATGGCGTGAGCAAAATCGTCGGCATTGATCTCGGCACAACCAATTCCCTCGTCGCAACTGTGGACAGCGGGATTCCTTTTGTCATTGCGGACGACGAAGGGCGGCGGCTCACGCCATCCGTCGTTCATTGGCCGGCGTCTGGAGATCTGCCCCTCGTAGGCCACGCCGCGAATCGCGTTCGCGCCATCAAGCCCGCGCAGACTGCCTATTCTGTGAAGCGTTTCATCGGTCGCCGGGGTTCCGATATTTCACAGGAGGAGATGCTTGTCACATATCCTGTCGCAGGGCAGGGCGGTGGCCCGGTAAAAATCAAAATCCACGAACGAGAGTTCACGCCCGAGGAAATCTCCGCCGAGGTGCTCAAGAAACTCAAGAAGGATGCCGAGGTCGCGCTCGGCGAGGCTGTCACCCGCGCTGTCATCACCGTTCCGGCCTACTTCAACGACGCGCAGCGCAATGCCACCAAGCGCGCGGGCGAACTCGCGGGCTTTACCGTCGAACGCATCATCAACGAACCCACCGCCGCCGCGCTCGCCTACGGGCTCGACAAGTTGCGCGAGAAGTCAAAGATCGCCGTGTACGATCTTGGTGGCGGCACCTTCGACCTTTCAATCCTCGAATTGAATGAGGGCGTCTTTCAGGTTCTCTCAACCAACGGAAATACACGGCTCGGTGGCGATGACCTCGACAAACGGATGGTGGATTTTCTCGTCGGAAAAATTGCAGCGGCGGGCGGGCCGACTCCAGTCAACGCAGAACACGGAACGCGGAACACGGAACAACTGGCAATCCTGTCCCGTGTCCGCGAGGTTGCTGAACTGGCCAAGATAAAACTCTCAACGGAAACGGAGACCGAGATAGCACTGCCCTTTCTCACGCCTGATGTTTCCTTCAGCTACAAGCTTGCTCGCGTGGAACTGGAACGCCTCACGCGAGACATTATCGAACGTACGCGCCAACACTGTATTCGCGCGCTCGCCGACGCGAAGCTTCAATCTAGCGACCTCGATCAGATCATCCTTGTCGGTGGCCAGACGCGTATGCCGCTTGTGCGGAAGCTCGTCAGCGAATGGTTCGGGTGCGCGGAGTTTGAAGAGGAACGCGGCGGCATCCGGCTTGGCGAGGATCATCACAAACGCACGGGGCCGTTGCTCAACACAAGCCAGAATCCAGACGAAGCTGTGGCTCTCGGCGCGGCGATCCAGGCGGAGATTCTTTCCGGCGGATTCAAAAATGTTCTGCTGCTCGACGTGACGCCGTTGTCGCTTGGCATCGAAACCTTTGGTGGTTTGATGAACGTCATCATCCCGCGCAATTCGACCATTCCGGTGAAGGCTGGCGAGATGTTCACCACCGCCGTGGATCACCAACAATCAATGCTCATCCATGTGTTGCAGGGCGAGCGCGAGCGCGCCAAGGACAACTGGAGTCTTGGCAGATTCACGCTGGAGTTTGGATCTGCGCCGCGAGGCGTGCCACGTGTGGGAGTACAATTTGAAATTGATGCCAACGGAATCCTCCACGTCCTCGCGCGCGACACCCGCACGGGTCGCGAGAAAATCGTGGAGATGAAGTCCGCCGTGGACGTGGACGACACGGCAGTGACGAAGATGGTCGAGGAAAGCGTCGAGCACGCATTTGATGATCTGGGAGCACGCCGCTGGATTGAAGCAAAACTCAAGGCGGACGAACTTCTGGCTGCGACGAGAAAGGGTTTGGCGGATTGTGCTGGCGAACTGGAGGCGGAATACGAAACGCAGGTTCAGTCGGCGCTCGGTGAACTGTCGCTCGCGCTGACAACCGGTCAGACGGAGGGTGGGACGGGAGATTTGAAACGGTTGCAATTGGCGTGTGCCGAACTGGATCGAGTCACCAAACCGCTGGCGGAATTGCTGATGGACAAGGCAATGGAGGCGTTGCTGCGTAAGCGGGGCGCAATTTCGTGATGCGAGTTATCGTGGCATCGCGAACTGCGGGCTGCTCATAAGCCAGAAAAAACCAGCCACAAGCGCCACCACAATGGCTACAAGCGCGCAAAGCAACAAAAGCCGCTGTGTTTTGCGGTGGGTATGGTGCTTCCGCTTGCTGGATTGTGACCCTGCGTGCATGGGTTGAATCATTTGCTGCAAGTACGCGATGCGGCAAGCAAGAATTAGTTCACATTTGAGACATCAGGCATCCGCGCCTCTCGAGAAGCTCGAATACGCCTCGGGCTTCGTGGCTTTCACTCTACTGTGACACTCTTGGCGAGGTTGCGCGGTTTGTCCACGTCGCAGCCGCGTGCGGTGGCGATGTGATAGGCAAAAAGTTGCAGTGGTACGCTCGCAAGGATCGGATTGAGTGGCTCGATGGTCTTCGGAAGGTAGATCACGTCTTCGGCGACTTTTCTGATCTGTTCGTCGCCTTCGGTGGCGATGGCAATAATTGGCCCTTTGCGCGCGCGTATCATCGCAAGGTTTGCCATCGTCTTGTCGTACATGGAATCCTGTGGTACGAGGAACACCGTGGGTGTTTTAGAATCAATCAGCGCAATCGGTCCATGCTTCATCTCTGCCGCCGAATACCCCTCCGCGTGAATGTAGGAGATTTCCTTTAGTTTCAACGCGCCTTCGAGTGCGATGGGGAAGTTGTAACCGCGCGACAGGAAAAAGAAATCCTCGGCCTGCGCGTACTTTACTGCGATCCTCTTGATTTCTTCGTTCTGTTTGAGCAACGCCTCGATCTGTTTCGGCGCGGCTTCGAGGGCTTTGAGAATTTCCTGTGCGCGTCCGGCGGAAAGCATCCGCATCCGTCCGAGATGAACCGCAAGCAACGACAACACCGTGAGCGTGGAAACAAACGCCTTGGTGGACGCCACACCGATCTCCGGTCCAGCGTGCATGTAAATGCCGCCGTCAGATTCGCGCGCAATGGTGCTGCCAACGACATTGACGATGGCAAGCGCACGGTGGCCGCGACGTTTGGCCTCGCGCAACGCGGCAAGGGTGTCCGCTGTTTCGCCGGATTGCGAAAGCACAAGCAGCACGGTGTCGCGCTGGAGTGGGGCGTTGCGGTAACAAAACTCGTGCGCGAACTCCACCTCCACGGGCAGGTGCGCAAATTCCTCGATCAGGTATTCGCCGACGAGCGCCGCGTGCCAGCTTGTGCCGCTGGCCGCGATGACGATGCGCTCGATGGAGCGCAGTTCCGCCGAGGACATGTTCAATCCTCCAAACCTTGCCGTTGCGCCTTCGTGGTCAACGCGACCGCGCAATGCGTTCTCGACCGTGCGAGGTTGCTCGAAGATTTCCTTGAGCATGAAATGCTCGAAGTCGCCCCGCTGCGAATCCTCCGCCTGGAATTCAAGCTGACTGATCTGTACCTTGGCGGTGTCCGTTCCGAGATTCATCACATCGAAACGCGCGCGCGTCACGGTGGCCACGTCGTAGTCGTTGAGATAAACCACGCGTTGGGTGTGGGCGACGATGGCGTTGGCGTCGCTGGCCAGGAAGTTCTCGCCGTCGCCAATACCGATGATGAGCGGCGAACCGCGCCGTGCACCGACAATGACGTCCGGCTGTTCGGTGCAGATTACAGCAAGGCCGTAGGTGCCGATCACTTCGCGCAAAGCATCGCAAACGGCGAGGGTGAGCGTGTTTGATTCGGACTTCCCGCTTCGACGTTTCGCGTAATGTTCGCCGATGAGATGCGCGAGAACTTCCGTGTCCGTAGTGGAATGAAATTGATGTCCGGCTTTCAGGAGGCGTTGCTTGAGGACGTCAAAATTTTCAATGACGCCGTTGTGGACGACGGCAATCTTTTCGGATTGATCGAGATGCGGGTGGGAATTTTCGTCGCAAGGCGGACCGTGCGTGGCCCAACGTGTGTGGCCGATGCCGACATCGCCGTTGACAGGCCGCGACTGGATTTCGTGTGCGAGGCCCTCGTCAATCTTGCCCTTTTTCTTCCGCACTTCGACCGTGGAATTGCCGAGCACCGCCACACCTGAGCTGTCATAGCCGCGGTACTCCAGCCGGCGCAGTCCTTCGAGCAGAACCGGCGAGGCCGCTTTCTTACCGACGTATCCGATGATGCCGCACATGACGTTTGACTATTTACCGTCCAAAATAAACCGCGCCGCCGCCTGAATATCATCCAGTACGACGGCCTGTCTTAGTTTGTCGGCGGATTCATGCTCAACCTTAACCCCGTAGCCAGTGCGGACGAGAATGCTTTTCATTACGCCAGCGTTCCAACCACATTCGAGGTCAATGAGCTTGTCGCCGATCATGTAACACTCAGCAAGGCTCAAGCCGAATTCGTCTCTTGCATCAAACAAAAACTGGGGGGAGGGCTTTCGCCCGCGGCTCGGCTGATCCGGTGCTTCTGGTGCAATGTAGGTTTTTTCAAAGCGGACGCCGATCTTCGCAAAATCAGCGACGACGCGCGCATTGACCTTGTTGACATCCTCCATGGTGAAATAACCGCGCCCCACGCCGGACTGGTTGGTGACGATGAACAGGAGGAAGCCGGAATCCGCAAGTCGCTTCAAGCCCGTGAGCGCCGACGGGAAGACCTCCACTTGCGCTGGGTCGCGCAGATAGTCGCCCTCCTTCATGATTGTCCCGTCGCGGTCGAGGAAAACAGCTTTTGCCATTGCGGTGTGAATTGTCGCCAAGCTGCGCAGAGAAGAAAGTCAAAATGGGAGGCGTTGGCAGGTCCAGGTAAAGCGCCGAAAACTGTAGTCTGCGGAACAAGGTGTCGTTCTCTACCAGGCGCATTTGACGTCATCGGGTCGCGGTCTGGCTCGGGCCTAAAACATGGTTTCAAGTCCGGCTGTGCGAAAGTGCTTGTCGTTGGTGAAAGCCGCGGTGATTCCAAGCCGTCGCATCACCACAAAGGAAACATGATCCACAATCCCGGCGGCATCGGCTTCGCCTTTATCGTAGGCCAACCACGCCTGCTGCCAATCGTCAGCCGACGGTGTGATGAGCCGATTTCCCTGTTCGAGTTGCTGGCGCAACCGGTTCACAGCAGAACGATAGGGACGACGGGCGGCGGCATTGCCACATTCCAAGAGGATAGCGGTGGTAGTGACCAACTCGGAACGGGAAGTCAGCAATTCGACAAAGCAAGCGTTGGCGGTTTCGTGCCATTGATCGCTTTTATCCCAAACCGCCACCAACCCGACGGTATCCATGAACACCGTCATGGCTGATGTTCATTATGGCGCTCGGCCACATCGCGTTCGCCAGATTCAAAACGCTCTGAGAGTATCGCGTAGATAGCTTCCATGCTGCCGGGCTTCGGTTCAATCTGCCCGATGATCTTAGGCTCGAACTCAACTTCTGTCTGCTCTGCCAACTCAACAGCTTCAAGCGGACGAAAAACGCCGTGTTCATAGACTGCATGGACTGTCTTCATGGTTTCTCTTTATCACGCCGCACGGCTGATTGCCAGTCTTATGTCGGGAACAACTTGGACGAAATGCGACCGCTCCGCGGTCACAACGCTCGGAGCGAATCGGCTTCATTGAAAAAAACAGAATCATCCGAGGCGGGCGACTTTTACAGCGCTTCAAGGTTTTACGGGCTGATCGCCGAGCAGTTTCGCCAGTGTTGGCTCCATCGCTTCTGCCCAAAGCCGATAGCCTTCAGGCGACAAATGCACGAAGTCATGCATCATGTCCTTCGAGATTGTACCGTCGCCTTGTATGAACAGGTGGCCGAAGTCCAAAAAGTGAATTGATTTGTCATCGTCCAGTTTACGAAGGGCTTGATTGACTTGAAGGGCTTTGGCCCGCTGCGGGTGGAAATCCTCATGGAAAGGGAAGATGCCCAGCAGGATGATCTTTGTCTCCGGAAGCTTCGTCCTGAGTTTTTGTACCACGGCGGTCACGCCTTCCAGCACCATCCGTGGTGTGCAAGTGTCGTCGGGAATATTGTTCACGCCGATCAAAACCACTGCGACCTTTGGCTTGAGACCCGTCAGATGACCGTAGTCCAAACGCCAGAGCACATGTTGCGTTCGGTCGCTGCCAATGCCGAGATTCAGTGCGTGCCTCGGCGCGTAATATCTTTCCCAAACCGCCTTGCCCTCAACTTCCCAGGCTTGGGTGATGGAGTCGCCCAGAAAGATAACATCCGCCTGACCATGGTTATCCAAGACTCGCTGGTTCAGTTCGAGATAACGATTCGTTCCACGCGCGTCGGTGCGTGGGGTGGGAACGACACATGCATTGACAGCAGTTGCGTTAGTTTGTGCGAAGCCCGTCGAAACAATTAGTGCCAGCACAACGATGCAGAACCGTCGAAGCCAGATGCTTGAATTCATAGGTGTGAAAGTTACTTGGTCGTGCTGGCAAACTTGTAGGTGCCCGCTCCAACCCTGAGGACGGCGTGATCGCCCTCGAAGCGTACGAGGTCGACACCCTTCGCCTTTGTCAGGGCTTTGCCACTTTCAGAAATCTGAGCTGCGTCCGCTGCTGGGAGGAAAACCGTTGCGGCGGTGTTCGCCGGAATCGTCGCTTCCAACTCGAAGCGTGAGGGGGTACGACGCCAACTGCTGACAATCCTGCCATTGATGGAATCGTAATGTGCCTTTACCCAATCAATCGGTGTCTGTTCCGGGTTGCTGCCAGGAGTAGGCGGATTGGGCCGGATGATGATTTGCTTGAAGCCGGGGCCGTCGGTATCAATGCCAGCCAGGGTGCGGAATCCCCACTCCATCACCGCGCCGAACGAGTAATGGCTGAAGCTGTTCATCGAGGCGTTCTGCTTTCCGTCTGCGCCATTGAATCCAAACTCCTTCGTATAGCTATCCCACCGTTCCCACACACTCGTCGCGCCGTTGACGACTTCGTAACCCCAAGACGGGAAGCGGCGGCTCTGGAACAACCGGCAGGCAAGATCGTTTTGGCCGCTTGCCGAAAGCGCGGGTAACAACGGCTTGGTCCCGAGGAAGCCAGTTGCCATGCGAAAGTCATTCTTCGCGATTCGCTCCGCGAGGTCTTCGGAAATCCCTATGGACGATGCCCCGGGCAACAGTTTGAACGTCAGCGCCAGGACATGTGCGGTCTGTGTGTTCACCTTCAACGTTCCATCGGGATTCTGGTAATCCTTGGCGAACTGAGTCGCGATATTGGCAGAAAGAGCCACGTATTCATCCGTCTCCTTCTGTTTTCCCAGCGCACGGGCCATTTGGAACATCAAATCCGCATCGTGTTTGAAATACGCCGCGTCAACGAATTCTATCGGGGTCGGTTCATTCACGTTGAGCCAGTCGCCCCAGGTATTCCCGTCCTTGCCGCCGCGGAAATCCTTGGCGCGTTGTTTCCGCCAGTTCATAAAGCGCGTCATGGAATCCCAATTCTTTTCGATCAACCGCTTGTCGCCATAGACCTGCCAGATCGTGTAGGGACAGATGATGCCGGCATCGGTCCATGCCGTTCCCCACGTCTGATCCTTGGCACCGTGCCCCATTGGATACGGGCAATAATCTGGGTAGGGCCCAAACTCGCGTTGAGCTTCAACGAGGTCATCCAGCCACTTGGTGAAGAACGCCGCGACATCGGCGTTGTAGCTGGCGGTGCGGACGTACACCTGCGCGTCGCCCATCCAGCCCAGTCGTTCATCCCGCTGCGGACAATCTGTGGGCATCTCGATAAAGTTCGCGCGCTGTGTCCATTGAGTATTCTTCCAGAACTTTGTCATCACTTCATCCGAGCATGCTAACTCCCCTGCCAGCGGTGTGTCGTTGTGCAGAACCAGTCCGGTTACGGTGTCGAGCGATGGTCTGGCGGGGAGGCCGGAAACCTCCACGAACTGAAAACCGTGGTACGTGAATCGGGGCGACCAGATTTCCCCGTCCCTGTCTCCGGACAACGTGTAGAAATCAGTGGCGCGCGCTTTGCGCAGGTTCTCCGTCATCAGTCGCCCGTCCGGATGCAGCATTTCACCGTATCTGATTTGCAATCTTGTTCCCGCCGGGCCTTTGACTCTCAGTCGGATGATGCCTGCGAAGTTTTGGCCAAGGTCGAAGATGTAAACGCCGGGCTTGGGCTCGGTGATTCGCTGTGTTTTGAGTTCCTGCGTGATGCGAATGGGTTGGGCGGCGTAGGCTTGGAGTTTGGGCGGTCGTTGGAAACCCGATTCAACCTCACGCGAACCTCGATTGTCAGAAAATACTGCTTTGGTGCTCCCATTGTCCCCGGCGCGGATGGCGGATTCCCATTTCCATTCGGGCGATGGTCCGCGAGCGTGGCGCGGGCTCGACTTAGGCACGCACCAATTGGCGTCGTGGCGCTGAGCTTCAAACGCCTCGCCCATGATCATGTCTGCTTCGCGAAATGGTCCGTCACTGCTTACCTGCCAGGAGTTGTCAGTGATAATGGTTTCTCGAGAGCCGTCGGTGTATTCGATTTCCAGCTGGGCGAGAAATGCCGGAGTCTTGCCATAGAAGTAACGCCCCACTCTGTTTGGTCCGTAGCCAACAAGCAAACCGTAGCCGACATAACCGGCATACCAGCCGTCCGCGACGACGGCGCCGATAAAGTTGTCGCCGCTTTGCAACAGGCTAGTGACATCGTGCGTGCGGTAGTAAGCCCGTTTCTCATAGTCTGCCCAACCCGATTCGAAGAATGAATCGGTGATCGGCTGGCCGTTTAGATGCATATCAACCAAACCCAACGCCGACGCATAAAGGGTTGCTCGCTTCACAGACTTTGTGGTGGTGAATTCCTTGCGATAATGCCTTGCCGGCGGCAGAAAGAGGGACGTGCGGTTCGTGTGCAACGGCGCGTTGTCGCGATAGGAAATCCATTCTGCCTTCCAGTCTCTGGGGGTGAGCAAGCCCATGGTCCAGTGTGCGTTTTCACTCCAGCGGGAAGCTTTGCCGTTTTCGTCCCAGACCTGCACTTTCCAGAAGCATGGTTGCCCGGAAGTGAGCGGTTTGCCGGCGTAGGTGATTTGCGCATTCGCATTGCTGGCAACCTTGCCCGAATCCCAAAGGTCGCCTTCGTTGCGTGTCAACTGTTGGGCCGAGCCAGCCACGAGGATGCGATATGCTGTCTGCTTGGCACCGCGATCGTTCGATGCAAGCTGCCATTGCAAACGCGGCTGGGAGGAATCCAGTCCAAGAGGATTGCTGAGGTATTCTGTTCTGAGCGTTGTTGGTTTGAGGGCGGCCGACGAGCTTGCCACCATCCCATTCCCAACGAGTGCCAACAGGGCCATGAATTTGAGAAACGCGTAACCGTGCTGCTTTCTTTGATTGTTCATTTTGAAATTCATCCCGCGTGTGGCTGGCGCAACCACCGCTCTGACGCAAGTGTGTGGCATGTTTTATCCAGCCGATTATTTCTGTTCAAATTCTAGTTCTTCAACTTTGCGAATCGATCTGCGGCTTCATTCCACGCCGCCGGTTCATAACGTCGCACCTGGCTTGATGCGCGTACCACCTCACGCATTTCGGCAAGTGATCCGAGTTCCCCATCTGCCCGGATCTGAGTGAGCAGGTTACCCATGGCCGTCGCCTCAACCGGGCCGGTGATGACCGGGCGCTGGCAGGCGTCCGCAGTAAACTGATTCAATAACTGACTCTGCGAACCGCCGCCGACGATGTGGATGACTTCAATTTGTTCACCCGTCAATTCTTCGAGCGAACCAAGCACCTCACGATACTTGAGTGCCAGGCTCTCGTAAGCACACCGTACCAGTTCCGCCTCAGTCTTCGGTACAGGCTGTTTCGTTTCGCGGCAGAACTCCTGGATTGCCTTGGGCATGTCTGGCGGGTTTAGAAAGCGTGGATCGTTGAGGTTGACGATCGAGCGTAGGGGTCTGGCCTTGCCCGCCATCGCGGCGAGTTGCGCATAATCGTATTTTCTGCCTGCCGCATCGAACGATCGTTTGCACTGCTGCACAAGCCATAGGCCCATGATGTTTTTTAGCAGGCGATACGTGCCGTCAATGCCGCCCTCGTTGGTCATGTTCAATTCTAACGCGCGCGGAGACAGCGCAGCCTTCTGGACTTCCACGCCCATCAGCGACCACGTGCCGGAGCTGATGTAAGCCCAGTTGGCTTTGCCAGTGTTCGCGGTGGGCACTCCCGCGACCGCAGAAGCGGTGTCGTGTGTGGGTGGCGCAACGACCTTGACGCCGGCGAGGCCGGTTCGGTCAGCAATGGATTTGCGAAGCGCGCCCAGCGTCGTGCCCGGAGAAACAATCTTGGGCAGGAAATGCGTAGGCAGTCCTAGTTTCTTGAGCAGCGGCAACGACCAGTTGCGTTTGAGCGGATGGACAAACTGGGAAGTGGTGGCAATCGTAAACTCGACTTTCTTCGCGCCGCACATCGCCCAATGCAGGAAGTCCGGCATGAACAGCATCGTGTCTGCTGCGTCGAGGATGGCGGGCGAATGTTCCTTCCATGCCAGCAACTGGTAGAGGGAATTGAACTGCATGAATTGAATGCCTGACTGCGCAAAGATTTCAGCACGCGGAACCTTTTTGAATGTCCGCTCCAACGCGCCGTTCGTGCGCGCGTCTCGATAGTGGTATGGCTGCCCGATGATTTCGTCCTGCTTGTTGAGCATAACAAAGTCCACGCCCCATGTATCTGCGCCGACGGAGACAACCTGTTTACCAAACTTCTTGCCGGCGAGCGTGAGGCCATTCTGGATTTCCGCCCAGAGTCGCAGCACGTCCCAGCGGATGCTTTCGCCCAATGCGACCGCGCCATTGGGGAAGCGGTTGATTTCTTCGAGCCGAAGCTTTCTGCCATTCCAGATGCCGGCCATGACTCGTCCGCTCTCCGCGCCGAGATCCACAGCGAGATAAACTTTGTGTGCCATAGACTTGTCTGCCACCGAAGGTAGGCAATAGCGGTGGAAAAGAAAAGGCCCGGTGCGCGCCGAGGCGATTCCAATTATCTCAACGTCGCGGTGCTGAACATTGACGACGGCTGGCTGGGAGAGTGAGGCGTTCCGGATAATTTGTTTCGCAGAAATTGCTGTGCCCAATCGGTGCGGTGAGAGAGAAAGGTCGTCTTTACGTCGCCCAATCGTTTTCCGTGCGTAACTTCGTGGCGGAGAAAAACCTCGTGCGCCCCCGATCCGATGGTGCACGCCTGCAGAGCGTCTAGTTGCCCTAGCTGGCGGCAATACTCGTAATTTGGGTTTAGCCGCAGTTGGGCTTCCATTGGTTTCGCCCAAGCGGACAGGTCGCCATCGCCTTCCAAGAAAAGCGTGTAACGCCAGCCGTGATCGACGGCTTCTGGAGCGAGCAATACGAAACGCGGTTTTTGCTGGAGTGTAGCTGCGACGAGTTGGATTGCACCGGCAACAAACGTTTCCGAGAGCTTTTCGCCGCACAAGTTGCTGACGTTGCCCGCGCGTCCCAGGAAGCGGAGTGAAGGTGTCGCGCCCACGAACCCAGTCACGCGTACCAAGTCGCCCAGTCGGTAGCGCCACAATCCGCCGCTCGTCGTCACGATCACTTCGTAGGTTTCGTCTGCGCACAACTCATGAGCGAGCCGGATGCGCCCGGCTTCGTCAACGAACTCAAAGAAGTGCGATCGCACCGCTAACGGGTGTTGTCCCGCGAATGGAATCGTGACAAAGGCTTCGGTGGCGAGCAGGCCTTTGGTTTGCATGGTGGTGTTGGGAAAACGGCGGTGCAGATCGTTCAGCGCTAATTCAGCATGTGCGTCGCCCCAGCAACTGATGACGCGCAAGTTCGGCCAGAGGGTTTCGGGTTGTTGCGGGTCGGCCCGTTCCAATTGCCGCGCGTTTGGCAATCCGGCCAGCAATCGCTCCCAATAAAGCGGTAAGGCATCGAGCAGCAGCGTGAGGAATGATGGATGCCAGACCGAAATCAAACGCAGTTCCCGCTCGCGCAACAGGCAGCGGAGGGTTTCAAGACGAAAGGTTTCGACATCGTTGTTACCCGCCAGTCCGCCCGGTGCAACCAATGCCGCCCGTACCAGCCAGCCTTTCGCGCCGCTAAGATAGTTCGCATCGTCGGCGAAACCGACCGGCACTTGTGACGACTCCGCCACCGCAGGATGTATCGCCGGTGAAATGGACCAATAGGCCGGACCACCGAGGATGCCGGGATGTAGTCGCGCCAGATCGCAAATCCACGGGCCGATGGCGCAGTCGAAGTTGCGCTGCAATCCAGCGGTGAAGGGAATCAGCTTGTGCGCTTTGGTCGAGCCGCTCGTCGGAATGAGATGCGTGACCGGTTCAGTGGTGAGCACGCGCGGTTCGCCCTGCTGGATGCGTTTGATCCACGGCTCCAACTGCTCATAGTCCATCAGGGGGACGCGGCGCGCGAACTCCTCGTAGCCGTGCATGGAGGCGAGTTTGTGTTGTCGGGCAAACTCACAATTGGCGTTCCGCCTGAGATGTTCGCGCAGCCAGACTTGTTGGGCAGCAGCAGGGTCGTATAACGCGCGACGAAAGCGCCGCCATGCAGGAAGACTCGACGTGGCCCACAGCGAGTTAGCGATGGTGGCGGAGAGCTTCATCAGATTTCGGTGCGACCATGCGACGCCCGGCGGCGGTCAGGTTTTCGTCGGTGAGTTCGGTGAGGCAAACCAGTTCGTCACCGCGCGTGTGGCCCGGATTTTGTCCCACGAAGAACACGATGTGCGGATCCGCAACGCGTCCGGCTGGAATCTTTTTCAACTCACCCTGTAATCGTTGCGGGTAGGGAAAGCGTACGACGCCCGTTCGCGGATCGTATTGCTCACCGAATCGCTCCGTCGCGAGATGATCGCGCACTCGCCGGAGATCGGCCGGCGCTGGCGTACCGTGGCGCGGAAAGAATTCGCGCCAGAACACTGGCAGAAAACGATACGTGCGAAAGCCAGACGTGAGCAGCAGCCAATAGTATTTCCCATGCGGATAACGCTCGCGCAGTTGATTGACCGCCGTGATCCAGCCGCGTGCCAGGGCCGTCGAACCCCACGCCTCCGGCGCAACAATCGTATCGCCGGAATACACCACACTCACCGGCGCACCGGCGAAGGATGATTCGTAAACATGCAACGTGGAAAACCCCACGAGCCGTTCCTCACGGTGAATGAGCACGACCCAGTTCTTTTCAGTCAGGTCGCGGGTGAACTGTCCGCGCGTCACCCCGTCGAAGTGCGCGGACAGGAGTTGAAACATTTCCTTCTTCTGAGCTGAGGATAGTTCAACGCGGGACACTATGGTGAATGAATTTGTCTCGGGCGTTGTCATAACAATGCCACCTCCGGGGCGAGAATCCGCCCGTCAAGTTCCTCTGCCGCGCCGCCGATTCCAGGCCAGCGCACGACGTAAAGGCGGCTGCGGTATTCCCGGCAGCGAAATTGTTTCTGAACGATGGCCAGACGCGGATCGTTCGCCGCGAAGCCGAGCGTGAGCAGTTCAATGTCGCGTAGTTTCGCTGTCGCTTGCAACTTCGCAACCAGCGTTAGCAACGAGACCTTGTCATCAGATGCAACTGCGAGATGTGAAATGAAGGCGTTCAGCAGTATCGCGCCCACGGCGGGCAGGCGTGGATTGCCGCTAATGCGAGCGAGGAGATTGAGCGCGGGTCGGGTCACCGCCAGCCAAGGCGCGTAGCCGCGAATGACGGTTTGTTTGAAGCTGCGCTGATCCCAGAGCGCAGCGGCAACTTGATTATTTCCCTCCGGTCCAGCGTAAAAGTCCTCAGCTCGCAGACCAAGCGGACCAAGTGATTGAAGCTGTTCGTTCGTCCAGTGCGGGGCGAGTTGGAGGTGTTGGTTGTGGTGATTGAGCGAGTTGGCCAGTTGCGGAGCGCCGAGCACCGGCTCGGCTCGCTGCGGGTGGCTGGCAGAACTGGCCGAGGCGGTGCTCGGCGCTCCGATCAGCAATGTCGCGAACTCGCCGACGAACTCGTAGCGCGGCATTCCACGCACACAGCGCTCCAGAAAACTGCGTGCCCGCAAGTTGTCAGCGGCGATGCTGGTGAAATGGAAATCGGCTGGCGACTCGGTCTGAAGTTCGCGGAAGAACTCGTAACCCCGCCGCAAAATATCGAATCGTCCGGCAACACTAGCGTCGAGTCGCAGCCCGCCAAGATAGCCGACGCGGCGCGGCTGGCCGTTCACGAAGCGCAGGCGGGTTGTGCAACTGCCGACGCAAACGACTCGGTCTGCTTCGCGGGCGACGATGGTTTGTTTCTGTTCACCCGGAACATCGGCGTCGGCGAAATAATCCGGCTCGCGTTCGAGGGAGAGGGAGATTGCGCCGGGCATCGGGTTCTCGCGAAGCAGTCGCCGGATTTCAAAATCGTCGGCGCGCGTGGCGAGGGAGAATTGGACTTTAGTGGTGACGCTCGCCCTCACCCCGGCCCTCTCCTGGGGGAGAGGGCGAGCGTTGATCAAATCAGTTTTCATTCCGCCAAGAGAATTTCACCTCGCCACGATTCATCACCGAGTGGGTAGTGGTCGCGCAGGCTCACGTCGTTTCGGTGCAGCGCGTTGATTAAATAAAAATTTCGCCACATGAACCAATCGCTCCGGTTCACGTCCGCAAAGCCGCGTTGGGCAATGCTGCGCCACGAATAAAACTCACGCCGAGCCGCGAGGCAGTTTTGCTGGAGCATCTCTGGTGTCATGCCGTGCGGCTGGAAGGGGATTTTGTTGTAGCTGTATCGCTCGTCGAGCCACCAGTTCTCGTAGAGCAAGCGGCCTTCGTTTTGAAGTCGCGTGTAAAGCGGCGTGCCGGGGAAAGGCGTGAGATGATTAAACGCCGCAATGTAGAGCGAGTGTTCGCGGGCGAACGCGACGGTCTCGCCGAAGCTATCCGGTGTGTCGCCATCGTAGCCAAAGACGAACGTGCCATAGACGCGGATGCGATGCTTGCGGAGATTCGCAAGCGCCTGCTCGAATCCGCCGCGCATGGTGTTGAAGGATTTGTTCATCGCCTTGAGGTTGGCTGGATTCAAACTCTCGAAACCGATGAGCACGCCCTGGCAACCGCTACGCTTGAGTAGTTCGAGAAATTCCTCGTCGTGCGCGGCGTTGATGGACGACTGGCTGACCCAGCGTATGCCGAGTGGAATCAACGCCCGGAAAAACTCTTTCGCCTCGGCAAGATTCGACGTGATGTTGTCGTCCACGAAGAAGAACAGCTTGCGGT
>JABFSR010000104.1 GCA_013140495.1 Verrucomicrobiota bacterium
ATTTGAACTCCGGCGCCGGTGTATCGGGAATCACCACCCTGAGTTGGAGTATGACCCCCGATCGCTTCCGTCTAAATCTGCGTACAAACGGGAACGGTGACCTCACGCGAAGTCCGATTGAAACGGCATATCTCTCCAACTCCATCGTTACGCTCACCGCCACCCCGAATGCCGGCTGGGCTTTCATGGGATGGTCCGATGACGCCAGCGGCACGAGCAATCCGTTGAATGTCATGATGACTACGAATAATACCATCACCGCCAACTTCGGACTACTGCCCACCATCTCCGTCCCGCCGGGAGACATAACCGTTCATCAAGGCAGCAATGCCACTTTCACCATCACAGCGAACAGCGCGCTTCTTCCATTCGGCTACCAATGGCAGTTCAATGGCTCGCCCATTCCCGGCGCGAACGCGAGCAACTACACTCGCGTCGCTGCTCAAGGCAGCGATGCCGGGAATTACACCGTCGTCGTCACCAACGCTGTCGGCAGCGTGACGAGTGCGGTGGCCGTGTTGACCGTTATCGTGCCGCCGCCCGGCGTCATCGCGCAGTGGAACTTCAACAGTTTTCCGCCCGATGGGAATTCCACCTTCGGCACCACCGCCCCGGCATACGGCAGTGGTGCAGCCTCTCTTGCTGGTGGAACAACCGCCACGTTCGTGACCGGCGACACCATCGCTGACCCAGCGGGCTCGACTGACAACAGCGCATGGGACACGACTTCCTATCCCGGTGCCACCGCTGCCAACAAAACCGCCGGCATGCGATTCGACGTGAGCACGGCGGGCTACAAGAACATCAGCGTCTCTTGGCAACAGCGGGTTTCGAGTCAGGCCAGCAAATACGCCCGGCTGCAATACACCACCAACGGCACCACGTTCCTTGATTTCCCAACCGCCATCGCGATGAGCAGCGTTGGCTCCTTTGAAAGCAAGAGCAACAACCTCGCGGCCATTCCCGCGGTGAACGACAAAACGAACTTCGGCCTTCGCCTCGTCACCGAGTTCGAGAGCACTGCCACCGGAGCGGGCCAAGCGCGGTATGTCACAGTGTCTGGCGGTTATTCGAGCGGCGCGGATGTGGTTTTCGACATGGTCACAATTTACGGCCAACCGTTGAGTGCACCGGCGACTTTGTATCCGTTGAGCTTTGCGGTGGGCAATTATTTCCAACTCGGCGTGACGGGCGCGGCCGGTTCATCCTACGTCCTGCAACTCTCCACGAATCTGGCGACCACCAACTGGCTGCCCGTACAAACGAACGCGTCACCTTTCATTTTCACCGAAAGCAACACCATTGCACCACAACGGTTCTATCGGGCGCTCTTCTTGCAGTAGAGTTTTCAGGTGGACGATTCGGACAAAGCTTGGCCTCTATCGAATTGCTCAATTCCTCCGCCTTGCCCCGCCGGATTTATTTTGTCACCCTCCGCGCCGATGAAAAAGAAATTGTCCGCTAAGAATTCCATTTCCATGCGTCCGTTCTCCAGCATCCTCGTGGATGGCCCCGAACGCGCCGCCGCGCGCTCCATGCTTTATCCCGTCGGTTTCACCGAGGAAGATTTCAAGAAGCCCATCATCGGCATCGCCTCGACATGGAGCAATGTCACGCCGTGCAACATGCACATTGATAAACTGGCGCTCGAAGCCGAGAAAGGCACGAACGCGAACGGCGGCAAGGCGATCGTCTTCAACACCATCACCATCTCCGACGGCATCTCGATGGGTAGCGAAGGCATGAAGTATTCGCTCGTCTCGCGCGAAGTCATCGCCGACTCGATCGAAACCGTCGTGGGTTGCGGCGGCATGGATGGCTACGTGGCCATCGGCGGTTGCGACAAAAACATGCCCGGCGCGATGATCTGCATCGCCCGCATGAATCGCCCCACCAGAGAATTGGACGTCGTCTCCGTGTTCGAAGCCATCGGTCAACACGCCGCCGGCAAGATCAGCGACCACGAATTGCACGCCGTGGAATCCTGCGCGATTCCCGGACCGGGTTCATGCGGCGGCATGTATACCGCCAACACCATGGCCAGCGCGATTGAAGCGCTCGGCATGAGCCTGCCCAACAGCTCCGCGCAAAACGCCATTTCGCCCGCGAAGCTCGACGATTGCCGCCGCGCCGGTGCAGCCGTCGTGAACATGTTGAAGCAAGGCATCAAGCCCCTCGACATCCTCACGAAGAAAGCCTTCGAGAACGCCATCACAGTCGTCATCGCGCTCGGCGGTTCGACGAATGCCGTGTTGCACCTGCTCGCCATCGCGCACGCCGCGAAGGTGAAGCTCACCATTGACGACTTCACGCGCATCGGCAAACGCGTGCCCGTGCTCGCCGACCTCAAGCCCAGCGGCAAGTTCAGCATGAGCGCGCTCGTCGCCATCGGCGGCATCCGTCCGCTCATGAAGACTCTGCTCGACACCGGTTTGCTCCACGGCGATTGCCTCACCGTCACCGGCGAGACCATGGCCGAAACCCTCGCCAGCGTGCAACCGTATCCGCCGGGCCAGACCATCATCCGCCCGCTCGATCAACCGATCAAAAAGAACAGCCACCTCGTCATCTTCTACGGCAACCTCGCCCCCGATGGCGCGGTCGGAAAAATTTCCGGCAAAGAAGGATTGCGATTCGCGGGAACAGCGCGTGTTTTTAATTCCGAGGAATCCGCGTTGAAAGCAATTCTCGATGGCACAATCAAAAAGGGCGACGTGGTGGTGGTTCGCTTTGAAGGGCCGCGCGGCGGGCCGGGAATGAGAGAAATGTTGTCGCCTACTTCCGCGATCATGGGTCGCGGTCTGGGCAAAGACGTGGCCTTGATCACCGATGGCCGATTCTCCGGCGGCAGTCATGGTTTTGTGGTGGGCCACATCACGCCCGAAGCGTATGTCGGCGGCCCGATCGCACTCGTCAAAAACGGCGACCGCATCACGATTGACGCCGAGACGCGGGCAATCAGCCTGGGAATTTCCGCCAAAGAACTCAAAGCCCGTCGCAAAGCCTGGAAGCCGATGAAGCCGCGTTACACCCGTGGCGTGCTGGCGAAATACGCCGCGCACGTCACGAGCGCCTCGCTCGGTGCGGTGACGGATGCGGATTTGAAGTTGTAAAAGCTATGCTGCCTGTTTTTCCAAAAGCACGAGCAGCAATGCAAAAGGTTAGCGGCGACGAGATGTTCGCTGGCATGTGGGGAGTGTGCCCATTGTTAAAACAAATTCGCGTCCGACCTCAAACAGAAGGACGAGAAGCCAGTTATCAGCGCGAAGACGGCAAAGTAGTCGAAATGCAATACAACCTTCGACGCGTAGAACGAGGCGTAAAGGTTGAGGATGCGAAAGGTCTCAGCCCAGAAGAATTTCTCGAGTTTTATTCAAATGCTGGTCGAGAGCTTGGAAACATGATGATGGCCGACTTGTTGAAGGGAGTTGGCGATGCGGCCGAAGAAGTTGGGAATGTAATTGGCCTCGAAGGAAAAGGGCTCAGCTTTGAAAAGTATTTGGAGATGACCGCCAAAATCTACACCGAGTTCGATGACTACGGTTGTCCGCGGCCAAAGTCAGTCGTGCTTCCACCAGAAATGCTGCAGAAATTTCAGAACGACATTCGTGAGTGGGCTGCTGATCCCATGAAGCGGGCCGCGATCGAGGAAGTAATGCAGCGACACCGCAAGAAATTCAATGAAATCGAAGCTGGTCGAAGAATGGTTG
>JABFSR010000203.1 GCA_013140495.1 Verrucomicrobiota bacterium
AGAGTTTCTTGAGTGCCATATTGATTGTAAGGTCGCGTAGAATCCTACATCGGCAGACCATCCGCAAGCTGCAGAAACAGCGGATGGCCTAGTCCGTCCTGCTCCGGATGCCGCTGCTCACGCGTAAAAATCCGCAGCCAGCAGGCCGTTCAGCTTGTGAACCGTCAACTGTAATTCCGCCAGACAATCGAGTTGATTCTCAAACAAACCCCCGCGTTCGGCGGCGCGCTGACAGCGTTGAAACCGCTTGCTCAACGGCAGACGAGTGTCGTTGAAATCCAGCTCCGTCAGCAGCGATTCGACCTGCGCCGCAAGTTTTCGCGCCTGGCGGATTTTTTTCAGCGCGGCCTCGGCAGTCTTTGCGCCCGCGCGGACGGCGAGGAGTTGTTTGCATTCGAATTTGCGGCAGCGCGCCGGTCGGTCGGCGTAGAGTGCGCAGGTGCAATCACCATGATTGAACGCAGGACACGGCTGGGGGACACGTGGGCCGTGTTGCGCGAACAGCGGCGAATCGTCACCTCGCTCGCGTCGAACATCTGCAAATAGCACCCCATTGCAGCACAGGCCGCATTGGAGGCAAAGCGTGTCAGTGATCGCAGTCACAATGCGACGTTAGAGGTTTTCCAATGGAAGAAAAGCTTCACCGGTCGGTGACTCCGATGCTCATTCCGAGAATTGGAGGGTAGGCTACGGCTCGTTTTGTTTTTGCGGGAACAATCCCGGCGTGGTACACCGTCGCCGCACCAGTCAACATGAAAGCCATCATCATCGGAGCGGGCCGCGGACGGCGCTTGATGCCCACCACGGCAGACACGCCCAAATGCTACGCCGAAATTCAAGGACGCCGGATGCTAGATTGGGCGTTGCGCGCGTTCGCTGGCGCCGGTGTCACGGACATCTGTTTCATCGGCGGCTACCAGATTGACAAAGTGCGCCGCGACTATCCGCACTTCACTTTCCGGCACAACGACAATTGGGAGAACAACAACATTCTCCTATCCCTGATGTACGCCGAGGATCTGATGAGCGACGGGTTCATTTGCTGTTACTCGGACATTCTTTTCACCAGCGACGTGGTGAGACGTGTGTTGAACCACCCGGCGGATATCGCACTCAGCGCGGACACACGCTGGCTGGAACGTTACGAACATCGCACGATGCATCCGCCTGACGATGCGGAAAAAGTCACGGTGAACAACGGTCGGGTCACGCGCGTGCATCGCGGAATCGCGCCGGGAGACGCCCACGGAGAATACACGGGCATTGCCAGATTCACGCCCAAGGGCACGGCGCAATTGAGAGAGCACTACCGCCAGGCGAAGGAGAAATTTGCCGGCAAACCCTTCCGGGAAGCTGTCGTCTTCGAGAAAGCATATCTCATTCTTCTGCTCCAGCAGATGATTGAGGACGGAGTTCACATGGCGCACGCTGATACACCCGGCAGTTACATGGAAGTGGACACACAACAGGATTTTGAACTCGCGCAAAAAAACTGGAAGGGCGAATGAACAAAAGAATTCTCTTCCCGGCCTCCGTCGTCGGTTCACTGCCGCGACCGGCTTTCGTCCTTGATCTGATCAACAACCGGCCGCCGCTGCCGCCCGAACAATTCGAGCGCGAGATGCAGGCAGCCGTCCGCTTCGCCGTAACAATGCAGGAGCACGCGGGCATTGACGTGATCACGGACGGCGAATGGTGGCGCAAATCCTACATTGGCGTCATCGCTGAACTGGCTCATGGCTTCGAGCTCGGCACCGCGTCCGACGGTCGTCCTTGGACCATTGTCGTGGACAAGCTTGCGCCCAGAAAACCTGGCTTCATCGCAAACGAGGTAAAGTTCCTCAAAACCATCACCACCCGGCAGATCAAGTCCACGATCCCTTCGCCCGCCCTGCTCGGTGAACGCATGTGGGACGCTGACAAATCGGCAAAGGCTTATCCGCAGCGGAATGATTTTGTGCGCGCCTGCGTGCCGGTGCTGCGGCGCGAACTGGAATTGATCCGTGATGCCGGTGCGCATATCGCGCAGATTGATGACCCGCACCTGTGTCTGTTTGTGGACCCGGATGTTCGCGCGAAGTATTCCGACCCGAATGCCGCAGCCTCGTTCGCCGCAGAGATGATCAACGAAGTCGTCAGCGGCGTGACTGGAATCAAAATTGCCGTGCATCTTTGCCGACGCGCAGGTGCGCGAGTGCGGGGCGAACTCGCCCACGGCGGTGGCTATGGCCCGATCCTCCCCTATCTCAACCGGCTACAGGTTCACCATCTCACGATGGAATTCACCACGCCCCAGGTTGGCGACATGGCAGTGTTCAAGGAACTGCGCGAGGACCTGGAGATCGGCCTCGGCTGCGTGGATGTGACGCCGGGGAAGATTGATTCCGCCGAAACCATCGCGGCTCGCGTGCGTCAGGCACTGAAGTTTCTCGCTCCTGAGCGTATCACGCTGAATCCAGATTGCGGCTTCGCGCCCGGTTCCGGCGCGGTCGTGAGCATTGACGAAGCCTATCGCAAGCTTTGCAACGAAGCTGAAGCCGCACGAATGTTACGCGAGGAATTCTCTCGCTGACACCCACAGCCAAACGTGGCGAGGCGGGTTGGAGTGACAAATTTTTGGTGCTTTGTCCGCAAAACGAATGTTGTCAGCCGAAAATTTATGCTAGTCTCCCAGCATGACCTGCCGCGTCGAAAGTCGTAGATTGCGCCTTCGCATTTCGCTCCATGGAATGCTCGCGGTCCTGCTTTCTGCGCTGTCTCTTTGCCAGACTTTTGGAGCGGCGGCGAAGGTGGATTTCAATTTTCAAATCCGACCGCTGCTCTCCGATCGTTGTTTTCGATGTCACGGGCCCGATTCGTCAGCCCGCAAGGCCAAACTACGCCTCGATACTCTCGAAGGATCGCGTAAAGAACTTGAAGATGGCTGGGCGGTTATCAAACCCGGCGACGCAAACAAAAGCGAACTCGTCCGCCGCATTTTCACCACGAACGAGGACGATGTGATGCCGCCGCCCGCTTCACATCTCACTCTTTCACTCGCTGA
This sequence comes from Verrucomicrobiota bacterium, assembly GCA_013140495.1. Taxonomy (GTDB): domain Bacteria; phylum Verrucomicrobiota; class Verrucomicrobiia; order Limisphaerales; family JADLHS01; genus JADLHS01. The sequence goes on from JABFSR010000203.1 coordinate 3,044, forward strand.
GAAGGAGTTGTTGAAACGTTGGGTGGCGGAGGGTGGCGAGTTCAAACAACACTGGGCATTCCTGCCGGTTGAAAAAGTCGAATTGCCGAAGCTCAAGCGTGCCACGAAATCGAGCGATCCGATTGATGCCTTCGTCCGTGCGCGACTCGAAAAAGAAAAGATCACCCCTGCACCGCAGGCTTCACACGAAACACTTCTCCGCCGTCTGGCGCTGAATCTCACCGGACTTCCCCCCACGACCGCTGAGATTGATGCGTTCCTCACCGACAAATCTCCCGACGCTTATGACAAAGTCCTCGCACGCTACCTCGCCTCCCCGGCCTACGGCGAACGCATGGCAATGGACTGGCTTGATCTTGCACGCTACGCCGACACTTACGGCTACCAGGCCGATGTTGAACGGGATATGTCTCCTTACCGGGACTGGGTCATCAAAGCCTTCAACGAAAATCTTTCCTACGACAAATTTCTGACCTGGCAGCTCGCAGGTGATTTGCTGCCGAACTCCACGCGCGAGCAACGCATTGCTACCGCGTTCAACCGTCTTCATCGTCAGACGAATGAGGGCGGCAGCGTCGAGGAGGAATTCCGCATAGAGTATTGCGCCGACCGTGTGAACACCGTTGGCACGGCCATGCTCGGCCTAACGATGGAATGT
>JABFSR010000006.1 GCA_013140495.1 Verrucomicrobiota bacterium
GTTCACGCTCACTGGCTTGAACGCGGATCATCGCCTCCGCACGCCGGCCAGTTATGTGATTCAAGCCGCAGCTGCCATTGCCAGGGAACTTGGCGTGGACGTTGGCAATCTCAGCGCTCCTGCCGGTTTGGATGCGAAGTGGATTACCGAGTGCGCAAAAGATTTGAAGGCAAACGCGGGCAAAGCGCTCGTGGTCGCCGGGGTTCGTCAGCCGCTCGCGGTTCACCTGATCGCGCACGCCATCAACGCGGCGCTGGGTGCAGTCGGCAAGACGGTTGAACTTGTCGAATACACAGCGCCCGCAGGCATTGGCAAAATCCAGGAACTCGCGAAAGCTCTCAACGACGGCCTGGTGGACACGCTCGCCATTGTCGGCAGCAATCCGGTTTATGACGCGCCTTCGGATTTGAGCTGGGCTGTGGCTCAGGCGAAGGCGAAGACGGTCGTCCGGCTCGGCTACTACGAGGACGAAACAGGTTCGACTGCGCACTGGCATTTCCCGATGACGCATTTCCTCGAATCCTGGGGCGACGCGATGACCACGGACGGAACGGTGGTGCCGATTCAGCCGCTCATTTCTCCGTTGTTCGGTGGATTGACGGATTTGGAATTTCTAGCCCGGCTGACCGGTCTTGCGGAAACCGATCCGCACAAAATTGTCCGCGAAACCTTTGCCGCGTTGAGCAGTGGCGGCGAGGAAGCCTGGAAGCGGTTTTTGCACGACGGATTTCTTGCCTCCACCAAGGCGGCAACTGTCAGTGCCAGCTTTAGTTCCGGCGCGTTGTCCAAAGCGCTCGCTGACGTGAAGTCTCCTGCGGCTGCTTCGAAGGACAACCTCGAAGTCGTACTACACCGCGACTACAGCCTGGATGACGGGCGCTACGCAAACAACGGCTGGCTGCAGGAATTTCCTGATCCGATCACAAAAATTGTCTGGGACAATGTCGTTCTCGTCAGCCGCAAAACGGCTCGCGCACTCGACGTCAAGAACGGCGATCTTGTTGACGTAACCGTTGGCGGACGCACCGTTCAAGGAGCAATTTGGACGCAGCCGGGCATGGCGGATTTTTCACTGGGCATCGCACTGGGTTATGGCCGGACGAAGGTTGGTCGCGTTGGTTCAGGCGTTGGTTTCAACGCGTATCCGTTGCTGACCACGGCAGGTTTCATCGCGACCGGCGCGACAGTCAAGGCCACGGGCAAGACGCACGTCATCGCCTGCACGCAGGATCACTGGAGCATGGAAGGCCGCGCGATTGTGCGCGAAGCAAACCTCGAAGCGTTCGAGCAGAACAAAAAAGTCGTCGAGGAGATGAACGCGCCGGAAGCGCCTGACGAGTCGCCGATGTATCCGAACCCGCTGGATAAGGCGATGAAGGAAGCCCATCACCAGTGGGGCATGGCGATTGATCTGAACGGCTGCGTTGGTTGCGGCACGTGCGTTATTGCCTGCCAGAGCGAGAACAACATTCCGATTGTTGGCAAGGACCTGGTCAAGCGCGGTCGCGAGATGCACTGGATTCGCATTGATCGTTACTTCACCGCGCCGACTGCGAAGCGTCCGGACAAGTTTGATACCTTCAAAGTCACGGAAGAAGGGCAGCAGATGGAAGAGTGGATTGACGACGTGCAGGCCGTCAACCAGCCGATGATCTGCCAGCATTGTGAAGCCGCGCCGTGCGAGAGCGTCTGCCCGGTCAGCGCGACTGCGCACGACCAGGAAGGTTTGAACGTGATGGCTTACAACCGTTGCGTAGGCACGAGGTATTGCTCCAACAACTGCCCGTACAAGGTTCGCCGCTTCAATTACCTTGATTACAACAAGCGCTCGCTCAAGGAGCTCAACGGACCGCGGTATCCGACTCCGTTGCTGCACAGCACGGAAGGCGAATGGGATTTGCTACGGTGGTGGAAGGACCCGACGAGCGGCATGCGCCAGTCCGACGAATGGGACTTGATCAAGATGCTCAAGAATCCCGACGTGACGGTGCGTATGCGCGGTGTCATGGAGAAATGCACTTACTGCACACAGCGTATCGAGCAGGCGAAAATATCGCAGAAGGTTAAGGCCGGCGCATCCGGCGACATCAAGGTTCCGGACGGCACGTTCACGAGCGCATGTGCGCAGGCGTGTCCTGCGGGCGCAATTGTGTTCGGTGATGTTTCCGACCCGGAGAGCCGCGTGTCGAAGATGAAGAAGAACGAGCGTGATTACAGCGTGCTCGAATTTCTCAAGACGAAACCGCGAACTACCTATCAGGCGCGCATTCGCAATCCGAACAAGAAAATGCCGGACTACACCGATGCTCCCTGGAGCTTCAAGGAGTTTGAGCACAAGAACGGTCACCACGCCGAACATGGCGCCGAGGGTCACGATCATGAACACGCGGTCGAAGAGAAGAAAGGAGCGCACTGATGTCTAACGGCGCTTCACAGATCAAAGTCTCCCCGCCGCCTGCGGAACTCGTGCGTTTGCCGCTCGTGACGAACAATCGCAGCTTCGGCTGGATTTCGGATCGCGTGGCCGCCATCACCGAAGGTCCGGCGCCGTTGTGGTGGAAGGTTTCCTTCGCAATCAGCTTCACTTGGATGGGCATCCTCGGGGCCATGTTGATTTATCAGGTTTCAACCGGCGTAGGTGTCTGGGGAAACCATCACCCGACAATGTGGGGCTGGGACATCATCAACTTCGTCTGGTGGATCGGTATCGGTCACGCGGGAACCCTGATCTCGGCGATTCTTTTTTTGTTGCGTCAACGCTGGCGCACGGGCGTCAATCGCGCGGCGGAGGCCATGACCATCTTCGCGGTGATGTGTGCCGGAATTTTCCCGGCAATGCATGTCGGTCGTATCTGGTATGACTGGTTCTTGTTCCCGATTCCCAACTCCAACGGTCTCTGGCCGCAATTCAAGTCGCCGCTGATGTGGGACGTGTTCGCCGTCTCGACCTACTTCACGGTGTCGCTCCTGTTCTGGTATGTCGGCCTTGTGCCTGATCTCGCGATCATGCGCGACCGCGCCAAGACGAAGATACGCCAGTTTCTCTACGGCTTGTTCTCGCTCGGCTGGACCGGCTCGAACCGTCATTGGAGCAACTACGAGAAGGCTTACCTGATTCTCGCCGGTCTCTCGACGCCGCTGGTGTTGTCCGTTCACTCAATCGTCTCCCTGGACTTCGCTGTGTCGCAGTTGCCGGGCTGGCATACGACGATCTTCCCGCCTTACTTCGTCGCGGGCGCGGTGTTCTCCGGATTCGGCATGGTGCTGACGCTGTTGATTCCGTTGCGCACGATGTGCCGGCTCGAAGACATCATCACGATGCGGCACATAGACGTGATGTGCAAAGTCACTCTCGCGACCGGCTCAATCGTCGGCTACGCCTACGGCATGGAGTTCTTCATCGCATGGTACAGCGGCAGTTTGTTTGAGAGGTTCGCGTTCATCAACCGGGCCATGGGTCCGTATTGGTGGGGTTACTGGATCATGGTCAGTTGCAACGTCATCGTGCCGCAACTGTTCTGGTTCAAGAAAATCCGCCATCACCTGACGATTGTTTTCATCCTCTCGATCTTTGTGAACATCGGAATGTGGTTCGAGCGTTTCGTAATCGTTGTGATCTCGCTGCACCGCGAATTCCTCCCGTCGAACTGGGGTTACTTCAAGCCGACGTGGGTGGACATCTGCACGTATCTCGGCAC
>JABFSR010000112.1 GCA_013140495.1 Verrucomicrobiota bacterium
TTGCATGACTCCTCGCAAGTCTTCTACTTGTTACAGGAGGCGTCCCTGCCTACCTGATTCGCCGCGCGATCGCCTGGGTCGCTGTTTGAATACTTTTCACTTAACCACCAAGGGTCTTGATACCAATCTCCAGCTATCCACGCTGTGAATCGCCCGCCCGAGCATTCCCGTGATATCCGACAACTCGCAACGCAGTGATTCCATCGGCTTGACGGGTCCCTTGCACCAAATGGAACCTGTCTGCCGACTTCATGCGCAATTCGGCTAGCACAATCCGAAGCTCCTTCCGACGGCGGTTTGGGAGGTGGGAAGAATGGAGCACCCCAGCCTTGCCTACCGTCGATATCAATGAAGTTCATACTGCGATTGCGGACGTAAGCGAATAGATTCGGTCCGTCGCCTTCGCCCAACGGATCCCTATTCAACCACCGCTGCAAACTCGGGGAGTAGAAGCGGTAGCCGTAGTAGTATAGCCCGCTGTTGACGTGGACTTCCTTGCTCGAAAAACGATACACATTCGCAGACGCCAGTATGCCGCTGCTCGTCGTCGTGTTCCCGAATGGATCATACCGGTAACTCGCCGCCAAGGTCTGCGCGCTGTTCACCAAGTAAGTGATGTTCCCATTGCCATCCGCATGATAGAAGTTGTGGTTCGTCCAACTGCCGCTTGCCGTTTGATACGCGTGACTCCGGCCCAGCAACCCACCAATCCCACCCGCGCCCTCCAGTGAGCCGGACAAGTCCGTCCCTCTCGTGTAACTCACCGTCGGTGTGTTGTTGGTATCCCGTTCCTGAATCACCCGCATCCCATCATAGATGTAACGCGTCTCCGCCGAGACTACCCACACCGCGCCGTCGCTCGTGTATTCCACCCGGTTGCGCAACCGTCCCTGTCCATCATACACAAACTCCGTCCGCAAATCCGCTGACGACGTCGGGCTGCCGCCCCCGTTGACGTCGTCATCGTACCAATACCAATTCTGCAGGCGGTTCTCGTCGTCGTAACTGAAGCCTTCAGCACTATGGCTGCTGGTCTTGCCGAAAGTCACATTGCCGTTGTCGTCGTGGGTCCGGCTGGTCATCCCCGTCGCGTTCGTCAATTGATTCTTCGTGTCCACCTTGAACGTGTAGAGCGCCGTGTTGTTCGTCCGGAAGTTCAAATTCCAAGCAGCGTCATACACATAGCGGCGATCCTCGCTCGCTGTCGAACTGTCCGCGATCTTCAACTGCCCGATGGAATCGTACGTGTTCGTAAACCACGTCCCCGCCGTGTTCGTGAACGTCACCCGCTGGTTGCCCGCGTTGTAACCGTACAACGCAGAGTCCAGCGTCGTGTGACTGGAGTTGTTCAGCTTCGTGAACCTCAACCGCGCCACGTTGTCGTACGCGTTGGTGATGTAACTCGTGTTGGGAAGAAGCAACTTTTGGATGAGAGGACTCGCCGGGCCTGCTGCCGCCAGTGTGTAGGTAAACGCCCCCGCCGGACTCGTCACGCTCGTCAACCGCCTGGCCGTGTCATACGCAAACCCGTTCGTCCACTTGCCCGTCGGCTGGGCCAGAACCAGATTCGTCCGCAATCCGTTGTTGTAGAAATTCGTCACGGTATCGCTCGCCCAAGGGCCGTCCTCGGTGAACAGTCTTCCGGCGATGGTGTAATTGTAAACCGTCGTCCCCGCAGCGTCCACCATGTTTGTCACCCGGTTCATGGGGTCATACTGCAACGTCACATCCGTGCTCGCCGCGTAATCAATGTTCGTCAGATTCCCCACGCCATCATACTTGTATTTGGTGTCGCCCTTGGCCGCGCTCCAGCGGTTCGTCAGCCTGCTGTCCGGATCGTACTTGTAACGCAGGATTTCCGCGCTCACCTGATCCACCTTGTTCGTCACCCGTCCGTAATCGTCGTAATTCCACTTGGTCACCTGGTTCTTGCCGTCCACCAGCGCGACCAAATCTCCGGCGGCATTGTTCGTGTAACGCAGCACACACCTCGCTGTTCGCGTTCGTCTCAAAAGTTTTCCGCGACGCCTCGTTTGTCAAATTACTCACGGTGGATTGTGCCAAAAGACAGCCTCCAAACTGACACCTCCCCCATTCCGCACATACTCGCCCGATGATATATCAAACTCGCCAAGCAATTTGTGGCCCCGACAAACAAGGATCACTCCATTTGTTTTGTCCAACTCATAACGAGGGGCAAAATTGTCTTGGTGATTTAGGTAATACTGGTGCCACTCATTGGTTCGGAATCGAGTATACAAGCTAGTAGAAAATGGCTCGGTGATCGTGTCTTTTTTGAGCTGCCAAATTTGAAACTCATGCTCAGTGAACTTCCAACTACCAAGACAGATAGTTTGGCCAGGCCGCATGAAGGGGCGAAAATTCCATCCCACCCATGTACAGACAAATACGACAATCGAAATCGCAAAGATGGTTATCGATTTCATCCCTTAAGGTTTGGTTGAGATAGGATGGCTTGGGTCCCACGGGTATCCCGGAGGAGGCTTATGACCAGTTCGCCCTCCGCGGTGCTTTCCTCCTGGTTGTCCCGGTCGTGCGGGAGGTCCCGGCGGCTCCGACATGCCGCCTGGATTATTTGGTGTCCATCGGTAATCATCGTAATGGTTGCATTTCTGCCCCGGAAGCTTCTTATCTGTACAGTCCATCGATCCAAGGTTTCCAACAGTATAAAATCCACCTTTGCATGTCATTCCATCGCAGTCTTGATCCGTCATAAAAAAGCTGTCAACAGTGCATTCGCCGGGCGGTAACAAAAACCAGTCTCCGGCAACGAGTGCCCACTCGTTCTGTTTTCCTTTATTGCAGCAAGTCCCGGTGAATGGGCCGGTGCCTTCCGACAGTCCTTGAGGATCAACCAATTTAACAGGATTATTGCGGACGAATACATACAGTCTAACCCAGATTGGATTGTGTGGCAGCTTTCCGCTACGAGACAACTCAAACCCAGGCTCTCTTTTGGGATCCCTGTTCAACCACCGTTGCAAACTCGGCGAGTAGAAGCGGTAGCCGTAATAGTATAGCCCGCTGTTGACGTGGATTTCCTTAAAGGGGTCAGTCCGGAGTATTTACACAAAGGTGAGTTCATGTTGGTTGTTTGGTTCGGTTTTGCCTTTCGCGTTTTGCAGCCGGTTGGCTACGTGTGTCCACGTTCCCATGTTCAACTCCGCCGCAATCCATTTCAACGTCACCGCTGTTTCGGCCCGCAGCCGTTGTGCGATGCAGATTTTTCGCGCATCGCCCTTGGCACGTCGCGCCAACTCTGCTCCCGTCCAGCCCAGCTTGTCCAGTTCTTCATTCAGGATGCGCCGCGCCTTCTCCTCCGTCGTTTCGCGCCGGGTTTCTGCGTGATGACTTTCCGTGGCGCGCGTGTGGACGCTCTCCAATAATTCCTTGCGGAAGATTTCATCGCCCAGACACCAGCCGCGCCGGATGGGTTTGAATTCCTCGTCGTCCTCCTGCGCGCGGCGGGTTTCCAGGTATTGTTCCAGTTGCCCGCGACCTGCCTCGCTGTCTTTGGGAATTCCGGGTTCTCCAAGCAACCGGTCCACGCGCAACCAGCGCGGGCGTTGCTCCGGCGGTTTGAGGTATTCCGGCCAACTGCTCCACACGAAGTCACGCAGCTTTTGTTCTGGCAGCAGCAGTCTGGCGCGCACGGGATTCAGGTGAACGT
>JABFSR010000083.1 GCA_013140495.1 Verrucomicrobiota bacterium
TAGTTAATCTGATGACCCACTATCTCCAAAACCTCAACGAGATGTCCCGAACGGGCGCTGTCCACAACGCTGCCGACCGCAATGCCGGCGATGGCTCCCGGACTGAGTCGCGTATCAGGCATTTCACCCTCAAGCTTATTTTCCACGAAATAGGGATTGGTGTTAAGTCCCGCTGAATTCATATCGCTCTTGGCCTTGTAATAGTCATAACCCCGCTTGGAAAAATATGCGGTTTGGGGACTGGACGGCGGCTCCTCCGGCGGACCTTGGATTTGTTCCGCCGTCATCTCCGTGCCGTAGAACACCGGGCTTTGCAGCGGCAACGTGGTGACGACGTTGCTGGTATTATTCAGCACGAGAATGTTGCCAATCACGGGTGTGCCCGGCGGCAGACCGTTGAGCGAAATCGCAACCCAGCCGCCATTGGGATCAACCGTCGTCGGCGTGAAACTTTGCCCGTTGATGACCACCGTCCCGTTGGTCGGCAGACACTGGCCGATGATGTAAAGCAGCGCGTTGCTGTCGCTAGAATCAATGAACGCCGGTTCGACGGAGAAGACTTCCGGTTGCGGCAGGATGAGACGGTAAAACTTCCGCTCCCGGATCACTTCCGGGGCCATCCATTTGATCGGTCCATTGGTGGACGCACGAACTGGTTCCTCGGTCTTCCATTGCGTGCCGGGCGAAAGATCATCGGCGCTTTGAACGAGATAAGTTTTCTCCGGCTCGGCGTTCCATTCGAGAACGGCCTGGCGGTTGGACTCGTTGAAACTGCTGGGCACGGTGAAGCCGAGTTGCAACGAAGTTGCGGCAGCAGGCAATGTGAGCGCAAGCCAAAGGAGCGTGGCCAGGCAAGGCAATGACTGGACGAGGCTGCGAGTGGAGACGACCGCGAGAGGGTTGGTTTTCATGGCGGAACTGTTTTTGGATTGTGGAGATCAAGCGGTGGGATTCTGATTTCCGCAGGACAGAGCGGATCCCGTTCGATCTTTCTCCACGTATTGCTTTAAGGTGATGGATACGTTTGTACCTCCTTATGGAATCGTTATCAAGGCAATCTTGCCGGAACCGACCGTTCTCGGAATCTTTCGCAGTCAGGAAAATGGCTTGCTCAGGCGGGTCAACTTGCACATTGTATTCTTGCTGGATGCCCACGTGGCGGAATTGGCAGACGCGCTAGATTCAGGTTCTAGTGAGTAACATCGTACAGGTTCAAGTCCTGTCGTGGGCACCACAGTTTAATCCACCACTCCAGTGATCAAGTTCGCATCCGGGCTGCGTCCCTGTTTGAAACTCCTGCCATGGTTCCCTCCGGTCACTTTTTGGATTGCCGATTTCGTCATGGCGAAGTCTCTTGAGCGCCAATGAAAATTGCGGTGGTCGGATGCGGGGCCGTTGGCAGTTACTATGGGGCGATGTTGAGTCGCGCCGGCCATGACGTGCATTTTCTGCTGCGCTCGGACTATGACGCGGTGCGGCGCCACGGCGTAAACATCCGCAGCCCGCATGGCGACTTCAACGCCCGCCCCCGCGCCGCGCGAACGCCGGAAGAAATCGGCGTCAGCGATCTGGTGATGATTGCGATCAAGACGACGGCCAACGATCAACTCGCCCGCCTGCTCCCGCCGTTGGTCGGGCCACAGACCGCCGTGCTGACCTTGCAGAACGGCCTCGGTAACGAAGAAGCACTCGCGAAACTTTTCCCGCCGGCACAAATCCTTGGCGGCCTGTGCTTCGTCTGTTTGAACCGCATCGCGCCCGGCGTGATACAGCACCTCGACCACGGCCTGATCATGCTCGGTGAATTCCAACGCTGGCCCGAACCGCGCACGCACGATATCGTCGGCATGTTCAAACACGCCGGCATCGTGTGCAAAGTTTCCGACAACCTCGCCCGCGCGCACTGGGAGAAACTTGTGTGGAACATTCCGTTCAACGGCCTCGGCGTCGCCAGCGCGGCGGGTTACGACGCGTTGCTTGCGCCACCGCCAATTCTCCAGTCACCCCGCCTGCCATGTCTCACCACAGAACAACTCCTCGACAGCGGCCCGTGGGAAACGCTCGTGCGTGAGTTGATGCAGGAAGTCATTGCCGCCGCAAACGCCCTGGGCTACACGCCCGAACCATCGTTCGCGGACAAAATGATCGAACGCACCCGCACCATGGGCGCATACAAAGCCTCCACGATTCTCGATTTCGAGCGTGGTCAACCGCTGGAATTGGAAGGCCTCTTTCTCGAACCGTTGCGCCAGGCACAACTAGCCAGTGTCGCCACTCCGCGTCTCGCTGCGCTGGGTGAAGTTCTGCGCCAGCTCAATCCCGTCTGAGTGGCAGGGACGGCGCGCTGCGACAATCCCTACCGCGTCGGCGATTTTGGAATCAGGGCGTTTAGGATCGGCTCCACCCAGGCCTCGCGCTTCACATCGTAGAGAATGAAATCGCTGTCGAACTGCCAGTAGGCCCAGCTCCAACCGCGCGATTCGGCGGCGCGGGCCACCGCAGCGGTCCAGTGCATGCGTGAATCCATCGGCCCGCGATCATAAGCGCCGAACTCACCCAGGAACAGCGGACGCTTGTTGGCTTTGCTCCAAGCCTGCGCCCTGTCGAAGGCGCGATTCAGCGCGGCAACTTCCTCCGGCGAACCCTTCCAATCGAAACCCAGCTTGTCCTTGCGATCCGTCCAGCTTGCGCCTTGATGAGTAAACGCAAACGGTTCGTAGAAATGCACCGTCACGATCAGGTTGCGATCACTCTCCGGCAGTTTCAGTTCCACCAGCCGGTCAATCTGATTCCACTGGCCCGGCCCCACGATCACCGTCCGCGTCGGATTGGTTTTGCGGATGATGCCGAGTGCCTCGGCAAAATATTCGTTCCATAATTCCGGCGTGAGTTTGTCGAACGGCTCATTCAGCAACTCGAAGAACACCGTCGCGGGCGCGTTCTGGTAGTGCGCCGCCATCCGCCGCCAAAAGGCCAGGAATTTTTCCTTGTTCCCGGAGGGATCGTTGCCCATCGGGGTGAACTCGTGCAGATCCAGAATCACCGCCAACCCCTGTGCTTGCGCCTCGTTCACCGCCCAGTCCAGCACCTCGAACCAGGACGGTTTGATCGCCCAACTGTTTGTCGCGTCCATCTGCCGGAAGGCGTGCAGATTGATGCGGACGGAATTGAACCCCGCCGCCTTGAGCTTCTGAAAATACTCCACCTTGAATCGCCCCTGCTCCCGCGACCGCCAGATCGGATCGTAACCGAGAATGTTGACCCCGCGCCCGAGCCGCTGATTTTGTGCGAACGCATCCGGCTTCGATTTACTTTGTGCCTTGGCGTCACCGGCGACCCACAGCAGGATTGAAACAAGCCCGACGACGAGATGGATTTTTGAAGTTTTCATGCCTTGAATAAAAATATTTCGGGACTCAGACAATCCAATGGTAACGCAAACACGGGAGCGTAGGTAATCGCAAAAACTCATGACACGCTCCGGCGCTTCGGCGGAGTGCGGGAAGGCCGGGATGAGGGAGGTCGTGACACAAATCTGCCGGAGCGCGACTGTGTCCGTAGGACCAGTCGCAGCGCGTGGATGTGGATGACGTGTGGAAAAACTTACGCCTTGTATTGGCGGGTGTGCTGCGGCTGGTCTGCGACACAGCCGCGCTCCGGGGGGAAAGCGGCGGTGAACGCGCCGCAGTCCAGACGCTGCGCGATATTCGAGGATGCCGGGCCAGCGCGCCAGCGGTTGGAGTGCGGGGGTTTTAGCACCGCTTTCGGGAAAGGATGCGAGCGCTAAAGAACAACTTTCTGAGAAATCTTTTCCTTGGCGAAGAAGTTTATTGCCGTTCCAGCAGGCAGGTTTTGTTCACGAAGAACGCGCCCGACGATTTCGAGACTGTTTTGCCCGTCGAACAATAACAAATCGATATAACCATATTGCGCTCCGAATGCACCACCGAGCAGGCGACCGCTGTGAGCCGACTGCAATTTTTGATTCAGCGCATCTTCAATGGCAGACCGCTTATCCACCATCTCCTTCGCTTCCGGAAAAAAGCGCGAATCAATGGAAACGAATACATAGTCAGCACCGGTACCAGCCAATGGGTTTTGGAGTTTCCCTTCAGCGCGGTAATATTCGTTTACCAAATCGGAATGCGTGGTGCTGCCGACGATTATGTCGTCTCGGAGAAACCAGTTTGCCCTTTCTTCCCGGCTATACACAACGCCTGATTCTCCAGGCGAAAGTTTCTGCCAGCCTTTCTCAGCTTCGAGTTTTTTGATGAATCCGTGGAGTTCTTTGAGTGGAATTGCGTCCGCAAGCCGAGTATCGTTGGATTCAATCTCGCCAATCCACTGCCCCGTTCCGAATTCGCCGAGCACTTCGTCCAGAAATAGAAACAAAGGACTCAGGCGTTCGTTTTCTTTGCGGACGGTTGCAAACAACGGATGCCACACAGTGATGTCCACCTTTTCCGATTCGTTATCAATCCTGGGCGTGATCCAAAATTCCATCGCGTCGAACTTATGTCCGCCAATTTCCATTCGAATCCCTTCAATCGTACCAGGCTGACGTGACGCATAAAACGTCCAGCCATTCAGCTTGGGAGCGCGGTTAACGCAGTAGATGGCGAGCAATTGACGGTGTAGCACGCCTTCCCCCGACAGCGTGAAAGAATGGCCGACGCCCTCTGTTCCTGGCCCGAAAACCCAAGCCAAACCTGGAAACAAGTCATCCACACCTTGGCTAACCTCGGTAGCCAGATCAGCGCACTTCCCGCTTTCAATCGTCTGATAAAATCTTGCACCAACTTGGGAATACCACTGCCAGAATCTTTCGACCCGCGCTTTGAAGGTGAGTTCTTCCGCAGGCTGACGCTTCTTGAATAACGAGAACATGGCGCGTCAAATTACCCAGACGGTCTGTAAATCAAAGTACTGTTTTGGTTTTGTAAGAACACGCTTCCGCCAACTCATCGCCTTCTTCGCCCACCAAACTTCGAGCGGGAATGGGAGGACGGAATCTGCGGGCGCGCTGGGCCGGCGCGGAAGTTTCCGCCGCCGGATTGCGGACGCGCCGGTTGCGATTGAAATTACGCAGCGGAGGCCGTTGGTTCGGTGGGGACTGACCAGAGGTAATCCCGGATTTGCAGATTCATCCGGTCAATCTCGGCCAAGAGTCCCGCTGCGGACATGCGGTAGTTTTCGCTGTTGGTTTCCGTCTTCCGAATCTGCGCCACCTGCCGCTCGAACTGGCGGATGCGTTCCTGCGCGATTTCAAGTTCGTGGTCGTTCTTAATCATGGTTAATCACCTCCAAAATCCCGCGCTTGTTTCCGTCACGTTTGATTTGCCAATGCGCAATGGTCGCTTCCTCACCACCCAGCGCGGCGGCGCGGCGAATCCAAAACACGCTCGCCCCGAGCAGATTCTGCGCGGCGGCGTGGTCGAAAACCAATCGTGCTTCCGAGGAAACTTGTCGCACATCAAATGAATCCTCCATCAGCAGGAAGGTGTCAACGTCGTTGGGTTCGGCTTTGGCGGTGACGAATGAGCCAAAAACAATGAAGTGAGCCAGATGGCCGGTGGAACGCGCCAGTTGATAAATTCGTTCCAGTCGTCGGGCGATAACCACTCGCCTGGCCGTAGTGCCGAAGTGTTGGACTGTTTCGTCCAAAGTCGCAGAGTGAACACCGGGCGGCAGGTCTCCGTGTTCGTTGAACTCAGGCCAAGCTTTCATCGTTCAGGTTCGCGATTGTATAACTGGCCTCAGTCCAACGCGAAAGCCTATTCCTCAGACTCACCGCCGCCGTCTCCCGCCAAACTTCGAGCGCGAGTGGGAGGACGGAATCTGCGGGCGCGCGGGGCCGGCGCGGAAGTTTCCGCCGCCAGATTGCGGACGGGCCGGCTGCGATTTGGCATCGCGGGACGAACGGGACGGCAACGGCGGACGCGGCTGTGATTGTGATTTGAATTTCCCGGACTTCTGCTGCGGCGGGCGGGATGGTCCGCGCGGTGGTTGACCCGGTTGCGGCCGGGATTGCGGGCGGGATTGTTGCCGGTCTTGAAAGCGCTGGGGCGGGCGTTGTTGTTGTTCGGAGCGAGGACGGTCCCCGGCCGCAGCACTTCGCCAACCCTGAGACTTCTGAAAGTGCGGACGACTGCCGCGTTGTTCACCCGCTGCGACCGGGGACCGGTCGCGCTCCTCTCGGGCGAGGCGGAAGTCCACCTGTTTCTTGAAGCTGTCCACCTTGGCGATCTGCACTTCCACTTTGTCGCCGAGGCGGAACACGCGGCGATTGCGGCGGCCGGTCAGCGTGCCGCGTGCTTCGTCGAATTCGTAGAAATCGTCCGTGAGACTGGAGCAGTGGATCAACCCGCTCATCGCGAGGCCGGGCACGTCCGCGAAGAAACCGAAGTTGCGCACGTCAATCACCAGCGCGGGATACACCGGCGGTTTCGGCATCGCCAACTGCGCTTTCAGGAAGGCATACATCTTCACGTCCTTGCTGTCGCGCTCGGCGTCGGCGGAATTGCGTTCGGTGTCGGAGATGTGTTCGGCGGTTTCCTTGAGCGAATGCGTCGGGCCGTGGCTCGCTTGAAACAGCGCGCGATGGACGACGAGGTCGGCGTAGCGGCGGATGGGCGACGTGAAGTGCGTGTATTTGGCCTTGGCCAGTCCGTAATGCCCGAGCGGTTCGACGGCGTAGCGGGCGCGCATGAGCGAGCGAAGGAAACCGATCTTCAGCGCCGCGCCGATGGGAATGGTGTCGAGCTTTTGCAGGAGCTTCGAGACTTCGGGGCGCTTGGTGAGGTTGCCGCACGGGATGTGATGGCTGAGGACGTCCTCGCGATACTCGTTGAGACGGCGTTCGTCGGGTTCTTCGTGGACGCGGTAAATCGCCTTTTGATTCTGGCTCATCAAACGCGTGGCCACGGCTTCGTTGGCGAGGAGCATGTATTCCTCGATCAACTGATGCGAGACGTCGTTCCCAATCTTCTCAATGCGCAAGACGCGGCCTTGTTCGTCGAGGCGGATCTTCGTTTCGGGAAAATCCAGCGCGAGCGAACCGTTCTTGAAACGCAGGCGACGAATCCTTTGCGCGAGTTCATGCGCGTCGTGGAGCATCTGAACGATGGAATCCGGCACCGGAGCGCCGATCTCCGTATCGGCCAGTTTCGATTCCGCCTCAGAGCCGAGCCGATGCGGTGATCGGCGCTCCTCCAAAATCGCAAACACTTCCTTGTAGGTGAAGCGGCGTTGCGAGTGAATGACGGCGGGATAAAACTTCGTGCTCAACACGCGGCCATCGTCGGCGACGAGAAACTCCACGCTCTTGGTGAGGCGATCCACGTTGGGCTTGAGCGAGCAGAGTTCGTTGCTCAAGGCCTCGGGCAGCATCGGGATGACGCGGTCCACGAGGTAGGTGGAGTTGCCGCGTTTGCGCGCCTCGACATCTAGCGCCGTGCCCGGCTTCACGTAATGCGACACGTCGGCGATGTGGACCCAAAGCTTCCAGTGGTCGTGCGAAATACGCTGGAGACAGATCGCGTCGTCGAAATCCTTCGCGTCATCGGGGTCAATCGTGACGACCTGATGCGAGCGACAGTCTTCGCGCCCAGCCAGTTCGTGCGGCGTGACGGTCGAGCCGATGGCGCGGGCTTCGGCGAGCACGGGCTTGGGAAAGTGCAGGGGAAGGTTGTATTGGCGCAGCACGGACAACATATCCACGCCTTCCTCATCCGGCGCGCCGAGCACCTCGATGATTTCGCCTTCGGGGTTGTTGTGGCGCGATTCCCACTCCAGCAACTCGACCACGACCTTGTCGCCGATGTTGGGTTTGCGGCCCACGTCACGGGGTTCGGGCACGTAGATGTCGTGCGGCATCCTCGGGTCATCGGGAATCACGTAGAGGAACTGCCGCCCACGTTGCAGCGTGCCGACAATCTGCGAGCGCTTGCGTTCAAGAATGCGGATGACCGAGCCGGTTTCCTGCTCCGTGCCGCGATCGGGTCGCAAGCCGCGCGCTCGCACATCGCGCCGCACGAGCACCCGATCCCCGTGAAGCGCGGTGGACGTGGCGTTTTCGGGAATCATGATTTCCTTCACGCCCGCATCGTCCGGGCGTAAGAATCCTTTGCCCTGACGATTGATTTGAATCTGGCCGGGGATGAGATCGGCTTCCTGCGATTTGATGTAGCGATTGCCCTTGGTACGCGTGATCTGGCCGGATTGCTCCAGCTTGCGCAGTTCCACCTGCAACTCCTGCTGCCGATTGGGTGACAGTTGCAGGAGGCGCAGCATCTCCGGCACGTTGGCCGGGAAATAATCTTTCTGACCCAGTAAGCTTAAAATTTGTTCTTCCATAAATTAAATCGTCGGCCTCGGCCGCGAACTGTCCATAACACTATGACTGAAAGGCCGGGCATTACCAGAGTTGAACGGGGATTCTTGGAGCGACCAACAGTCTGTATGAACAGCTTCATACAAAGGCATTGCTGGAATAATTCTTGAAAAAGCTCAAGGGAAGCCTCAAATAGTAGGTCAATGACACCCTTGGGCTGTAACGCGTTTGCGCTGATCTTACGTTTTGCTGCCGGGCTCTCGCGTTTGCGATCAGCCTGGCTGCTCGTCGGTCTCACGCTGACTGGGATTGTTCCCTCAAAAGTCCATGCGGCTGAAAGCAAGAAGGCTGATCCCAAACCAGCGGTGTCGGTGAGTTATTACCGCGACGTCCGACCAATTCTTCAGGCCAACTGCCAGGGTTGTCACCAGCCGGCAAAATCCAAGGGCGGATATGTGATGACCGATTTCAAAAAGCTGCTCGTGGGCGGCGAAGCGGAGGGCGCGGCGATTGTCCCCAGGAATTCCGATCAAAGTTCGATTCTGAAAATGATCACGCCGCAGGACGGCGAGGTGCGGATGCCGAAAGGAAAACCGCCCTTGCTGGAAAACGAAGTGGCGTTGATCAGCTCCTGGATTCAGCAAGGCGCGGTGGACGACACGCCCGCTGACGCAAAGCGACATTACGATGCCGAGCATCCGCCGGTGTACTCTCGACCACCCGTCATCGCGTCACTGGATTTTTCGCCCGACGGAAAACTCTTGGCGGTGGCGGGTTTTCACGAGGTGCTGTTATATGAAAACAACAGCGGCAAGCTGGCGGGCCGGCTGATCGGACTTTCCGAACGCGTCCAGTCTTTGCAGTTCTCGCCGGATGGCCAGTGGCTTGCGGTGGCCGGCGGCGACCCGGCGCGGCTGGGTGAGGTTCAGGTTTGGGATGTCGCGAAACGCAAGCTCACGATTTCTGTGCCCGTCAGCTACGACACTCTCTATGGTGTAAGCTGGTCGCCAGACAGCAGGTTGATCGCCTTCGGCTGCCCGGACAATACCGTGCGAGCCATTGAGGCGGCCTCCGGGAAACAAGTCATGCAGATGGGGTCGCACACCGATTGGGTGATGAGCACCACCTTCTCGGCGAAAGGCGAGCATGTCATTTCCGGCGGACGCGACATGAGCGTGAAGCTCACGGAAATCGCGGAACAGCGGTTTGTGGACAACGTCACGTCCATCACGCCCGGCGCCTTGAAGGGCGGTGTGCTGGCCCTGGCGACGCATCCCAAGTTTGAAGAAATTGTCGCTGCCGGGTCGGATGGGTTGCCGAAGGTTTATCGAATCTTTCGCGAGGTCAAACGCGAGATCGGCGACGACGCTCAATTCATTGCCGATCTGTTTCCAACCACGGGCCGGGTCTTCAGCGTGCGTTTCAGTGCTGATGGCCGGCGCATCGCGTACGGCGGCGGACTCGACAGGGCCGGCGAGTTGGTTGTGTGCAGTTATGACTTTACCAACGAAGTGCCAAAGGCACTGCGTGATCTCATGGGCAAAGTTCCCGGTAATCGCAAGCCCGAGGAGAAGAAACGGCTTGAGGAATACAAGAAGCAGGGCATTCATGAAATCGCTCGCGCCGCAGTCCCTCACTCGGAGATTTACTCGGTCGCGTTCAGTCCGGATGGCAACCGGATTGCCGCAGGCGGCTCGGACGGCATCGTTCGGTTTTTTAACGCGACGAACGGAAGCGTGATCAAGGAATTCGTGTCCGTGCCTATCACGAAAGGCGCTGTAGTTGCGGCACGGCCGGCATGGGCGCCCAAGGCGGACAGGAACATGGAGCCGGTCATCGCTCCCGAGTCCTTGCCTGAGGGCGCAAACATTACCGCGCTGGAGCTGCAGCCCGCGCGGATCAAGTTCGGCAGCCCAAACGATTACGCACAACTCCTGGTGACCGCGCGGCTCGATTCCGGCGACACCGTGGATGTGACCCGGATGGTGAAGTTCACTGTGAAGCCGGAATTGCTGGCAGTCTCTCCTCACGGTGTTTTGCAGCCGCAGAAAAACGGCACAGGCAAACTCACCGTTGCCCTGGCGGGGAAGACTGCCGAAGCGCCCGTCGAAATTGCCGGGCTTGGCAAGGGTTACCATGCCGATTTTATTCGTGATGTGTCCCCGGTCATCGCCCAGTTGGGTTGCAGTGCCGGCACCTGCCACGGGGCCAAGGAAGGCAAGAACGGTTTCAAGCTTTCTTTGCGCGGATACGACCCCGAAACGGATTTGCGCGCATTGACGGATGATCTGGCTTCACGTCGCGTCAATCTGGCTTCACCCGACGACAGCCTGATGTTGTTGAAAGCTGTGGCGGAAGTGCCGCATGAGGGAGGGCGGCGAACCACCGTTGACAGCAAGTCATACCAGATTCTACGGCAATGGATCGCAAACGGAGCGACGCTGGACATGAAATCGCCTCGTGTGGTTAAGATCGAAATGTTTCCCCATGACCCCGTGGTTCAGAAGATCGGCTCGAAGCAGCAGATGCGGGTGGTGGCCAGCTACGCCGATGGAACGACGCGCGATGTCACAACGGAAGCCTTCGTCGAAAGCGGCAACGCCGACGTCGCCACAGCCGAGAGCGGTGGGCTCATCACCAGCCTGCGCCGGGGTGAGGCTCCGGTGCTTGCCCGTTATGAAGGCAACTACGCGGCCACGACGCTGACAGTTATGGGTGATCGCAGCGGGTTCGTGTGGAAGGAGCCGCCTGCTTGGGGGAAAATTGACGAACTCGTGGCAGCCAAGTGGCAGCGGATGAAAATCGAGCCATCTGAAGTTTGCACAGACCTCGAGTTTATCCGACGAGTTTACCTGGACCTGACCGGCTTGCCGCCGTCGCCCCAGGAGATACACACTTTCCTCGATGACACGCGAGCAACCAGACTCAAGCGCGACGAATTGGTTGACCGCCTGATCGGCAGCCCCGAGTACGTTGATTTCTGGTCCAACAAATGGGCTGACCTGCTCCAGTGCAACAGCAAGTATTTGGGCAGTGAAGGCGCTGAATCATTTCGCGCCTGGATTCGGGGCGAGGTCGAGAAGAACACACCTTACGACAAGTTTGCCCGGGAGATTCTTACAGCGTCAGGGTCGAATCGCGAGCACCCGGCAGCAAGCTATTGGAAGATCGTGCGCACTCCGACCGAGGCGATGGAAAATACCACGCACCTGTTTCTGGCCACGCGCTTCAATTGCAACAAGTGTCACGACCATCCTTTTGAGCGCTGGACGCAGGATCAGTATTATCACCTCTCCGCATATTTTGCGCAGGTTTCACTGAAGGAAGATCCGGCCAGCGGCGAAAAAAAGATCGGCGGCAGTGCGGTGGAGGGCGCCAAGCCGCTTTATGAAATGGTCAGCGATATGACCGAAGGAGAAGTGAAGCACGACCGCACCGGCAAGGTGTCGCCACCAGTGTTTCCGTATTCGGCGACGCACGAAGCGAATGAAAAAGCCACGCGCCGCGAGGAGCTTGCCGCCTGGATCACCACGGCGGACAACCGCTTCTTTGCGTCAAGTTATGCCAATCGCCTATGGGGTTATCTGACCGGGGCGGGAATCATTGAGCCGCTAGACGATACACGCGCCGGAAACCCGCCCCGCAATCCGGCCTTGCTCGATCACCTCACGCGCGAGTTCGTTGGCAGCAAGTTCAACGTGCGACACCTGATGGAGATCATCTGCAAGTCGCGCACGTATCAGCTTTCGATCCGCCCGAACAAATGGAACGCGGACGACAAGGTGAACTATTCGCACGCGATTGCCCGCCGGTTGCCGGCGGAAACGCTTTTCGATGCCGTGTTCCGCGTTACAGGCAGCACGCCGCAGATTCCGGGCGCCAAACCCGGCCAGCGTGCCACGCAATTGGCGGACGCGGCAATGGATGTCGGCAGCGGACTGCTCGCCACACTCGGACGTCCAGTCCGCCAGAGCGCCTGCGAATGTGAGCGTAGCAGCGACATGGGCCTCGGCTCCGTCATGGCGCTCCTCAGCGGGCCGACCATCTCTGGCGCCATCAACGAGCCGACAAATTCCCTCGCCACATTGGTTGAGACAGAGAAGGACGACCGGAAACTGATTGACGAAGTTTTCCTTCGCGTGGTCAACCGGCCCGCCACCGAATCGGAAACCAAAAACGTCCTCGCCCTGCTCGGGTCGGTGGATAACGACAATGCGAATATCACAAACGAACTGAGCGCTCTTGAGGTGACGATGGCGCCCAAGATTGTAGAGCTTCAACGCCAGCGCGAGGAAGCGATCGCGAAGTCCAAGGCTGATCTTGTCACCTACGACGAGATGACAAAAAATCTTCGCCCAGAACTGGAGAAGCGCCGATTGTCGGAACTGGATATCACGCAACGCCAGTTGAAGGAGTATGAAAAATTGCTCCCCGCACAGGCCGCCTTCTGGGAAACGAAGAACAATCCTGCTGACACCAAAACGACATGGATGCCGGTGGATGCGCAGAAAATGTCTGCCACCGCCAAAATCAAACTGTCCCGGCAGAGCGACGGTTCGATCATCGCGTCCGATGGAAGAAGCCCATCGGACTATGTGATCGAGGCCGCATCATCGCTGGCCAATATCACCGGTGTGATGCTCGAAGTGTTGCCGGATGAAAGCCTGCCGCAGTTCGGACCGGGCCGGCACAAGGACGGCAATTTCGTCCTGAGCGAGATCGAATTAAAATGGGCAACAGGCACGAACTCACCGGACACGGAGGCAAAATTTACCGATGCCAGGGCAGACTTTTCCCAGACCGACTATTCGGTCACGCAGGCCATTGACGGCAGAATCGAAGGTGGAAAGAACGGTTGGGCACTCGGAGGCGCACCGGCAATCCAGCGTCATACCGCGACCTTCAAACTTGAAACCCCGATTGCCAGCACCAACGGTGTGATGTTGCGATTCATGTTGTGGCAGCATTTTGGTGAGGACTATTTGCTGGGCCGCTTCCGGCTCTACCTGACCACCAGCGCCGAGCCGCTGGAATTCGGCCTGCCCGAAAATGTGGTGCAGGCTGCGCGCGCGTCTGCCGGTCAGCGCAAACCTGAGCAGGCCTCGGCGATCCTTGATTTTTACCGTGATTCGGACGGTGAATTCTGGAAGCGCAAACAGGCGGTCGTGAAGGCGTCGGAGCCGTTGCCGATTGATCCTAAATTGACGGAATTGCAAAAAGCAGCAACACAGGCGGAAGATCCGATCCGTCTTGATCCTTACCTCGTGCAGTTGCGCGAAGATGCGAAAGCCAGTGGCCGGCAGAACCAAAACAAGCGGCTTACGGTCGTACAGGATTTGACGTGGGCGCTGATCAACAGCCCGGGATTCTTATTTAACCATTGAATGAAAATACCAAAATCCAAACACCAAACACCAAAGAAACTCCAAACGCCAACCTCCAAAGTTTGCGAGGTTGGGCGGATTTCGAAGTTTGGAGTTTGGGATTTTC
>JABFSR010000008.1 GCA_013140495.1 Verrucomicrobiota bacterium
GCCCCCACCACCGCCACTACTCGAACTCGACTGCACATCAAACGAAACTCCCTGCACATTCTCCAACCCCTGACGGAACGTATTCGGGTCCACCCGGAACGTCCGCGTAAACAACGGCACAATCTCCGACCCCTTCAACGAAAACACCACCGCATACTCCTCGATCGAATACCGCAACGGCTTCTCCGACACCCTTACAATCGCATCCAACACATCCGCCAGCCGCACATCCGACAGCGGCGGCGACAACTTGATCGCAATCGCATTCACATCCACCGCCTCAGCCGGCGGGGCCGGCACAGGAGCACCCGTCGCCGGATCAATCACCGTCGCCCCCGCCACCGGCGGCGGCCCGTTCGGATTGATGATAAA
Organism: Verrucomicrobiota bacterium; assembly: GCA_013140495.1. Taxonomy (GTDB): domain Bacteria; phylum Verrucomicrobiota; class Verrucomicrobiia; order Limisphaerales; family JADLHS01; genus JADLHS01. Next base: position 373 of record JABFSR010000008.1, read on the forward strand.
ATTCACACCCCGCTTGTCCGGATCCCGCTTGCGCGCCTCCTCGCTCAAAATCCGCACCACCTCATTCAAAGGCAACCCATCATAACCCGCCGTATCAAAATGAATCTTGTTCAACTTGCTCACAATCTGCTGCCGCCCCTTGCCCGTATGAATCAACTCACTCTTGGCCGCCGGATTCGGCTGCGGCAACCCCAACCTCTTGTTGGACGGCGCCCACTCCTCCTCCAACTCCACCATACTCTTGCGGCTCTCCACCTCCCGCTTCCTGTCCGAATCCCGATACTTCTTCTCACTGATCAAATTCTGATAATAAAACGCCGCCTGATTCTGCGGGTCCTTCTTCAGCGCCTCCACAATCTTCGCCTCCGCCTCCTTCAACTTCCCCGCCTCCATCAGCAACCCCGCATCCTGCACCAGTTGATCCGCCGCCACCTTCTCCTCATGCGCCGCCGCAAACCGCTCCTGCGCATCCAGACTCGGCACCCTCCCCTTGGACTCCGCAATCGCCTTGTCGTTTCCCCGCTTCATTTCCAACGCCGTCATATTCTTCGGGTCCGCCGCCAGCACCACCGCCAGCTTCTTCTCCGCCTCCACCAGATTCCCCGCCGTGCGCGCCCGATTCGCCAACTCCAGACACGTGCTCGTCAACCCCGCCAGCGCCTCCGCAGCTTCCGCCGGGGCATGCGCCGCGCCAATACTCCTGGCCTTGCCATGAGCCGCCGTATAAATCGCCGCCGCCTTCGGCACATCCTTGCGCGCCACAGCATCCCGCGCCTCCCCCAGCCGCGCACGCAACTCCCGCAAATCGTGCTCCCGGCGGACAGCCTCATTGACGGCAGTCCCGGTAGGGTTGGAGGCGGTGGCGTTCTGAGCGCACGTGGTAATGGACGTCGCCACGAGGGCAATCAGACCGATGGATAGGGCGGCTGCTTTAATCATGATTCACTTGCTGTTAGCTGGATGCTTGGTAAAAAAATCAGGGCGCGACCGCAATCAGTATCCGCGCCTTCTTTTGGTTCGACTCCGCTGAAAATACAATTTCAGACTTCTGGATGGCAACGATTTTATAGGTCTCGGTGCCAATTTTTATTTTTGAGTCAACGCGTTGATCGGGCCACGTGCGTTTCTCAGGTTCATATTTCAAATCCACCATGTACCCATCTTCACGACGGTACGGTTTTTCTTTCGTCACCACCACCGGCTCCTGCGAGTCGTTCAGTTCCAGAACGAGTTCGGTTGGATTCTCAGCAGGGCCTTTGACTTCGCGCAAGATAAACACATCATTCTTGCCACCGGGTCCGACGTAATAAATCTTCGACCGGCGCAGACTGACATTTGAGGATGCCTGGCGCTCGACCCGGATGACGTAGTTGGTGCCGCCTTCGCGCACGGAATCAAATGTAATGATTAGATAGAGCGGCGTCTGTTTCGTCACGGTCACAGCGTCAACCCCAAGCTCACGGCCCGTTGTCATCTTGGTCAAATGCCCATCCGGGGCTTCCTGCCACTGGGCTGGATTGAAGACCTTGTTCGTTGTGGAAAGATCGAGACCATAACCTGTCTTGAGTTGCTTGATGTGAACCTCGTTCGTGGAAAGATCCAGTGGGTCGAGAGGTTTGGCCGGCCTGTTGATGATTTCGTCCGCCGCCTTGTTCAAATCATCGCGCTCCCGGCTGATCATCATCGGCAACATGGCCGCGCCCGCCATCAGTACGAGCAACACGCCGCCCAACACAATCTTCTCGTAATGTTTTTTCAACAAGTCCATGCGGGTTATTTCCTGGGCAGCAGCTTTACGACTTGGATCATCATCGTCACCCTCAACTGTCTTTCGTTCAGAATGATTTTTGTGGTTGGCCTGGCTACAGGGGCCACAGCCACGGGTTGCGGCTGGGCCTGCGGTTGGGCCATGGGTCCGCGACCCTCGCCTGCCCGGCCACCACCGAGGCCGTACCGGGAACGCATTGCCGCCGCGTTGTCATACCTGCCTTCCACCACCTGCGGTGTTTGGGCAAAGACGGGGGCGTACGTATATGGCTGCGGAGTAAGAGCGGCAGCATCCGCAAGGGTGGTTGTCGTAGCAGGCTCGACGTTGATGCTTTTGACCACCAATCCGTATGGCGATGCAGCCATGCCCTCCAACACATCCGCGAGTTCGGGCGTGTAACAGCGGAACGTCACCTCATAAGGTGTGAGGATCGCCAGATCATTGGTGGTGGATGACAATTCCAGATAATCGGTTGCCGCGCCTGAATTGTCGTCGGCAGATACGCGCGCGCGCCGCACGCTATCCAGCGCATTGATCTTCGCCGCGTGCAAAACGCCGCAGATGGCCCGCACTTCACCCAGTTGAACGGAAAGCGGCTCCAAACTGCCCGGCGCAAACTTGATCAACTGCCGCTGCACCCCAAACGAATACGCGTACCCACCCGGCACCACCGGCAGGAAAACACTGTTGTTGGTGGCGTCTCGTTGCAGCCAGGTAATGGTGGCGCGCAAGGCCTCGGCGTATTCGCGGCTTGTCACGTTCGTGCCGCCTTCGGGGATGGCCGGAATGGGCCGAAGATGTTGCCCTATCTTGCCAATCAACTCCTGTATCTCCTTCCGTTGCTCCTTGGCGGCGGCAATGTTGTCTGTCTTTTTGTCGCCCGGATGCGGCTTCTTCTCTGCCAGTCGCTTGCTTTCCTCGTAAATCGTCTTCAGCTTCTCGTTTTGCTCCGCGTTCACGCTGTAACCGGACCACGCGTAATAGCCAGCCAGCCCCATCAGCACCAGCGCCACTACCGCGCCGATCACAAAAAATAAATTTCGCTTGATCCAGTCCATTTTTTCCTAAAGTGCGAGGTGCGGAGTTCCAAGTGTCAGGCATGACTCCTGACACCTCGCACCTGATACATTCGTTTTCATAGCTTGATCGGCGTCTTCAGTGCCACCGTTATCGTAAATGTGAACGTCTTCGTCACCTCGTCCGGCTGGCTGATTTGCGGCGACAACGCCGTCCCTTCCACATTGAACAGCGCGCTTTCCTTTAGCTCCTTTTCCACCGCAAACGCTATGTCCGTGTCCGGCACATTCGCCCCAGGCGCAAGCTTCGCCAAACTCACCGCTCGGCAATCCAGCGTAATCACCGCCACCTGATTCGAGTTCGCAGCAAGCGCTCCACCAGCCTGTGCGGGGTCCGTGGGCGGTGGCGGTGCTGCCGGTCCGCCAGGCATCATCCGCCCACCCCGGTCCATTCCATATCGCGCTCGAAACGCTGCCGCTG
>JABFSR010000230.1 GCA_013140495.1 Verrucomicrobiota bacterium
GTCGCCAAGAAGGATGCAGACGGAGCGGCCTTTGTTTTCGCCGAGGCGATAAAAGACGATGCGCGTGTCGTTTTCGCAGAAATGTTCGTAGGCAATCTCAAGCGATTCCTGCGGCACTGGAGAGAATCGGGTCTGGAATCCGATGTGGATGCCGCCCGGCACGTCGGCTTTCTTCTCGAAACAAAGGTTTTCCTCGAAAATCCAAAGCATCTCGGTGGCGAGTTTGCGTTCGGCGAGAACCGTTTTCCACGCGGCGAGCGCGGCGGTCAAAGTGGGTCTGGTTATGGCAACTGAAGTCATGGCGATAGTCTATTGAACCGTTTGCCGAAACCAATCCACAAATCGCGGTATGCCTGCGGCAATTTTGACCTGCGGATTGTAGCCCAGCTTGGCCCGGGCTTTGGAAATGTCTGCAAAGGTGATCGGCACATCACCTGGCTGCGGTGGTTGGCGATCCAGCACTGCCTTCTTGCCGAGCGAAGCCTCAATCAAGGAAATCAACTCGTGGAGTTTGACCGTCTGGGATTCGCCGAGGTTGAATATCTCGAAGCCGAATTGCTTTTGCGTACAGGCGATGACTCCGTCCACGATGTCTGTTATGTAGGTGTAATCCCGAGCAGTGCTGCCGTCGCCAAAAACGGGGATCGGTTTCCCCGCGTGAATCAAACTCGCAAACTTGTAAATGGCCAGGTCGGGCCTTTGGCGCGGACCATAAACCGTGAAGAAGCGCAGCATGACCACATCCATGTCGTAGATGTGATGATACACGTGGCCGAGAGCTTCACACGCGAGCTTGCTGGCGGCGTACGGAGAGATGGCCGAAAAGATCGGGTCACTCTCGCTGAATGGAATCTTCGCATTCACGCCATAGACGGACGACGACGATGCAATGGTGATTTTCTTGACGCCGGTTTTGCGTGCGGCTTCAAGGATGTTGACCGTGCCCTCAACATTCACGCGCTGGTAGAGCGCCGGTTCGGCCAGGCTTGGGCGTACACCGGCACGGGCGGCAAGATGGATCACCTGATCAAACTTTACTTCGCCAAACAAATCATCAAGCGACATGCGGTTGGTGATGTCGCCGTGAACGAACTCAAAGGGTTTGGCGAGCGATTGGATGGCGCGGATGTTGGCGCGTTTGAGTTGTGGATCGTAAAAGGTGTTCAGGTCATCGAAAGCCCAGACGGAATGACCCGTTTGCAGCAATTGCTCGCAAACGTGTGAGCCAATGAAGCCCGCGCCACCAGTCACCAGAAAATTCACAAACGAACGCTAGCAAGCAGGGCGGCAAGTGTCGAGAAACGGCTGAGGTGCTGGCAGGCTTGTCGTGTTGTACTTCGAGTATGGGACAATTGGTTTGACCCTTATGAAAGGATGGAGTTATGTCTTTCTTCAAAACCAGCCGTTGTCATCGAAACAGTTTTACGAACGCCAAACCCGCAACAACAAGCTTTGAGAATGAAGAACCCCGCACCGCCATTGGTTTGCCAGCATCAAAGCCTCCGAAACTTTCCCCTTCATCGGCCTGCCAATCTCCTCGTCTGGCTGATTTTGCTTGGGGCGTTGGCGGTTGATGTTTCAGCGACTCGAAATCTCCACGCAGCGGAGTTCAGGGCTGGCGTAGCACGAATCAAGATCACGCCGCCGATGCCGTTCTGGCTTTCTGGCTACGCTGCCAGGACCAACGCTGCTGCGTCCGTGCGCACTGATTTGTGGGCAAAGGCGCTCGCGATTGATGATGGGAAAGGCGGCCGCGTGGTTTTTGTGACGACGGATTTGATCGGTCTGCCGCGCGAGGTTTCAGGCGTTGTCGCCGAACGAACCCGCAAGCGGTATAAACTCCAGCGCTCGCAACTGCTGTTGAATTCTTCGCACACCCATTCCGGGCCTGTGGTATGGCCGAATTTAAGCGTGTTGTTTGACTTCGATGCGGAAGAACAAAAGCGCGCGATCCAATACACCGGGAAGCTGGCGGATGATCTGACGGCGCTTGTAGGCGAAGCGATCATGAATCTTTCGCCGGCAAAAGCGTCTTCCGGTCACGGCTCGGCGGACTTTGCGATCAACCGTCGCCAGTCAGTTTCAAAGGGAGTTGGCCTGGGTGTGAATCCTTCCGGCCCTGTGGATCACGACGTGCCGGTGCTCAAAATCACATCGCCAGAAGGATTGTTGCGCGCGGTGTTGTTTGGCTATGCCTGCCACAACACAACGCTGCAGGTTTACCCACAGGTGGACTCCGACTATGCAGGCGCGGCGCAAAGGAATCTTGAGGCCGCGCACCCGGGCGCGACAGCGTTGTTCATGATGCTCTGTGGCGGTGATCAGAATCCCAACCCGCGCGGTTCAGAGGAACTGGCGGAGAAACACGGTCAATCGCTGGCCGCAGCCGTGGACAAGGTGTTGGCTGGTGAAATGAAATCCGTCAGGGGACGGGTTCACACTGCATTTCAAACGACGAAACTCGATTTCGCGCCGCATACGCTGGAACAGTTTGAAAAGGAAGCGAACGAGACGAATGTCTTCAAGAAGCGCAGGGCGAAACTTCTTCTTGAAGCGTATGACAAGAATCAACCACCGCGCCAGATCGGCTACCCTGTACAGGCAGTTCGGTTTGCCGATGGCCCCACATTCCTCGCGCTGGGTGGCGAAGTGGTGGTGGATTATTCTCTGCGCACAAAGAGGGAATTTGCAGGTGAAGACATAGTTGTGGCTGGCTACTGCAACGAGGTGATGTGCTACATCCCAGCGCTGCGCGTTCTGCGTGAAGGTGGTTATGAAGCAGTGGACAGCATGATTTATTACGGACGCCCCGGGCCATTCGCAGAGAACGTGGAAGAAACGATCTTTGGCACAGTGCGAAAAGTTATGAGGCAGGCCGGCGCAAAGACATCGGTTGTGAAATGATGGCAAAGCAGAAAATTGCCATTGAACATCGGCGCGACTCAAATAATGTTGTCCAAGCATGAATCAGGGAGACCTTATTCCCCTAGTGCTGTTGTTGCTCCTGTTTTTCCTTCTGGGTGCGGGAAGCTTCATCATCTTTTTTGTCATGCGCCTGTCGCGGCAGCAGCGGCAAATGTTTGAGTCCGGGATTGAATTACGCCGGTTCTACGAACACTCCTACCGTCGTGCGAATCGTCATGGCAGGCCGCTGCGCTGGCTCGCCATCCGGAGTCGCAGTGTCCCCGCCGTCCAGACTGCGCTGGGTTTGCGCAACCCAAAACCGTGGTCGTGGTCGGAGGGGATTTCCGGTGAACGCGCGATATTCGTCGCGCCTCCGGTGAACGGTTGGATTCTTGTGGTTGGCGATGGCGTGCCGGATCCGTCGGATGATGTGGACGCATGTTTCAGGCTGCTGCTGGAACTGAGCCGTAAGCTCGGGCATGCCCAACTTTTTCACGCGGACCCCGTGCTTCATTACCATGCGTGGGCGCGTGCTGAAGCCGGGCGCATTTTGCGCGGTTATGCGTGGGCGGGAACAACGCTTTGGAATCAGGGCGCGAAAACCGAAGCCGAAACGAGATTGGGCATCAAGTGCTTTGCCTACGGCGAGGAATGTCCGTCTGTGAGATTTGGCATGGCTGATGTGCTGGCAACGAACGAGGAAAAAGTTTCGTTGCTCGCAGCATACTGGAGTCTTGACCCGGCGGAAATCCGTGAGAGGGCCTTGGAGAGTTCGTTGGGTGTGGCGGGAAAACCGGGGGTGAGGTTCTGAGTTCCATCATTGACCTTGCGCAATGAGCCAGGCGAGGGCGCGCCAAGGCAGATGGACTATTTTATTTTTCCCGGCTTGCTTGGTGAGGACACGCCGCTTTCGTTGAAGGCTTCGATGGCGAAACTGTATTCCTGATCCACGGTTAATGCACGGATTTCAAGCGCGGGCTTCTGATCGGCGAACACCTGATAGGTCTGATAGAGCTTGTCGTCCTGTATCCCCCACAAAATATTGTAACCGACCGCGCCCGGTACTCTTGCCCACGATACAAAGGCATTTCGAGCATCCTTCGCATCACGTCGCACCTTGAAGTTCGCGGGTGTTGCCGGCGGTTTGCCATCGCTGTGACCGAAGACCCGAATGTCGCTGATCGCCAGGTTCGGTGAGGCGACATAAACGTGTTCGTACTTGATGTGCCGCGTTCGCACGGGTTTCGGAAGTTCAATGTAGGCGTTTGGCCGGTCGCGTTTCTCATTTGTCAGATCGGCGATCACGTTCCAATTCTTGCCGTCGAGCGATTCGTGTAATTTGAACTGAGTGAAAACGCGGGTATCGCTGGCATAAATGTCGGATTTGTAGTCGGTGAAATTCACCTGGACAGCTCTCACTTCGCACGGACGTCCCAGATCAATGTCAATCCACTGTCCGGGTGAACTGGATTCTGCAACCCAGAAGCTGCGCAGGTTTTCGTCGGTCACGTTCGTAGGTGAAAACTTCTCACGATAGGATGACGCCGTACAAGGTTTGCGATAGGACAACAGCATCCAGCCGGTAAAAAGCTCCTTCGTGCTCTGAACTTTGTTCGTCGGGACGAAATGCGGAAAATCGCCGAACCGCGTGCTGGCATGTAGTAATCCGTCCGCATCAAAGCCTGCCGGAAACATGGCGATACGACGCTCGAAGTTGAAATTGACGGCCACCCACGGAGTGCCGGTGTTCCACCAGTTCCCGAAGTTATCCTGAAACGTATTGCCATGACCGGCTCCCGTCACGCAACCGCCGGGCTTGTAGGAGATGGGATTGTTCAGAGCATACTTGAACGGCCCCAGCGGATTGTCACCAACGTAGGTTCCGTTGGCGTAAACATTGTACTCAGTGCCCGGAGCGGCGTATTGGAGATAGTATTTTCCGTTGTGCTTCGTCATCCACGCTCCCTCCATGAAGGGCTTGATGGAATCGCGATGGTCGCGCCCGAAGCGTTCCCAGCCGTGCAGTTCCGGGTGGAGAGTGAAGAGTTCACCCGCAGTCTTGAGGTAAGTGAGTTGGTTGGTGTAGTCGAGTTCGATGCCGTAGATGGGGTACAAATTCGAGGAGCCAAAATATATGAACCACCGATCGGTATCTTCGTCGTAGAAAATCGCCGGATCCCAAGGGCCCGCCGCGCCGGGCACGTATGGCAGCAATGGATTGAACAAACTCAACCTGCCATTTTCGGGCGTGGTGGTGACGTATATCGGTCGCCGCTCAAATGTGGATTGAAAGAGGTAAAGCTTGTCCTTCACCGACAATGCCGCCGGGGCGCACATGTCTTCCTTGGGCCACTCGTGAGGTGACACATCTGGTTTCACGAAGCGCCAGTTTACCAAATCCTTCGAATGCCACCAGCCTCCTGATATGGTAACGAAAAGAAAATACTCGCCCTTGTGATTCACAATGACCGGATCGGCACCGGAGCGATAGGAGATGTGATTGGCCTTTTGCTCGAAGTTGTATTGGTAATCTATGTCAATGGGATTGCAGAAGGTTTTCTGTCCTGTTGATTCGCCGGTGCATCGCCCGGCAAAGTTGAAAGCCAATCCAACCACGATCAGGCAAATTCGACTTGGTGAAGTCATAGGGTTCTTGTTCTTGTCGGGGCGCAGGGATGGATTTCGCATCGCCATACGCCCGCGTTTCCAGCAATGCAGGTTGAAATTGCACATTTGAAAGCTTCCTGTCGAGAGTGAAGCCCTCTTGGGACAGGCTTCGATTCAGGATGATGTCCAATAGCCAACCGGCGACCTCCAGGTGGGTTTTTCAGGATGAATGGACAACTCGGAATGCGTGGCCCGACGGCCATTTGTAGGCCACGTTTCGACCTGGAATTCTCCGTAGTTGAAATTCACGCTGCCTTCCATCAGAATTTGCCAATGAAAAATCCATTGTGCCTTCTCGCGTTACTCCTTTGTGGTTTGACGTTCGGTCTCAAAGCTTCAGCCGAGGACAAGACCTACAAGATCGCTGTCATTCCCAAGGGAACGACCCATGAGTTTTGGAAGTCCATTCACGCGGGAGCAAACATGGCGCAGCGCGAGTTGACCGAGAAGGGGGTGAAGGTGGAAGTCATCTGGAAAGGTCCGTTGCGTGAGGACGACCGCGACCAGCAAATTCAGATGGTTGAAAATTTTATGACGCGTCACGTGGACGGGATTGTTCTCGCACCATTGGATTCGCAGGCGCTTGTGGCGCCGGTCGTGAATGCAGTCAAGGCGAAGATTCCGGTTGTGGTAATTGATTCCGACCTGAAATCCGACAAGCAGATCAGCTTTGTGGCGACGGACAATTACAAGGGCGGCACGATGGGTGCGGAACATCTGGTGAAATTGCTCGGTGGCAAGGGCAACGTGATATTGCTGCGTTACGCCGTTGGTTCCGCGAGTACTGAAGCGAGAGAGACGGGTTTCCTCGATACGCTCAAAAAGCATCCTGACATTAAGATCATTTCCTCCGATCAATATGCCGGTGCGACACGCGAGACCTCTTATCAGGCGTCGCAGAATCTGTTAAACCGCTATGCGCGCGAGGCGAACGGGATTTTTTGCCCGAATGAAAACGCGACGGTCGGCATGGCAAAGGCGCTGCGTGATATCGGCAAGGCAGGCGGCAAGATCAAACTCGTGGGTTTCGATTCAGGAACACAATCGGTTTTGGATTTGAAGAAGGGCGACCTGCAAGGCCTCATCGTGCAGAATCCTGTGCGCATGGGTTACCTCGGTGTGATGACCGTTGTAAAACATCTGCGTGGTGAAGCCGTGGAGAAGCGCATTGATACAGGTGTGAGCCTGGTCACTCAAGAGAACATGGATCAGCCTGAGATCAAGGACTTGATAAACCCGCCGCTCGACAAATACTTGAATTGAGTCACGAGTGGCATCCCAACGCCAATATTCAATCGCCCGCGCGCTCAATGTCTTCGGACCCTATATCGGTCTGTTGTTCGTGGTTGGCGTGTTTTGTTTGAATAATGAAGTTCGCCCCTACTTTCTGACGGGCGCTAATCTCAAGATAATCCTGACGCAGACCGTCATCGTAGCCATCTGCGCTCTCGGGATGACGATGATCATTGTGGGCGGCGGAATTGATCTGAGCCTCGGCTCTTCAGTGGCTCTGGCAAGCGTGGTTGGTGCAACGCTCATTGCCAAAGGAGTGTCACCCGTTTGGGTTGTCCCTCTGACAATTTTGTCTGGCGGGTTGGTTGGGGCGATCAACGGCGGGGTCATCGCCGGTTTTCGGATGATGCCGTTCATTGTGACGCTTGGAATGATGGGAGTGGCGCGCGGTACAGCAAAGTGGCTGGCCGGAAATCAAACAGTGAACTATCCTGAGTCGCCGATCAACCGCATCATGGCGTTGGAGTCGCCGGAGGAGCTGTTTCCGTTGCCTTGGGGCGTGTGGCTTACCTTGGTGTTGTCTGTTGTCGTAGCTGTGTGGATGCAACGCACCATCTTTGGCAGGTATATCTTCGCGATGGGAGCAAATGAAACAGCCACCGTTTATTCCGGCATCCGCGTCCTCAGGCACAAAGCGGCTACGTACGTGCTGGCGGGACTTTTATTTGGTGTTGCAGGATTAATGCAGCTTTCGCGTCTCACGCAGGGCGATCCTTCGGTCGCTCTTGGATTGGAGCTCGACGTGATCGCGGCGGTTGTCATTGGTGGGGCAAGCTTGAACGGCGGCAGCGGGAGTGTTGTAGGCTCGCTCATCGGTTCTCTTACCATGGCCGTCCTCAGGAATGGATCAAGTCAGAGCGGCTGGCCGAACTACATGCAGGAAATTATCATCGGCATGGTCATCGTAGCAGCAGTCGGGCTCGACAAATTCCGCCAGCGGAAGGCTCGGGGATGAATAATCAGATCGACGTTGCGCTGTGGTGAATCTTGCGAAAACCATCACACTTTACCAAACCGTAATGCCGGACCAATGCCCCTGTCTTGACTCCGAGAGTTTCAGCCCGGTTCTCCAACTGGCAAGTCTTCCGGCAACGGCACGAACTCACGGATTTTCGCCCAAAGCGGACCGAAGTCCTTGTTCACGTCGCCGCTGAGGCAGTCGGTGATTTCCCCCGCTGCTTCGGGGTATTTGTCTATCACCTTCTTGAAGGAGAAGTCCGGATCGTAAAACGCGTAAACCAGCTTGCGCATGTTTTCCACGCCCTGTCTCATGAAACGCGCGTAGTCAGCGAATCGCTGCGGAGAGAAGTCGCGTTCGACAATCGCCTTGTGAACTTCATCACCCGCCATCACACCGCTCTTGAGCGCCAGCATCAGCCCGCTGCTGAACACGGGGTCCAGGAATGCGAACGCATCGCCCACGAGCAGCAGACCGTCAGAGCCACAGTGACGCGAGTGATGTGAGTATTCACTGATGATGTAATAATCTCCGGTTGAGCCGCCCGTGGAAAGATGATCTTTGATCCAGAGATTCTCCTCGACCTCGCGATGGAAGATCGTCTTCGGATCCTTTACGCCGCCGCGCGTGAGGTATTTGCCCTCGGCCACAACGCCCACGCTTACCATGTCGTTATGTTGTGGGATGTGCCAGAACCAGCCTTTCTCGGGCACATAAGCCACAGCGGTCTGCCCTTCGTCAATGCCGGGCTCTCGTTTTGAGCCTTTGTAGTAGGTCCACACGGCCACCTTGTTGAGATACGGGTCCTTAATCCGCCAGCCGTTGCGCACGGACGTGAACGCCTCCTTGCCGGTGCAATCGAGAGTGATTGGCGCACGGAATTCGACGGTCTCGCCAGACTTGGTTTGCGCCCGGACGCCTACCACCCGTTCGCCTTCGCGCAACAGTTCCTTCACTGTGATTTCTTCGATGACTTTCGCGCCTTTGCTGCGGGCATTGTCCAGGACGATCTGATCAAACTCCGAACGCAATACCTGCCATGTCTGGGCGACGGTATTCCGGTCATAGCGATTGAAGAAATAAAACGGCTGGCTGGCACGACCATTCGGCGAGATGAACACCACACTGTATTTTTTCTGGAAAACGGATGACTTCATCAACGGTATCAAACCAAGCCGTTCCATCGGCCCGTAGGTGAAAGGAATCATGGACTCACCGATGTGGTAACGCGGGAACTTTTCCCGTTCGAGCACAAGCACACGATGGCCATATTCAGCCAGGATGGCGGAGGACGCCGAGCCAGCCGGCCCGCCGCCAATCACAATGGCATCCCAATTCTTTTCAAACGATGTCGCAGTCATGTTAAAATTACTTTTCTTACCAAATTGTTAGCGCAGAACACAACTGACGCAAATGCGGATCCAAAGATTCATGAAAATATTTTGGAGAGTTTCTCGCTGGCGTCCTCTAACCACGCTTCCTCCGGCAGTGCATACGGTCTGAATGTCTCCATCCATCCCTGCTGGCCGTTGTGCAGGATGGCCCGGTGCAAGCCGAGGTTGTTCGCAGTGGGCGATTCGATCAGGCTGGCCGAATCATTTGCGCTCATCTGGAACACAACACGCATTTCGAACTCGCTCACGGCCTTCCGGCTCAACATGCGCATCAGATTGTTGTAGGTGTCGCTTGAAGCAATGACATGAATGCCCTGGCTCGCACCTTCGCAGATCAGCTTGTTGAACAGCAAACCTGGATTGCTTGTGACAGCAGTGGGGTCGAGCGAGAAGCTCGCTTCTTCATCAAACCGCAGTTTCTTGTTTTGCTGCAAACCGTGCACAAGGAGGAATGTTGCAGGCGCGTTGGCTCCGGGGTGTTCGTTGCGCCGATCCAATTCAGCGGCCAGGTCTGCAATAACTTCCTGAGTTTCGTTCGCTCCAACGAGTTTTATTCCGGAAATAATCTGCGCAACGTGAGCGAACATGCGTGCTGCATCCGAATCAGGCGCGCTGCAATCAAAAATCAGGATGCGTACGGCGTCCTTCGTATGCTGGGCGGCAAGAGCGATCGGCGCGAGAACGAACATCGCAAGCGTGGCTTCTTCGCGCTGGCCGACTATGAGCAGATGATTCCCACTCTGGCGCTGGAACACGGCCTCGGTCGGGCCTTTGATCGAGTTCGGCGCGCCGAGCCAGATACGCGGGGCCGCTGTCGTCGTGCTGGCATTTGAGTGGAGCAACGAACGCAGTGCGGGATTGTCGCGAATGCTGGAAGGGGCGTTGCCCTCGAAGATGATTGGCTCGCGGGCCGACACGCTTTTCGCTGCGAACGCTGATGCCTTATCCAGCCACTCGTCCCGCACCTGATCAGGAAGCCACACAACTTGAAACGGACTGTTCCCTTGGATTGCTCCGCCCTCGTCGTTGTAAATCGCTTCGCCCGGGCGCGAGAGCAGTCGCGGCGCAGGATTGTCCTCATTCATGATCAGATACGCGTCGGCCTCATTGCATTGAAGCGCGATGCGCACGACCATCTGACCAATCGTTGCACGGGCCAGCGTATAGGCGCCGCCCAACGTCTGCGAACCCAGCAGGACATGAATGCCGAACGCGCGGCCTTGTCGGACGATCCGGTCCAGCAATAACGCTGCGCCTTGCGAGACGCGATCATCCTCCACGAACAATTCCTGAAATTCGTCAATCAACAGCAGCACTCGCGGCATGGGTTCGGTGCCGCCGCTGCGTTTGTACCCTGCGACGTCCTGTGCGCCAAGCTTGCGGAAGAGATCGCCGCGGCGTTTAAGTTCGTCATCTACTCTTTGCAAAACGCTCAAGCCGAACTCACGGTCGCTCTCGATGGCAATGACGCGCGCGTGGGGCAGCTTGTGTGTGGCGTAGCATTTGAACTCGACGCCCTTCTTAAAGTCCACGAGGTAAAACTCCACCTGATCCGGACTGCACCAGAGCGCGAGGTTGGTGATGATGACGTGGAACAATGTGGATTTGCCCGAGCCGGTCTTGCCGGCGACCAATCCGTGCTGTCGCGTGCCCTGGCCGAGCGCGAGGTATTGCAGTTTCGTGGCTCCGGTGCGACCGACCGGAATGCGCAATTCGCGCGTGGTGTCGAGCGACCACATCTCGGTGTCGGTTGGAGCAACCTCCACGAATGGCATTTCGACGCGATACGAATCCACGCTGGCTTTGCCGATCTTTTGTAACAGCTCGGTGGTCAGTTCTGCGTTTGGCGGCGCATCCAGAAGCAGCTTCACACCCTCCCAATTCGTGTTTGCCGCCGCAAATCCATCCCCGCGCGGAACGAGGACGAGCGCATTCTTGCGCAGTTCGTCCGGGACAAGTTCCAGCGGCGCGGGCTTGCGTTGATCCCAATGGATCAGCGTATGCACGCCGCAACGTGGGCCGCTGGCGATGATGTTTTGCAATCGCTTCACCGCCACGTCGCTGAAGTTCACCGGGAAATCCGCGATGACGAGGAATTGATATTTTTCCGCAAGCCGTCCGGCCTGGGCATTGTACTCCGCGAGGGTTTCATACTCGTTGCGCAAATACATCTGCGTCACCTTCTCGATGTGCTCGTTGAGGTCGGCAAGCCGTTGCTCAAACTGCGCCTGCTGCGTCCAGATCCGGCTGTTGATCACGCGCTCCTCGAAGTCCGCGAGATGCATGATGCCCGCAAAATTCTGCCCGAGGCCGACGGGGTCGAAGATTGTGAACGAAACGTGACCCGGCGGCGACACCGTGAGCAGTCGTAGAACGATGTTGTTCAACGCGCCAATGATCTGCTCGTGGCCCGAGTTCTTGGTTTCAAAAAGAACCGAGGCTGCGGCGGGAATCGAAACCAGCAGGGGAATGGTCAGGGCCGGCGGAATGTTCCAGTTCTCGAGCATCTTCAAGCCGCAGAGTTTTTCCATATCCACCTGCAACTCTGCAAATCGTGCTGCGGGAATGAACTGTTCGGGCACACAGAATTGTTTCCATCGGTCTGGCAACCACGGTGCGAATTGTTCATCCGCTGCATGGCTCGCAGACTGAAGCCGGTTCAATGAGGGGATGACTTTGCCTTGCCAGTCTGCTTCAACAGCCTTGCGCGCGTTTGCCAGCGACTCATCCATCTTGGCGGAGTTTTGTGCGAAGCCGGTCTGGAGTTCCTTGAGACGCGCGGCGGATTCGCTGTTGAAACGCGAGGTGTGTTCCTGCTGTTCCCCATCAATCTCAAAGTTCAGGCGCTGATTCCGATCCTCGTGTTTCCTGGTGGCGCGCTGGAATTGATTGTTCAACCTTTCATCCCAGCCTGAGCGCAGTGTGCGCGCCTGCACCTGGATTTCCTTCCAATCCGCGTTCAATGATTGTGTGGTTTTAACAAACTCCTGCTGGGCGCGTTCCACTTCCATCGCGTGTGCAGCTTGTGACTTTGCAGCGGCAGTGTCATAAAGTTTCCGCGCTTCTTCGAGCGCACAAGCTGCGGCGCGCGCTGCCGGAGTGGCGAGTGTGCGACCAACAAAATACAATCCGAGCATTCCGGCGAGGCTTCCTCCAACAACCGCCCAACCGCCGGGTGAAACAGAGGAAAAGTCAAATCGCCTCAATCCAGGTACGATCAGGAACGCCGCTGCCAACGCTATTGGAACACAAACCCAGATCGGGAGCACCCGGAACAGAAGCGGAAGCACAAGCGATCGGCAACGCGCAACCTCGGCGTCGGCTTTCTTGAGGCTGTCGCGGAAACGCTCAACGAGTGCGTCTTCGTTGCCGGTCAGTTCGCTCCTGGTTTCAGGGGGGACAGCCAGCAATCGCGCAAGTGAACCGTAACCTCCCAGTGCGAATCGGGCGGAGGCTTCGATTTTTTGGAGCGCGGCATTCTCATCGGCGAGGCGCGCGTTAAACGATCCAAGTTTTGCCGCCGCCTCTTGGATGGCGGCATCGCGGTGGCGTTCAGCGTCGAGCAGCCCGTGTTGGATCTCAATGGTGCGCTGGCTTTCTTCCTTCTCAATCTGTGTCAGTCGCTTGGTGCGCGTGGAATAGAATGCCTTGGAGAGACGCAGTTTTCGGGTTTCGTATGTGGATTTCGCATTGTCGCGCCGGGCTGAAGCATTGGATTCGACCGCTCCAATCTTCGCCGTCGCATCGTTGCGCTCGGCGTTGACGGCCTGGTCAAACTGTGATCGAAGTTTCGCGGTTCGGGACGCGAAGTCGCGCCCCTGTGCGCTCGCGCGGTCTGAAATCTCGCGGATTGAGACGCGAAGAGACTCGATCAGTTCTAGGCTCTGTGTAGCGCCGAGCAGTTCAGTCGCAGTCGTTGTGGATTTTGCTGAGGATGCGTTCAAGGGATTCAATGTTGGTGACGGCAGCATTGACGCCGGATTGGAGTTCATTGAGAAAACGTTTCTCGAATTCAGAACTCTTGGCGTCGTTCCAGTATTGTCTGGTGTTCTCCCACTCGTTGAGGAGTTCGCGCGTGAGGGCGACCAGTCTGTTCCGTGCTTCGCTCATGATTCTCCTCCCGGAGTGGTTTCCTTTTCGGGAACGGGCGGCAGCGGAGGAATCGTCCCTGTTGGGGATTGCTCGGCGTAGGCCGCGAGGATTTTGATGGCTTCGGCGAGATATGCCACCGCCCCGCCGAGGTCTTTACCAATGATGTGCCGCAGTTTCTCCACCTGACGAGCAGGTGCTTCGACGCGTTGATCGTAACCGCGCTCCCATTGTTTGACGCAATCAAGGTGCGTTTCGGCTTCGCGAATCGCCTCCCGGCATTTTCGCACGGCTGCCTGTTGCATGAACGAAGAGTCGCGCATGCCCGAGAGTTGTGCGCTGAAAAGTTCCTGCTGGCGTTGCTCAAGCTCGCGTCCGCGCCGGCGGATTTCATTCCTCCAGAACTCGATCCGGTCGCCTTGCAGCCAGATTCGCGTCCGCGTTACATCATCGCTGACTGCGTCCAGTATGCGATTGGACTTTTCGCGGTACACAATGAGTCTGGCGCGGAAGTCCTCGATGGCTTCCAGTGAAGTGACTTTGGCGCGATCAGCCATGCGTGATAGTTCCGGGTAGTTCGACTTACGTGTTCATTCGCGGTGAAGATTCAATGTTGGCTCAGGTATTCCTCGATCCGCTGCGCCTTCCGGAGCAGGTAGGGCGCGTGTTGGTTGGAGGATTCCATGAATTTCTTCAAGACCTTCATTGTGTCGCGAAACTCGTTTGAAAACTTTTCGTGTTCCTGATCCTGCCAGGTGTCGCTGAGCGCGCTGAAGCGCGCCTGCAACAGCGCAAGGCGATTTTGCAGTTCGATGTTGAAGCGCTTCAGCTCTTCGGCAAACCGGCGGACTTCGCCGGGATCCATGACGGCTTGTGACATGTTTGTTCCTCTCGTCTCGATTGTTTATGATGGTCGTCGCCAAAACGTAACAGAGCACATCGCAGGCTTCCAATGGAATTACGGTGGTGGGCGAACCTTGATCAAGGCAATGTGAGTGGCTCGATTCGCCTTTTCATTCCCGGGCATCGTTTTAAGCTGGCGGCCATCGGAGTTTGAAATGAGAAAGACAAAGATCATCGCCACGCTCGGCCCGGCCACAGATTCCGTGGAGGTCATCACATCGCTCATTGCTGCGGGGGCGAACATTTTCCGCCTGAACATGTCGCATGCGCCTCACGAATGGGTGCGCCGTGTCGTGCAAAACATCCGTGCCGCCGCCAAATCGCAGGCGCGCTTCGTTGGCATCATGATGGATACACAGGGCCCGGCCATCCGTACTGGCGATCTTCCAGTGCCCCTTGATCTCAAACCCGGCCAGAAATTCACCCTTACCGTGCGGGGAGAACGTAGCGAGGAGGAGCATTCCGTGGACGTAAATTACGCCAACTTTGTCAACGACATCAGCGTTGGAGACACGGTGCTGCTCGACAACGGCTCGATCCAGATGAAAGTGCTCGCCAAGGACGGCAACAAGGTTGAATGTTCTGTCCTTACAGAAGGTACGCTGGGCAGTCGCCGTCATATCAATCTGCCCGGCGTCAAAGTCAGCCTGCCCGCTCTCACTGCCAAGGACATCAAGGATGTTCAACTCGGTCTCGAACTTGGTCTGGACTTCATTGCCCTCTCGTTTGTTCGTGAAGCGCGCGACCTCCTGCAGCTCCGGGAGTATTTTCCCGAGGGCAAACCGCATCCGCGTGTCATCGCCAAGATCGAAGACCAGCAGGCCGTGAAGAATCTTGAGGAAATTGTCCGCGAGGCTGATGGCGTCATGGTGGCGCGCGGCGATCTCGGAATTGAAATCCCATACGAAGAACTGCCCATCGTGCAGCGGCGCATCGTGAAAACCTGCCTGCGCATCGGCAAACCTGTCATCGTCGCAACTCACATGCTTGAGAGCATGATCGAGTCGCCGATGCCCACGCGTGCCGAAGTCACTGATGTTGCCAACGCGGTTTTTGAGCAGACGGACGCCATCATGTTGAGCGGCGAAACCACCGTGGGGAAGTATCCGGTCAAGTGCATCGAGGTGTTTGACCGCATTGCCAAACGTATCGAACGTAGTGGCGGCGCGCAGTTTCACGATGCAGCCGAACTGACCCAACCGCGCCAGAAGATTGTCAAGAGTGCGGTGGTGATGGCGAATGAACTCAAGGCTGAGGCGATTCTCGTTTTCACACGGCATGGCAGCATGGCCGCCTACACTGGATGGCTGCGCCCGCGAACCTCTCAGATTTTTGCCCTGTGTGCGCGCGACTCCGTGGCGAACGGGCTCACGTTAAACTGGGGAGTGACACCCGTGGTCGTGCCGTTCGACCTCATCAATCCGGAGAACACAATCGAAGCGGCGATGAAAACATTGGTTGCGCAGGGACACCTCAACAAGGGCAACACCGTGGTCATTATCGCCGCCATCCTCGTGTCAGAGCAAATTGTGGATGCAGTGCAGATGCGCGTGGTCTAGGGCCGGTTGCCAACGGGGACTGCAGGTTTGGATTTCTGACTCGACTCAATTTCCCAAACCCACTTCCGGCAGAACCATAGCGGAATGAACCCAACCACGCCGAACGAACAATCAATCAGCCGCCACCAGAACGGAATGCCGCGCACCGCGCCGAACACCAGCGCAAACGGAATCACCAGCAAGCACGCGATCAACCCGAAATCGTAAAGCCACGCATTGCGAACCGGATCCCGCAGCGCGCCGATGAATGCAATGGCAATGACGAAATGCCCGAAGGCCAGCCAGCCGTGCCGTAGAACAGAATGGGGTGCTTGTTATCGATCTCTTGCAGCGTGGCCTGAACCTTCACCAGCCATGCGGCCCAAGCAGGCGCGTTGGTCGAAGCGGGAGTTTCCAACAACGCACGCGCACCAGTAAGTTTTGCCAGCCAGTTCAATTCAGTAACGAGCGGAATCGCCGTCGCGCCACTGAGCACCAAGCCGACGATGAAGAACAGCGTCCATCGGCGGACGCGGCGGAGAGTTTGTTTCGGGTTCATGTTGAAGGGCTTGTTCTGGATTTGAATTTGTTCCAGCCAGCCAGCAACCCGGCGGCGATGAGCAGCATCGGAGCGAGGACGACAGCGCCCATGTATAGCAACAGATAAGTCACTCCGAGCAACGCTGCGACCTCGCGATTTACGACCAGAGAGCCAGTTGTGCCATTCAGGATGCTCGTGAACTCACGCAGTCCCGCGAGGTGAGCGACTGCGTAAACCGCCAGGATCAATACTGCGTGACGGATAAAATCCTTCGGCGAGAGAAAGTCCGCGCGGCACCATTCCCGGAATCGTCCAAGTATGTTTCGCTTCACCGTTTGCCTCCGGAGGTAATTTTCTCCCACATCGGTCCAAGCGTCGCGGCGTAGAGCAGGGCGGCATCGCCGACCTGGTTGCTGGCGCAGTATTTGAGCCTGTCGTGCTTGTGTGAAGGAAACGCGGCGAAATCGAGTGTGGTTGCAAGCTGCGAGAGAAAGGCTTCATCCCCAAACGCACTCGCACCAATGAACGCCATCCCGCTCGATCCCGCGCTGATGTTCAGCACGGGAATGATTGGCCCGGAATCAATATCTGCCGGACCGTCCCAGGACGCAGGCCATTCGTGCGCGTAGCCGAAGCCCATCGTCGTTTCACCGAGTTGCTGACGGGCGCGTTGGTATTGGTCGCGTGCAAAATCCGCGTCCAAAACTTGCAGACAATGTGTTACCATCCAGATTGTCGAGCCTTCGGGTCCGTCCAAAGGCTTGCCGCGCGTTGTGAAACTCGACACCAGCAGGCCAGACTGCGGATGAACAAGTTTCTGCTTCGCCATACTGATCCATTCGCCAATGAGCGCAGAGTGATCTGTGCCGTCCAGATGGTCAGCCAGCCGGATCGCCGCCAGTGCTATGCAGTGATCAAACGTCCAGCATTCGTTCGGATAACTTTCCAGGGCCATCTGCGGATTCGCACGCAAACCTTCAGCGATCGCAACAACCCGTTCGGTCAATAGCGCCTTGTATTCCGACTTCTCCTCCAGCAATCGTCGCGCGCCGAGCATCAAAGCGATTTCGCCATCAATGAACAAACTGCGCGGTGGTTGCACGACGTACGAGTCGGCGTGGGCGTAAGACATCAGGAACACGTACATCCCACGCTCCCTTTCCAAACGCAGGGTTTCCTCGATGATGCGATCCATGGTTTCGAGATGCAGTTGCTTGGTCTGCGGTTCCCTGAGGCTCATGTTTGCGAGTGACCAGACGAGGAAGCTACGGCCCATGAAATCCCACTCGGCATTGCTGGCGCGCATCCGTTCGAGTTCGTGTTTGCGGAGTGTTGGATCCGTCCACAGTTCGAGGTGACGCGCTGCAAGCAGGCGAGCTTTTGGAGAAATGCCGTCAGACGAGTGAAACGCCGAGGCAGGCTGTTTGAAAAACAGATGCACGAAGGGCAGCCAGATGAAAGCCGCGATTACCAGCGCGGTCAGTGCAATCGGGATTCTTTTCCAGCGCGATTTCATGCTCCGGCGGGTTCGGTTTCAACCGGCATGTGCAGATTGCGCGGCAGATGTGTCAGCGCGTAAAGCATGACGTAGGCGATGAACAGGAACGCCGCGAACAACGCCGGAAACGCGAGCGAGTGTGAGTTTGCCATCGGATTCGCCGCCCAGTCGGTGAGGCCATTGAACAGTTTGCCCGGCCGGGTCAGCACGTCCCAACTGTTGAATCGCAAAAAGCGCCCGAGATAAATTCCAAACCCGCTGAGGCCCGTGGCAGCCGCGATGAACAGCCAGCTCACCGCCTGACCGAACATTCGTGAGACCACGCCCTGCATCAGGTAGAGGGAGACAAATCCGAGCACAAGTCCGGTGAGAGCGCAGATCAGGATCAACGTCAGGTCCAGCCAGAAGTGCTGGAGGCGACCGTTGAGCAGATGGATGACGTCGGTGAAAATGTAAGGCGCGTTCGGCAGGAAGAGAAGCCATGCGCCGGACAGCGCCCGGAAGCGCCAGTTGTTCTTTGCGCCGTTCTTGAACGAGTCGCGCGCCATCAATGCAAAGATCAGAGGCAGCCACGCAAGGAACAAATTCCACACAAGAAATGCGTAGCGGTAGTTGTGTGTGAAAACCATGCGTGTGATGACCAATGCCACACCAGCAACCGAGGCGAACGTCAGCGCCAGCATGGGTGAGCGGGTTTCACGGCGATACAACAGTTCAATCAGTTTCATGGGAGTGTGCTCCGATCATCAGTCTATGACGCGTGTCCGTTTCGGCGAATTCGTATCCGTTTCGTTCATGCAATCTATCCAGTGCATCAGGAAAAACTTCTTTTCAGTCGGCAGCGGCGTTTCCGCGCGGCCCACAATTGGCCGCAATGCGGTACTCATCTGCAACGCCACGAGCATGAAGATGACGATCCATGTTCCCAAGCCTGCATTGGAGCGTGCATTCGAGTGTACAAATGCCGCAGCCAGAAATCTCATTCCGAAGATTGTGGATATGCTCCAGAACGCGAGGTGCAGAAACCCCATCCAGCAGACGTGGTTTGTAGATTGCGAGAACAACCACGCAACCGGCGCAAAGCCGATGAGCAGTATTGTCATGAGCATCAGCAAACCCGAAACCATGCCGACGATTTCCACAAGGCGGGCCTGTGACCCGCTGAGACACGCGAAGATGTAGAGGCTCGGCAGACAGATGACGGTGGAGACTAGAAGACCACCAGCAATCTTGGCCGGTGCGGCCCACCATTGTTCGTGTCCCGAGAACGATCCAACAATGACGCCGTAGATCAAACTACACACCACGGAAATGAACAGCATGGCTGCGATGAGTTTGCCCGCACCTGGCTGGCGCAGTTGGAACATCACACGGCGTGGCTGGCGCAGGGTGGATTCGATGGCCGCGGCAATTCCTGTTATGGACTGGCGCTCTGTTGGATTGTCTCCAAGCGGTTGGCGACCCGGCGCAACATACGGTGGTGTGAAACCCCGAGTGGAGTCTGGCGGCAGTTGGGGTGGCGTTGGCGGTGGAGTCGGATTGTTTTCGTTCATGGTTCGGATTTATTGTTCTCTGACATCGTTTCAGAATAGTCCTGTAATCGTGCGGAACACGTCCTCGAAGAAATTGCTCTTAAACGCGCCTTCGCGGAAAAATACGACCGGCAGTTGTGGCGCACCGATGAACGGTCGCGCAATCCATGTGAGCTGGCTGCCGAGGAAAAGATTTCCCGCCAGCCAGGCGAACAACACGCGCCGGGCTACACGGGTATTGCTGCCGAGTTTTACCAGCAGTTGGAACAGGCGTATGTTCGCCGCAATGCCTGCGAACGCGATTGCCACGACTTGCGTGAGTTTGATCAATCCGTATGCGTCTGTGGATTTCACGTCGGGCGACATTGGGGGAGCGTTCCAAACCATGAATGCCAGCAGCGGACTGAATGCGCCGAGGATCGCCGCAGCAATCGTGAAGCTCATGAGCACTGAGAGAAACGATTCGCGCACGGTAATGTTCAAGCCCAGCAGGGGCG
Organism: Verrucomicrobiota bacterium; assembly: GCA_013140495.1. Taxonomy (GTDB): domain Bacteria; phylum Verrucomicrobiota; class Verrucomicrobiia; order Limisphaerales; family JADLHS01; genus JADLHS01. Next base: position 19,815 of record JABFSR010000230.1, read on the forward strand.
CGAGCATTGCATTGAGGAGCGCGTTGCCGATTGCGGTGATCAGGATGACGAGCGGAAACTTGATGGCGACAAACAACGCCTGCATTGGGTCGCGCCACCAGCCCATCGCCGCGCCATAGAGTCCCGCGCCCAACACGATAACGGCGATGTTTAGTCCGACGCGGCGCGAGTCCCATCGGCGCGTCCATTCCGAGATCGGCCCTGATTCGCCGCGCAGCAGCACGCTCATTTCGCCTACGCTGAATGTTGTTGTCGAAGTCACGGGGTTTGGGCTTCTGCGAATACGTTTTCCGATTTGGATCTCAGTTCAAAATACGAACGCCACACAGGCACGCTCATCAACGCAAGTCCGAGGCCGAACAAAGGCCAGTTAAATGTCGTGGGGAGCAATTCCCTCAGCACCGGCACTCCGCCGTCGCGGGCATGGATTGCATCTGTCATGAACGTGTAGAGCGCAATGATCGCACCTGAAGTACAGAGCATCCACGCTTTCCATCTTGGAGTGCTTGCGGGCGAGATGTGTTCAAACTGCGTGGCCATTGTTCCCCACAAAATCATCAGCGTGCTGATCAACACTGGGGCGAGGACCGGTCCCCACCACGGCAGAGGCAGCAGAAAAAGTATGTCCCAATCGAGCAGTGAATGCGGCCAGTCGCACATGAGCTTGAGGAAAACGTAATAGAGTATGTCCCATGCACCGAATGCGAGAAGCATGTAGCCGAAGCGCGCCCGCCACGTCCGTGCCGCAAGTGCGCCAACGGTGAACAGCATTACGAGCGTTGCAAACTCACGAACCAGTTCCACAGGGCCCAAACCTCCAATCACGGGCAGCGGGTGTGGTTGGTAGGGATCAATCCTGTCAATGTGGGTTCGCAGATAATAGACAACGGCGGATTCCACCCAGGCCATTGCAGTAGCGAATGCGACGACCGTCAGCCAGCGTCTCCAAGTTGTTTTAAGCCGGAACAATTCCTTTGAACCACGAAATACACGAACCACACGAAAGAAACACAAAACGTTCTCCGGCAGAAAATGTGGTTGGGCGTTGTGGAATTGCTCCCCATCGTTCGGTGAAGGGAAATCGCCAGAACCTGGTAATTGTTTCGTCCCCATTTTCGTGTGTTTGGTGTGTTTCGTGGTTAATCTGACCGCATGGATTCGGTTAAGTGGTGTGTGGTTCATTTTGCGGATTGAAATTGGGCGTTGGAAGGATTTGCCCACAGCGCAGGTATGCGCGCTGGCTTGGTTGCTGTTCGCAACGAACGGATGAATCGCGTCAGTTGCCTCGTGATCTCCGAATAAAATTCCATGCGCGTTCCACCGATGACTTTCAAACACGGTGCATGGTTGACCCACAGCATCGTTCCCGCTGCGTAACCGAGCAGCATGAATTGCATCCGCCACAGCAGCCCGCGAAGGCCTGGTTTCGGGTTACCAGCAGCAGCGATGCGTTCGCGTTGAAATGCCACATGGCCTGCCTCATCACGCAGGATCAATTCGCACATGGCCGCCAGCGGGCCGTCGGGAGAATGATCCCGCAACATCCGGTAGTACGCCGTGCTGACAAGTTCGGTGAGCGTCAACACCTGCAACTCGAACTTCACTCCCAGCACACGGCGGCAGACACAAAATGCCGTGAAGCTCCAATGCGAGGTGATAATGCGCCCACCAAATCGTTTGACCGCGCAGCCGAGCAGGCGCGCATGTTCTGCCTCCTCCAGGAACCATAAGTCCACGATGCTTCGCATCTCCGCCGTGCTGTTGCGAAATCCCTCCGCGTCGTACGCAATCAATGACGCTGGCCCGCCGCCGTCGCCCAGACGGAATTGCTCCACGGACCTCAGCACCGGCGCGAGGACGCCTGGTGACACATTGACCGGCGCGTTCCAGTCAGGCTCGGGACGGTTCTGTTTGTTATGCGAAAAGTATTCGATCCATTTAGGGTGATTCATACCAGAACTCCGTTGTTGTTTGATTTGTCGCACGTCGAAGGGTGTAGTTGAAGCCATTGCTCGACTTCCAGGATGGTGGATTCCGGGGTGGATGTTCCCGCAGTTATGCCAACCATGTCATCAAGGAAGAACCACTCGTGCCTGAGTTCAACGCTGGTTTGGACGTGATGGACGCGATCGCAGTGGCGTAAGCAGGTCTCCACAAGTTCACGCGTGTTGTTGCTGTGCGCGCCGCCGATCACAACGACCACATCGCATCGTTGTGCGAGTTCCTCTGCTGCGACCTGCCTTTGCTTTGTCGGCTGACAAACTGTGTCCATGAAGCGTACCTCCGACAGGGGAAATCGTTCGCGAATCAAGTGTACCAGTTCGCGCACGCGCTCGATTGGCTGCGTGGTTTGTGCCACTACACCGAAGACAGCGTGTTCTTGTAGGTTGGTGATTTCAGCCGGTGATAACACGATATCGAATGTGGTCAAATCCTCAGTCATCCCGCGAACTTCCGTGTGATCGCGCCTGCCGATGATGATCGGGTGGCATCCTTCGCAAACCAGTTTCTTCAGTGCATTGTGAGCCACGTGAACCAGAGGGCAGGTGGCCTCCAGCACGCGCAACCCGCGCGCACGCACGGCGCCGAGCCTCTGCTCCGACGCGCCGTGCGCGGTGATCATCACGGTTTCAGTCGCCACCTCCCTGGCGTCATTGTGAAACTGAATCCCCATCTCCCGAAGCCTAGCGAGAACGGTGTCGTTGTGAACCAGTTCGCCTAGAATTGTGATGGGTTGTTTACCGGCCTCCTTGTGGGCCAGCGCAATCGCATCCCGCACTCCAAAGCACATTCCCAGATGTTCCGCTCGAATTATTCTCATTGTCGCCTCCAATTGCCATTCACTTTGCAATACAAAGTAACAGACTATGGAGGCGGGGAACTGTTCAAAGAATGTTCATTTTATTTTCGTCTGCTCGAGAATCTGTTCCAGCAGTGCGATGTAGGCTACGAATTCTTTGCGGCCGGCTGTGGTTAGAGAGCAGGTGGTAAGCGGACGGTTGTTTTGGAAGGATTTTGCCACGGCCACGTAGCCAGCCTCCTGCAATGTACGGATGTGCGAGGTGATGTTGCCGTCCGTCATCTCCAGCGTGTCGCGTAGTTCACTAAACGAAAGTTCCGGCGTGGCCGCGAGCATGGACATGATCGCCAGCCGCCCTTTCTCGTGAATGACACGGTCGAGATTGAGAAACGGTTCGGGATTCACGGTTCATTCCTGCGCTTCTCTGTGAAGTAGAGATAAATCCCGTAGGCTAAATGCAGGCCGCCAAATGCTCCGCCCATCAGCAGATGCGGTGAGAAGCCTCGGACTTCTGACGAGCAAATTACAAAAACAAGAACCACAGCACCCGCAGCAAGAAAAAGCCATGCTAGGCGCTTCACTCCCCGAGGCATAAAAAAACCTGCGGAATAAAGTGCACAACCGTAAAACCACGCCCACAGCATCGTCAACACTAGCTGAATATCTCCCTCGCCTGAGTCAAATCGTGTGCCTAAGACCACCCCGACCGTCAAACCTAGCAGAAATGGCGGGAGCAACGCTTCCGCGATGCGTTTCGTCGGTGGAGACCAGAATGGCTCGGAATCTTTTAACGCTTGCCTCCTTGCCAGGAGGAACGAACCTGCCAGAGCTATTGAAGCGCAGGCAAACCATAGCAGCACGAAGTCTGATGCTTTGTCGAGTTTCAGAACGCATCCAATGATAGACCCCCCAACTCCCACCACTCCGTTAAGGATCATTATTGGCGCAAGAGCACGGCGGTACACTCCAGAGCGTTCCATCAATGTTCGGATGACTTGAAGATTCTCGGCGGCTTGGTCCGGTTTCATGCATTGACTTTGCCATGCAAAGTCAATGGCAGCAAGCGGAGATTTCTGGGAGTCTTGGAGTGTGGCCGTCCCCGGCCACAGCAATGTGGAACGTGCAAAGGTCTTTTCAACTGTACAATCGCTCCAAGCGTTCGCCCGTTGCTGCGCCCGAGGACGGGCGCTCCACCTTCACAGGCTACGCGATCACTTCCTTGCCGGGTTGGGGCTGGATGATCTTGATCTTTGGATGGCGCGTGCGGATTTGATCTTCAAACCACACGCGCGAACTTGCGTCCCCGTGACCGAGGAGCACGGCACGCGGCGAGACTTGGCCGACAAAATCCAGCAGGTCACCCCGGTTGGCATGCGCCGTCAGGTCGAATTCTTGAATGTCGCAATCGCGTGTGACACGACCGGCACCGGGGCTGAACACGAATGTCTCGCCCGGTTTCGCAGCCTTGAGTCGTCCAGCGGGTGAGTCCGGATCGGCATAACCGACGAAGAAGATGGATTGTCGCTTATCTCCCGACATCCGGACGGCGAGGTCATGGGCTGCTGTGTTTTCGTTCATCATACCCGAGGTCAGCACGAAGATGCGCCCGCCCCCGAGTTTCATTTGCCCGACCTGGCCGGGCGATAGAACGACAAGATTCAGCGCTTCATGCAACTGAAGATTTGTGTGCTGCCGATGCGCGCGATGCGCTTCAAGGTCGTAGATTTCAGTGAACACACGCCCGAGGCCGCCGATGTAGATGGGTTGGTTCTTCAACTTCCCCTCTTTCATCAGTAACGCCAGCAGTGCGAGAACCTCCTGCGTGCGGCCCAAGGCGAATGACGGAATGAGCACGCAGCCCTTGCGCTTTTGCGTCTGCTGGATGGCTGCTGTGAGCCGCGCGACCTCTGACTCCCGCGAAAATCCTTCCGGGATGGCGCGGTTGCCGCGCGTTGTTTCCATGATGAGCACGTCAGCCTTCACGTCCTGAAAGCGCGCAGCGCGCAACAGTGTCTGGTCGTGGAAACAGACGTCGCCCGTGTAAAACATGGTTTCCTTTTTGCCGCGCAACATGATTCCCGCAGAGCCGAGCGTGTGGCCTGCATCATAAAATTCGAGCGTGGGAGATTGTCCGCCGGCGCGGGTTTTCTGGAACGCGGCCCAATCCACTTCGCGATTGTAGCGGAAGCCCTGAAACAGCGGCGCGATGTCGTCCAATTCATCGTGCGTGTAGAGCGGATATTCCTTGATGCCCAGTTCATCGCGCTGGCGGGTCATCACGTTGACCGAATTGTGAAGCACTCGTTCGATGATGAAATAACTCTGCTCCGGCAGCAGCACATGGGCCTTGGGGAAATGACGCACGGCGACCGGCAGTGCGCCGACGTGATCGTGATGGCAGTGTGAGATGGCAATGGCGTCCACATCCTCATTTTGAACGGAGCGAAACAGCGGCAAAGCTTCGCGGGCCTCGCGCTTGGGATGCATTCCGGCGTCGAGCAGGATGCGATGGCCTTCGAGTTCGACAAACCACGCGCTCGCGCCAATGTCGGTGTCAGGATTGAGATTGACGATGCGCATAATATTGTGGGCGGTGTTAACCGCGGATTTGCCGGTCAGTTTTGGATCGAGTTTGTTCCTCAGGCTGCTGGTGCGAGCGACTTGGTTTACTCAGCCAGCAGCTTTTCAACTTTGGATTCGAGCTTATCCCGACCGTTCAAGTCCCGAAGAATCCCCTTCTTGTCCACGAGCCACATGGCTGGAATGCTATGGATGCCATATTGCTTGCCGAATTTATTGCCCCAGCCTTCACCATCGAAGAATTGCGGCCAGGACATGCTCTTGTCGCCGACAAATTTTTCGAGCGCGTCTTTTTCCTGGTCGAAGCTGATGCCAACAATTTCAAATCCTTTGGGGTGGAGTTTGTCGTAGGTCTTTTTCACATTTGGAATTTCTGCCACACACGGGCCGCACCAGGTCGCCCAGAAATCCACGAGCACCACCTTGCCTTTCATTTTGCTGATGTCCACCTCCCGACCATCCACAGCCTTGAATGCGATAGCGAGCGGTTTGCCTACGGCCTCCAGCTTGTTTGCCAGTTCTTCGGCAGCCTGTTTGAGTTCATCCGAGACATTGGCGGCTTTGATTTCTTTTGCAATGGCCAGGGCCTTGTCCGCCTCCAGACTATCGGCAGCCTGGATCAGTAATTGGTAACCTTCATCGCGCTTTGGGAATTCCTTGATGATTTGGCGCGCAGCCTTTTCGATGTCCGGATTGTCGCTGGCCCGGAGCGAGTTAATGGTGGCTCGCATGCGCAATTGCACGCGCTCGTCCTCGGATAGGTTGGGATCTTTCAGCTTCTCTGTCTCCAGTTTTTCCATTTCAGCGATCTTGCTCTTGTTGCCGAGCTGGACGGCGATGCTGAGCATTTGATCGTGTTTCTTGCGGGCGAGTTCGGCCTTGGGATGGCTTGGATACTTTTGTGCAAAGGCCCCGGCTTTGTCTGCCGCTTCCCCGGCGCGTACGGCCATTTGTTCGCGAAATTTCGCCTGTTGTTCGGGAGTGGGTTGTTTGCCCTGCCATTCGGCTGGAGGCGCAGGGGACTGCGTGGCCTTTTCGACTTCCTTCCAGGCGAGATCGGCCTCTGGAGCGGCGGGGGCATTCGTAGTTTCGGCACCACCAGCCTTGATGGAGAGAACCAGCAAGAAGGCGGTGGCGATTGACGCGAGCTGACGCGATGACAATTGGAGGCGGCTTGAGATCATATCAATAGAGTCGTTTGGTTATCTTGACAATCGTAGCTTCCCGGTTCGCGCTCGAAATAGCAAGCAGGCAGCCGTGTGAAGGTACGATTGGAAGAGGCGGCCAACCGAACGCACGGAGCGCGAGCGGTCCCTCGCTCGCAGCGTTTCGCCATGCAGACAGACTCCGGACCTTCCGGAAATCCTCTTCCCATCCACGCGTTGCGGACGAGGGACCGTCCTGGGACCGTCCGCGCTCCTTGGATGAATGCGTCGCATTGGTCAAGGGCGGGCGCTCAAATTCTTCAGCCCAGCCAGCATTCGGCTGTCAACGTCCGAGGGGTCTTGATACCAGTAGGCAATGCGACTCCCGCCGATGTTCCAACTGTGGAAGTAAAACATCTTCTCAAACCTGGCCCATGATGCCGAGCCGTCCACATAGACCTGGTTGCCGCCTTCGGGCAGACCGTTTGCACCTTGATGCGGCGGCATGTTCTCGTAGGCGGTATCTCGTCCGCCGCCCCATTTGCCGTCAATCTTCATGACCGCATCGGCGGCGACGCACCACGAAGGCTTTGAACTCGCAAGCTTGACCGGACTGCGCGACGGAAATATGCCGAGCGGATTATTCCATTCCTTGATTCCCCCGAAGTATTGGTAGCCAATCACGAACTGTGGGTAGTCCGCTTCGAAGGTGGGGAACTTGGGACGATTCGGACAGGTCCAGATGGAGTTCGCATTGGTAAGAATGTTCAGCCCCAGGTTGCCCCAGAGCGCCCGCTCGGGCGGATCAAGGCAGACTTGGACCAGCGCCTGCCGCGCCACCACCAGCTTGTCATTGTTATCGCCCGCGTAAAGAAAACATCCGATGCCGAGCTGCTTCAAATTGTTCAGGCACTGGATTCGTTTTGCGCGTTCCTTGGCTTTGCTCAACGCGGGCAACAGCATCGCTGCAAGAATGGCGATGATTGCGATCACCACGAGCAATTCGATCAAAGTGAAGCCCAACCGAAACTTCCTGGCCAGGAGTATGGAAACGGACGGGCTGGTTTTCATGTCTTTGTTTTCAAGGTTATTTTGTGATCGGCGCACTGCGACCTTCGGACTTGTATTTCTCCAACAGAGGTTTGAGGCGCTGCACGATCTCCGGTTTGTCGCCGTAAAGGTTGTGTTGTTGCGTAAGGTCACTGCGAAGGTTGTAGAGTTCGCCGGCGAATTGATTCGTCTGATAACCACGCTCCTGTTTGAACCATTCGGGCTCGTGATTGCCATCACCACTGGGTGCATCAATCAACACCCAATCTCCCTGGCGGATGGCGAGGCTGCCTCTGGCGCTGTGCAACACCGTCGCCTCCCGGATGGGCTTCGCGAGTTTTCGCTTCAGCAGCGCGGGTAGAATGTTGTAGCTGTCTTCACCAGCGTTGGCCGGAAGTTTGTCACCCAACATCGCAGCGCACGTTGCCAACAAATCCACGTGGCAGATCGTTTCCGAGCTGACGGCACCAGCAGGAACATGCTTCGGCCAGCGGGCGATGAACGGGACGCGATGTCCGCCTTCCCACGCATCACGTTTCACACCGCGCAAGCCGTCCATGCTGCGATGACCGTATTCCTTGATACGATCATACGCGCCGATTGTCACTTCGCTGGCCACTTCTGGGCCATTGTCGCTGGTAAAAATCACGAGCGTGTTCTTTGCGAGACCCGTGCGGGCCAGCGCGGCCATGACTTCGCCCACCGTTGCATCAACTTGTGCGACAAAATCGCCGTAGTCGCCTGCCTGGCTGCGGCCTTTGAATTCCGCCGCCGGCACTACAGGGTAATGCGGCGCCGTGAGTGGGAAGTAGAGAAAGAACGGTTTGGCAGGAGATTTTGCTGCTGCATCCTCGATGTAACGCACGGCGCGTGTTGTGATCTCAGGCATGATGTTGGTGAGATTCCAGCCGGCAACCACCGGGCCGGGCCGGTTGAAGCCGCCCTTTGTTTGTGGAGACGCAATGGATGGAATTCCCACCGTGCGATCATTCTCGATGAAGCAATAGGGCGGGAAGTTTGGCAGATCCACACCGAAGTAGGAATCGAAGCCGCGAGTGATCGGCCCGCCGGAAATTGGTTTCGTGAAATCTACGTTGCCGATTCCGTCCTTGCTGGACGGTGGTTCACCGTCCTTGGTCGGCCAGCCCCAACCCAGATGCCATTTGCCGATGCAAGCTGTCGCGTAGCCGTGATTGCGTAACAGCGTTGGAACAGTCAGCCGTCCTTCCTCAATCAGCGATGCTCCCCAAGGTGGCAACACTCCCGAAGTCATCCGCGAGCGAAATGCATAGCGGCCGGTCAACACTCCGTAGCGCGTTGGCGTGCAGACTGCGTCCGGCGCGTGTGCGTCCGTGAACCGCATGCCCTCTCGGGCGAGGCGGTCAAGGTTCGGCGTGGGGATTTTCGATTGCGGGTTATAGCTGTGTACATCGCCGTAGCCGAGGTCATCGGCGAGGATGTAAACGATGTTGGGTTTGGACTCGGCGGCTAACAATTGTCCGCAGAAAATCCAAAGCAGTGCGAGGATGGTGCAGAATGATTTCATGGTTTGTCAGAGCGAGATTTGGCTGTTGGCTGTTTTGGCGGGGGCGTCCATGCTGCTGGTTTGGGAACTGTTACCTTGAGTGGAGCGAGGTCTGCGTAGCGTTCCATTTCTCGCTGCAACAGAGAAGTCAGATCCGTGACTTTGGCGGCATGTCGGGGTTGATCAGCCAGATTCTTCAATTCGTGCGGGTCTTTCCTGAGATCAAACAACTGCGTTTTGTCCACCAGCGGATAGCGGATGAGTTTCCACCGGTCGTCGCGGATGGAACGCTGGCAGTTGCGATAACCGGTGTAGAGAACATCGCGGACCTTTGTTGCTTTGCCGTGGAGAATCGGCGCAAGGCTTCTGCCTTCGACGGCTTCAGGAACGGTTGCCCCGGCGAGATCGCAAAACGTGGGGAACAAATCCATGAGGTAGATCAGTGCGGCGCTCCTGCCTTTTGCGATGCTCGGCCCGGCGATGACGCATGGAACGTGCATGCCGCCGAATTCGTAGAGGTTTTGTTTTCCAAACAGCCCGTGCTCGCCCAGCGAAAGGCCGTTGTCACCGGTAAAAATGATGATGGTATTCTCCCATTCGCCGGAGGCTTTGAGTTGGTCGAAAATGCGCCCGACATGATGATCAAGACCCGTGACGCACGCATAGTAATCCGCAAGTTGCTGTTTTGTGTCTTTCGGTGTGCGTGGCCACGGGGCGAGTTGCTCGTCGCGAACTGTCATTTCACCGTTGTCGAAAGGATGCTGCGGCAAGAAGGCAGCGGGCAGGGGAATCCGCTTGGGGTCGTAGAATTTGTGGAACTCTGGGGCGGCGACGCGCGGATCGTGCGGCACGGGCGGTGCGAAGTAGATGTAAAACGGTTTGTCCTGCTTGCGAGCTTTTAGAAACTGGATGGTTGCGTCCGCGTGCCGTTCGCTGGATCCCCGCCGCAGTTCCGGACTGTGATCATCCATGATGATGTTCGTGTCGAACGCGCGGAGGCCGGCGGTGAATTCGTTGCCGCCTTTGCCGACGTGAAACGTTTCGTAGCCAGCAGCGCCAAGCACCTTCGGCAGGGTTTGCGAGGCATCGACATCTTTCGCGCGTCCGTCCGGAATTCGCAGCCATGATTTGCCTGAGAGCAACATGGTGCGGCTGGGCAGGCACACCGCGCCTACCATTGAGCCCATGGTGTAACAATGCGTGAACGTCATGCCACGTTGCACGAGCGAATCCAGGTTGGGCGTCTTCAGCAGACGATTGCCAAGCGCGTGCAAGCCGTCGGCCCGATGGTCGTCCGCGTGGATGTGGAGGATGTTGACCTTGCGCGCTTCGGCGGCAAACGCGGTGAGTCCAACCAGGCCAAAGACCAAGGTTAGGACGAGGCGTTTGCTTTGCATGGTGGGGAGATTGTGCATCAGAGGTGTGTCCGGACAAAGCACAGTTTCCCTTCAAGCTGTAGCCAAAGGCGTTATTCTTCTTAACACTTCTGATAGATTGAGGTATATCTTGGTTGTTGTGAGATTGGTTTTATGCAAAGAAGTGTCCTAATCCTCCTTGCTTGGGCGATTGGATTGAACTTCGCCGAATGTCAGGAAAGCAATTCCGTCCCAACCCTTACTCCATTGCGGTTGCAACTCCCGGCACCCAGCTTGGGAGGGAATGGGCCGCTTAATCTGCCTTCTGGTCCGCATATCGATCCTTATCCTTCGCGCCCGCCTGCCCCATTACTGGTGCCGGTTGAGGTCACCAACCTTGCCAGAGGAAAGCCGGTTACTTCGAGCGCTGCGTCGCCAGTCCGTGGAGATCTCTCGAAGATCACGGATGGAAGCAAGGAGGCGTTCGGTTTTGATCTGGTCGAGATCAAAGCGGGAGTTCAATGGGTGCAGGTTGATTTGCTCGCGGAACATTCGATCTATGCAATCGCAATCTGGCATGACGCCTATTTTCATTACCCTGTGACGCGTAGTGTAATTGTGCAGGTTTCAAATGACTCAAGCTTCACCAACAATGTTCGGACACTTTTCAACAACGACTTTGAGAATTGTGCCGGCTTTGGAGTTGGCACTGACAAAGAGTACTTCGAATCGCATTTTGGAAAATCGATTGCTGGCAATGGTGCAAATGCACGATATGTGCGGTGTTATAGTAACGGCAATAGCAACGGGAAACTCAACGGCTATGCTGAGGTGGAAGTTTGGGGGCTGCCCAAGCCGTGAGGGTTCTGGTCACGAATTGCTTCGAACAGAAGCCAATGTGGCCAATCTCGGGGATTCAAGGTTTCGCCTGCTTGATGACAAAGTCCACGAGCTCCTGACACTGGAAGAATCCTTCCCACATGTTGTGTCCCTGGCCGGCTGGGATGATGAGTTGCATCTTTCCGCCGAGTGCTTCGTATCGTTTTCGCATTTCACCTGAGTTCGCCTCGATTGGCACGGTCTTGTCAATGTCTCCATGGATGGCGAACAGCGGCACGCCGGCCTTGGCCAGCGCGGCTAGGCGGTCAATGGGATTGTGTTCGGTGAGGTGTGCTGAAAGCTCATCGGCAGTCATGTGGTAAGCGCCGCATGCGGTGGCGATGCCGGGGTAGCTTGCGATGTTGCACACCGGGTAAATGCCCGCAAACCCAGCGACCTTGTCTGGATTCTCGGCGGCCCAGGAGAGGGTCATCAAACCACCGCGGCTGCGCCCAAGCATCAGGGCCTTTTGCGCGAATCCGCGGTGCTTGGTGAGTTCGCTGTGCAAGGCGGAGTAAAGCTTGCGTCCGTCCGGACTACCGTAGGATTCGCCAACATCAATGCCTGCAATGGCGATGCCGGCCTGGGTGAAGCGTTCAAACATCCATTTCTCCTCGTTGCCGGGCAGGCCTGGCAGAGTTGGCGCGTACCAGACCCACGGGATCAGATTATTGGTGGATTTTGTTTGAGGGAGAATCACGAAGGCAGTCCGGCCTTGAACCAGGAAGGCCTCGCCTGGTATTGGCAGAGCTTTTGTTGGTGTATCAGCTGCCTGCAGGGTGGGAGGTGCGAGCAAAAGAACGGCGGCGAGAACGAGTGAAAAGTTTTTCATGAGGAGTGGTTTTGTTTTTGAGTTTAGATGTACAAAAAAACCGGGTCAAACAGCCAGGGGATGGCCGGGAGACCCGGGGAATTTCGATTAGTTCAAGAGCAGGGCTATGTAGCAGTTCATCGCAGACCAGAACTAATGATCCACGCTGAAATCGTAAAAATCTTCAAAGAACATCCGCCCGAACTGTGAGCGCTTTTCCGCGATGCAACGCGCTTGTGTTAGTTCAGACTTGGTTTGAACAGAATTGTTCAAATAATTTTTGTCGTTTCAGAAGGTTTCAGTTGCGAGCAAAACTCCTCACAGCCGCTTGATCCAGATGTTGCGATATTGAACGGGGTTGCTGTGGTCCTGCAACATGAGTGCGCCGGGCAGGCCTTCCTTGTCGTCCAACCCACCTGGCGTAGGGTGGGGCAGTTCGTAATTGTCGTGAATCTTCACTCCATTGTGAAGAACCGTGACCCGGGCATTGGTCGTCTTCTTGCCGTTCGCGTCCAGTTTGGCCGAGTGAAAAGTGATGTCATAGGTTTGCCACTGAAGCGGCGGAGCGCACATGTTCACAGCCGGACGACAAATCTGATAGAAGCCACCGCATTCATTGTCCATTCCTTCCAAGCCGTAGCTGTCCAGCACTTGCGTTTCGTAACGGCCCTGCAAATACACGCCGCTGTTGCCTCGTGCCTGGCCGAAGTCGCGCGGCATGTAGGGCAGGCGGAACTCCAAGTGCAGTTGATGATCGCCAAATTTCTCCTTCGTTACGAGGTCGCCACCCTTAACGACTTCCATTGCACCGTCAGGAAGTATCTTCCATCCCGAAGATTTTCCGTCGCGGGTTTGCCATTGATCCAGATTTTTCCCGTCGAACAACACTACCGCACCTTCCAGTGGACGTTTGCCCAGTTCTGGCGAAATGCGCTGGGTCTTCTTGAGGTCGAACTGGCCTTTCAAGAGTCCGGTAATCGTGCCTTGGACTGAATTGTCCGCCAGTTTCCCCGACCAAACCGATGCGGAGAAGAATACGCCTTTGTCGGTTGTTTCAACGACGTGGCTGGCATCCAGCGGGATGTCATCCATGAATCGGAACTGACCATCACGAATCTCACCACGCAACCGGTGGAGGTAAGGGTTGCGCCTGCTGAAATCGCCAACGAACCGCGCTTCGTAACGGCCTTTGTCCAGCGGAATCATGTAAACGGAAACCGGCTCCTTCTGGCCACCAATGGAGACACTACCCTGCCAATCGCCCATGAATGGATCGGAGGGATTCTGCGCGGCGGCGCGTAGCGACAAAATCGCCGTAACAACTATGAGTGGTTTGATTTTAAGTTTCATAAGTGGATGGTCGAAGAGTCTGATTGTTAATCGCAGGCGGTGTCAAATTATCGTTTCCATCAAACCGTGTGGCTGGTGGGATGTGTGGCGTGCGGTAAACATCTTCGAGAAATCAATATGATGGCGCGTCTTGACACGACGGAGAAACGGGTTTCAATCTCCACAGTTTTTGCAGGCAAGTCGGATCGAGACATTCCATCAATGATTATTTTTCCATGAGCGAGCCAAGTCCACAGCAAGCCTCCGTGCCGCGAAGATCCATCGCCGAAATCAGCGCGATGTCCTGTGAGGACTTTGTCCGGCTTGTCGGGTCTGTCTTCGAGCATTCGCCGTGGATTGCCGAGGCTGTATGGTCGGGTCGTCCGTTTGTCAGTGTGGAGCAGCTTCACGCAGCGATGTGCACAATCGTCCGTTCCGCTTGTGAAGAGAAACAACTCGCGTTGATCCGTGCCCATCCAGACCTCGTCGGTCGCGCGGCATTGGCAGGCACGCTCACGCGCGAATCCGCGAGCGAACAGGCGGGCGCGGGGTTGGGTGATCTCACGTTGGAAGAAGTTGCGTTGTTCCAGTCGAACAACGCGGCCTACAAGGAGAAGTTTGGCTTTCCGTTCGTCATCTGCGCGCGTCTCAACAAAAAGGAAGCGATCCTGGACGGGTTTAAGGTTCGCCTGCAAAATTCCAGTGAGCAGGAAGTGAAGGCCGCGCTGGAGGAGATTTTCAAGATTGCAGAACTGCGCCTTCAAGACTTAACTCACGTCTGACTTATGCCTGCCAAACTCAGCACACACGTTTTGGATACTGCGCACGGTTGTCCAGCGCAGGGAATGAAAATTGAATTGTGGTCGCTTGACGGTGAGGATCGCACGCTGGTCACCACCGCCAAGACCAATACCGACGGTCGCACGGATTCGCCGCTGCTGGCTGCCGATGAAATGAAGGCGGGTCAGTACGAAATCGTTTTCTTTGTCGGCGATTACTTCGCGGCCAAGGCCACGCCGATGCCCAAGCTGCGTTTTCTGGATCATGTGCCGGTGCGTTTCGGAATCGCTGATGCCGGCGCGTCGTATCATGTACCCTTGCTCTGTTCGCCGTGGAGTTACTCGACGTATCGGGGGAGTTGAATGAAAAAGCTCCAAGCTCCAACATCCAAGCTCCAGAGAAGCTTCAACCTCCGAACATTTGACAAGGCTGGCGGGGCGCGTCACTTCTGCCTTCGCATCGCTACGGCACGACAAGCCGTGCGTGCCGTTCGGTTGCAATCGAAGCCCGGCGCGCACAGGAGTGACGCCCCCTACCAAAGCATTTGGTGCTTGGTGATTCTCTGGAGCTTGGATGTTGGAGCTTGGAGCTTATGAACTTTGCCCACCTTGTCGTGCAACGCCTCGACGCTCTTGCGCAAATCAGCGAGGACGAGGGCGGGTTGACGCGTTCCTTCGCCTCGCCCGCGATGCGCCGTGTCAATGACCTCGTTGGTTCGTGGATGCGTGACGCTGGCATGAGCGTGTGCACAGATGCGATCGGCAATCTCATCGGCCATTATCCCGCTGCAACTCCAGCCGGGAAGATTCTTCTGCTTGGTTCTCATCTCGACACCGTGCGGGACGCCGGAAAATTCGACGGGCCGCTCGGCGTGCTGGTGGCGCTGGCGTGCGTGCAGTTTCTCAACGAAACAAAGACCCGGCTGCCGTTTGCAATCGAAGTCATTGGTTTTGCGGATGAGGAAGGCGTGCGCTATCAAAGCACCTACCTTGGCAGTCGCGCGCTGGCGGGAACTTTCAACTGCGAGGATTTGAAACGAACGGATGCGCGAGGAGTCACGATGGCGGAAGCGCTCCGCGAGTTCGGCGGCACTCCCGACGCCATCGCTGCTGCGAGGATGGATGCGAGCCGGCTGCTCGGTTACGTGGAGGTTCACATCGAGCAAGGGCCGGTGCTCGAACAAAAAAATCTTGCGGTGGGCGTTGTCTCGGCCATAACCGGGCAGACGCGGGCGCGAATCGCGTTCGTTGGTGAGGCGGGTCACGCGGGGACGGTGCCGATGAATCTGCGTCGCGATTCGCTCTGCGCGGCTGCGGAATTTGTTCTGGCCATCGAGGAATTGGCGAAAGATCGCAGTGGCCTTGTCGCCACCGTGGGCGAGATCACCGCCATGCCCGGGGCGGGGAACGTGATTCCCGGCCAGACGAAACTGAGCCTCGATGTGCGCCATCCGGACGATGTCACTCGAAGCCAGACCTGTGATGAATTGAAATTGCGCGCGGATGAAATTGCCGCTGGCCGGAGCGTAATCATGAACTGGGAAACGGTTCACGAGTCTGCGGCGGTGGTTTGCGAACGCCGCCTTGCATTGCTGCTCGAAAACGCAACCAAGTGTCATCAGGGGGAAGCGCCTTTGCTCGCGAGTGGCGCGGGACACGACGCGGCTGCGATGGCGGCGATCTGCCCGGTGGCGATGTTGTTCGTGCGCTGCAAGGGCGGCGTCAGTCACAATCCGGCGGAGTTCGCATCGGAGGCTGACATCGGCGTGGCGATTGAGGTGATGAATGATTTTGTAAAATCATTGGCGAAATCGAAGTGATGCAAAATATATTAACCACATGATACGCGGAATAAATCAGATGTTTGGATGGTTTGTTGGTCGGTTTGGTAATTTCTTCGTGGCCATAAAGCACCGGTTGTTACGACTGATTACTGTCATGGCAATCGTATCAATCCTTCTCGGCTGTTCGCAAAGCACAACGACAACGCGTAAAGAGCAAGTCAAAGCCTTTCAGAATACATTTGGATTTCCACCAACGGAGGAAGTAAAACAAATTTCATATAACTCCGATTCAGTGTGGTTTCCAAACTTAGGAGGCTATCTTTCTATAATGAGATTTACCTACGTTTCGAACGTAGTTGTGGAGATAGAGAAAAAACATAATCTCACAGTCGCGGTTACATCTCCTTCCAAAGTCGAAAAGCCGCCAAGTTGGTGGCATGATCCCTCACCTGAAACGCAAATCTATCGCAATAACACAAACGGAGTCATAAAACTTATGTGGATTGAGAAAACCCAAGGCTTTGTCTTCTACCAAGAATTCAATGTTGATTGAATAGGAAGGTAAAATCACTGAGTTTGGTTGTATCCTTACAAACCCTCAGCATCAAACCACTCATGCAGGAACTCGATTTGATTTTACGCGGCGGAACGATGGTGACGCACGATGGCGAAAGTGTTTCAGACATCGGCGTCTCCGGTGGACAAATTGTCGCAGTTGGAAATATTCCCAGCGGTAGTGCGCGCGAGATTGTGGATGCCACCGGCCTGCATATTTTTCCCGGGTTGATTGATTCACATGTTCACTTCAACGATCCGGGTCGCGCTGACTGGGAGGGAATTGAAACGGGTTCGTCCGCTCTGGCGGCGGGCGGCGGGACGATGTTCTTCGACATGCCTCTGAACGCGCATCCACCCACGTGCGACGCAGAAAGTTTCGATCTCAAACTTGCCGTCGCGCAGAAAACTTCACTCACCGACTTCGCGTTTTGGGGCGGGCTTGTGCCGTGCAATCTGGACAAACTTGAGGAGCTGGCGGATCGCGGTGTAATTGGTTTCAAGGTGTTCATGTCAAACAGCGGCATCGAGGATTTTCCCCACGCCGATGATGAAACGTTGAAGGGAGGAATGACCTGTGCGGCCTCACTCGGGAAACTGGTCGCCGTACATGCGGAGAGCGAATCAATCACAAGCGAACTCTCGAAGCTGCAATTCACAACTTCGGTTCGCGATTACCTCGATTCTCGGCCAGTTCGTGCTGAGTTGGCGGCGATCCAGCGGGCGATTGAATTGGCGGGCGAGACGAAGTGCTCGTTGCACATCGTTCATGTGAGTTCTGGAGCTGGTGCGTTTTTGATCGCCGACGCGCGAGCCCAGGGCGTGGATGTGACATGCGAGACGTGCCCGCATTATCTTGCATTGACGGAGGACGACATGGAAAAGCTCGGCGCGATTGCGAAGTGCGCGCCGCCATTGCGTTCGACGGGCGAACAAGAAGATCTTTGGCTATGCGTCCAATCGGGCATGGTGACAACCATCGGCTCTGACCACTCCCCATCGCCGCCGGACATGAAGCGAGACAAAAACTTCTTCAACGTCTGGGGCGGGATTTCCGGGATACAGCACACCTTGCCGCTGTTGATTACGGAGGGCCACGTGAACCGGCAGCTTGCGTTGTCGCATATTGCACGGCTCACGTCCTTCAATGTTGCAGAGCGTTTCAGTCTTCCGAAAACCAAAGGCCGTATCGCCATCGGCGCGGATGCGGATTTGACGTTGGTGGATTTGAACGCGGGGTTCACCGTGCGCGGGGAGGATTTGTTGTATCGCCACAAACATTCGCCGTACGTTGGGCGCGCGTTGACAGGTCGCGTGGTTCGCACCATCCTCCGGGGACAAACGATTTTCG
The DNA here is from genome assembly GCA_013140495.1 of Verrucomicrobiota bacterium. Lineage (GTDB taxonomy): Bacteria > Verrucomicrobiota > Verrucomicrobiia > Limisphaerales > JADLHS01 > JADLHS01. The sequence goes on from JABFSR010000230.1 coordinate 37,758, forward strand.
ACGGAAGCAAAATTGTTTCCCCGCCGGCGGGCCGGTTGGTGAGACCTCAACACTGAATACCATGTCTGATTTGTTTGGAACTACACGCACAGTCGTCAAGTCACGTTACGCATTGATCACGCCGGACGGTTTTGTACCGAGCGCGGTACCGGGCTGGAAAGATGCCGTGGTGGTGGTCAACATTTCGCCGGCGATGGTGGGCCCGCGCTTCACGCAATTGCAGGTCACGCTCGGCAAGGAAGGCACGGGCGAGGGCAACACCGGCGCGAACCAATACTTCATCTACGTGACAGAAGGCACGGGCAGCATTTTGCTTCAGGATAAACGTCACCGGCTGGAGGCAGGCAGCTACATTTACCTGCCACCAAGCACAGACATGCAGTTGAAGAGCAGCGGGGCAATGCGTCTCCTGATTTTTCAAAAGAAATATCAGGCGCTCAAAGGTGCGACGGTGCCAACAGGGATTATCAACCACGAACGCGAGACGAAAGGGCAGCCGTTTCTTGGCAACGAGGACGCACGGCTGCAGGTGCTCCTGCCGGATGAGAAATCTTTCGACATGGCGGTGAACATTTTCACATATCAACCGGGAGCGACCTTGCCGTTCGTCGAGACGCACATCATGGAACATGGATTGTTGATGCTGCGAGGGCAGGGGGTGTACCGGCTCGACTCGGATTATTATCCCGTGAAAGCCGGCGATGTGATCTGGATGGGATCGTACTGTCCGCAGTGGTTTGTGGCGATGGGCAAGACGCCTGCGAGCTACATTTACTACAAGGACGTGAACCGCGATCCGATGTGATCCAGCAGGTGGCGAATCGTCAGGATTCGCTTGAGAGTGCTTCTCTTTTTCCGCTTCTTGACCCGGGCGGGGAAATTGCCGATGATGTAACTGCCACTTGGGCGCGTACTGGTTTCGACCTGAAAGATACGCCAGAGGCGGCATGCCGAGGACGATGCGTTGGCCTCGTAAATCATCGCATCAAACAAATAAGCTAACGAAGAATTAGCCCTCGCGGCCTAAGGCCACGACGTTCGCCAGCAGACACCTGCTATGCTGGATGAACGCCATAGCAGGCATGGTGGAAGGCGGAGATTGCGCGCCCAAGCCGAGAAAATTACATGCAAACTAAGCAGTGGGATTCGAGTTCGGGCGCCATCCCATGGCCGACAAAATATCCCGGACTAAGCATGTAGTCGCGGCTGGTTTGCCTGTCAGGGACGGGGGTTCAACTCCCCCCGCGTCCACCACTTTCGTTGGGCCCTTTTCCTTTGCGGGCTGCCTGGCTTCAAAAAATCCTCCGGTGACGTGGTGCTCTGTTGCTGGATTGGTAACATCACCATCCCGTCGGGCAGGCTGCTCCTTTCGCAAAGAACTCGTGGCGCGGTGTGGCAGTTCTCCGACCCCATACGCGCCCACAACAAATGGTGCTGATCCACCGAAATGAATTGATGTTCAGTGTGAGTTCGCCCCACAGGTCCTCGTTCTGCCGGCAGTTTTTCGGAGGTTTCAGATTGGTTTTACTTCGACGAAATCGCGATGGATCTGGCCTTCGCCCGCCGTGCAAAGAAAGTAACCCTTTCCGGCTGTGCCATCATGATTGTTGCGGCTGATGGCGCAACAGCGGTTGGTCGTGAGCGTGGTGCGGCCGGAGTGGCGTTGGGTGAATCCGTGAAAATGGCCGTTGAACACGGCCACAAGGTTGAAGTCCCGGACGCGTTCCAACAGATCATTGGCGTTCAGAGGGCGCATCGGTGTGAAGATGCCGAGCGGGAAGTGGGTGAAGACAACCGTGGGTTTGGCCTTGTCCAGCTTGCGGAGATTGTCGTCGAGCCAGCTTAACGTGGACGACTGAATCCTGGTGTTTTGGTAGCGTGTTCCATCGCTCGAATCCAGACCGATGAATTGCCAGCCGTAGTGCTCAAAGTGGTAATTCAAACTTCGTGGAAATGATTTGTCCCAGGCGGAACGGTCGGTGTCCGACACGTAGTCATGATTGCCGATCACAGCGTAGGAGGGCATGCCAAGAGATCGCAATACTTCGCGCATTGAACCGAGTTCGGAAGCCGTGCCATGTTCCGCCAGATCGCCGACCATCAAACATAGCTGAGGCTTGCTGGCTTGCGCTCGAATGCTGGCGGAAACACGTTCGAACCAGGCTGGGCATTGGGGACTTTGAAAGTGGGCGTCGTTGATGACCACGAAACTGAACGTGCCAACCGTGCGCTTGCCTGACCAACGTGCGCATCCCGGCCAGATGCCAAGTGCGAGCATCATGCCTGTGCTCATGTGCAACCATTCACGACGGCTCGTGCGGGAAGGCCTGTAGGGCATGCCGTTTATCGTGCTTGATGAAGAGGGCGGGAGGCGAGCTGGATTTTGGTCAAATATGGCTTCCAACGATCCGCTCCTGTACATGCTGCTTTGGGTCGGTCGCGTGGCATGGTGACAGCCAGTGCTGTCCCCACTAAAAAAACCAGCGGAGACCGATGCAAAACAGGCCGCAAATCAACGACCCGAGGCCAAGAACAACAGCGCCAGGGAGGCGTTTGTCTGGAATCTCCCACCACATATACAAGCTGCTCAGGACCATGAAGATCAAACCGGCGGCCACGGCATCCATCGAGTAGGCCCATACAGAAGTCAGCGCCCAGTCACGGCTTTGGCGAGGATCATCCAATGAAGCGCCACTAAACACGTGCAGCACTTTCATTATGCCCCACGCGTTCACCTCACTGTGCCGGAGGGTGACGCGATTTCGCGCCAGATCGGCCTTGATGAAATAGTAGTGGCCCGGCCGCCGGACTTGAAACTCGAACTGATTCGTGTCCGTCCGGGTGGTTGTCCACAGAATCTCACCCTCGATGCGCAACTGTCGCATGATCTCCTGCGCCTGCGCGATGTCACCTCGCAGCTCCGGTCCGAGCGCCGTTATCGCGCGTTCAGAATTCGTCTCGGCGCGTTTGGTCCAGGATTCCGCAAAGCTCCAGGTCGGATGGTTCAGGACCAGGCCGGTGACGGCAAACAGCCACAGGAAGAAGAGCAGGAACAAGCCGGCGTAATAATGCAGCTTGCGGTTCCAGCGCTCCAGCCGGACCCGCAAGCGGGAGGTGGCCGGTGAGTTGGCGGCGGTGGTGGGTTCAGTGGCTGAGCGCATACGCTAATCCAAAAAACGACAGGGCCCCGGCGAAGAGCAGGACAAAACCCACCCTGCGTTCGGCCCGCAGCACATACCAGAGATAGATGCCGCTGACCGAGATGAACAGGATCAGATAGGCCGTGGTGTCAGCCAGCCAGCGCCACGCCTTCATGGCGAACCAGTTCATCCGAATAGCTGGCGCATGTTCGCCCGGAGATCTATGGAGAGTCGCCATGGCATCCGCCAGACCTGTCTCACGGGTCACGATGGTCGCGTCACGGCCGGCGATGCTGATGGTCACGATCGTTGCGCGGCCGGGAATCGTTACGGGAATGATCAGCTTCTCCTCTTGGACCAAGTGTTGGACGAATCCGATCTCACCTTGGACGCCCGCTTTTTCAAGCATCGGCTTAAGCGCATCAATGAGCGGTCGTCCCGAAAGCGTTTGCAAATCTCCCGGCAACGGCAAGGCTGATACCACCCGCGTGGTGGAAGTTTCTGAACCGATCTTCGGCAGCCAGGTGTGGACCAAAAAAAACACGCTGATGGCAAAGACGAGGACGAAGGGGCTGCTGAACAGCCCCAGGTACAGGTGAAGATCTCGAACGAGTCGGTAAAAGCGCGCTCTCATTCAGCACAAGCCCTTTCAAAAAGCGCGGAATATGAAAGACCGTCGCCGTAGAAGGATATCACAAGACAAGATTGTCGCTGGGCCATGACCTATCACGATCTACTGGACCGTTCTTGTCAAGCATCCCTTCCTGACCATATCAGACACGGTTGCGGCGGCGTGTTCTGGCAGGTCTGAACCTATCGGTTGACGGTTGCAAGGAGTCCTTTTGTCGCGTCAGGAAACATGATACTCATCCTCCATGAACTCAATTCCAAGCAACGGAGCCTCGCGAGTCACCCGGCGGGAGGCGATGACAAGAACCGGTAAAGCCTTGGCCGGGATGGTGAGTCTGGCCGGATTGGCTCAAGTCACTTCAGCAGCGGAAACCCAGTCCCCGCCGCAGCCAGCGACTGCCAGTCTGCTAGAGTACGACCCGAATCCTGGAAACAAGCTCAGGATTGCGACCTGCCAGTTCCCGGTGAGCGGAAAGCCCGGCGAAAACGCGAAGTTCATTCGCGATTTCATGCAGCAGGCCGCCGCTGCGGGAGCGCACTTGTTGCACACCTCGGAAGCCTGCCTGTCAGGCTACGCAGGAATTGATTTTCATTCGTTCGCGAACTACGACTGGGATTCGTTGCGCCAGGAAACGACCGGCTTGCGGGAGCTTGCCAAGAAATTGAACCTGTGGCTCGTCGTTGGCTCGGCCCATTTCCTGGACGATAAAACCAAACCCAACAACTGCCTTTACCTCGTGGACCCGGAAGGCCGGATCGCGGATCGCTACGACAAATGCTTCTGCACCGGCGGCGACCAGAAACATTATTCGGTGGGCGACCGCCTCGTGACCCGCGACATCCGGGGCGTGCGCATCGGACTGGCCATCTGTTACGACATCTGTTGGCCGCAACTGTACATCGGCTACCGCGAGAAAGGCGTCACCGTGATGATCCACTCTTTCCACAATGCCCGCTCCAAAGGCGCGAACTGCCTCGACACGCTCAACGTCCACCAGGTGCCGACGCGCTGCGCGGACAACCGGATGTGGGCCGTGTGCAACAACTCTTCGCAGCCCTATTCCCATTGGGGCTCCTTCATTGCCCGGCCAGATGCCACAATTCCAAAGCAACTGCCGATCAATCAGCCGGGCATGTTGATTCATGATTTCCCGGACGGTCTGTCCAAAGGCGGCTGGTATCACAATTTCAAGCCCATGCAGAAACGCGAGGATGAGATCATGAGTTGGGGCACGCCGATCAAACATCCGCGACAGGCCGATGGCCAGGCCGAACCATAGATATTGACCTGTGCCTTTGAAGCGCGGGGCAAGATCAAGACCACTACGCTTCATCAGTAATCCGGTCTTTCCCATTTGCGTATGCACCAATTTGAAATTGCTTGAATCGGGCGGCGCATTACTCTCACCTCCAGCCACATGATCTGGATCGCCCCATCCGAAAAGAACACCGACAACACTGCGTTGGAAAAGCACCTTTGCGATGCCACCGATACCCCAACGCGAGAGAGCGCGAGTCACGAATGCGAAGCCACTTGGCGGGACTTTCGCCGGGCGAAAGACTACTGGAGCGCCAACGCCGGCCTCAAGTCCAAGGAATACTCCGCGCCCGTCCTAGGCCTCATCTTCCTGCGCTTCGCTGAAGTCCGGCTGCTCGTCGCCTGATCCTTTCACTCTGGCACTTCCCATATCATGAAAAACTTCGACGCCTTCAAGCAACACGGTGATGTCATCTGGAACATCGCCAACCTTCTGCGCGGCCCTTACCGGCCGCCGCAATACCGGCGGGTGATGATCCCGCTCACTGTGCTGCGTCGGCTGGATTGCGTGTTGGAAAAGAGCAAGGAAGACGTGATCGCGATGCACAAGCAGCTCAAGGCTGAAACCAAGATCAAGGATGGTGAAAAGGTAGCCAAGCATGACCCCGAGACGATTGAGAAGATCATCAATCAAAAGTTCAAATTGCCATTCTTCAACATCAGCGAGTTCACCTTCGAGACGCTCCTCGGCGACCCGGACAAGCTCGCCGCCAACCTCGGGAACTACATGGCCGGTTTCTCCTCCCGCGCCCGGAAGATCATCGAGAAATTCAAGTTCGAGGAAGAGATCGAAAAGCTGGAGGAAGCCAACCGCCTTTTTGAGGTCGTCAAGGAGGTCGCCGCTGTCGATCTCCACCCGGAAACACCTGAGCATCCCGACGGCATCCCGAACATCGCGATGGGCTACGTCTTCGAAGACCTGGTCCGGCGTTTCAATGAGCAGGCCAACGAGGAAGCCGGAGATCACTTCACTCCGCGCGAGGTCATCAAGCTCATGGTGACGCTGCTCTTCACCTACGACGACCTCGTTTACAAGGAAGGCAAGGTCATCAAAATCTACGATCCCACGGCAGGCACCGGCGGGATGCTTTCGGAGTCGGAGAAACTTATCGTTGATCCTGAAACCGGCCTCAATCCCAGCGCCAACCTCGAACTCTTCGGCCAGGAATACAATCCCGAGGCTTATGCCATCTGCGGCTCCGATCTCATGATCAAGGGCGAGGATGTGAAGAACATGATTTACGGGAACACCCTTGGCACCGGCAAAGCCAAGGAAGGCTTCACCGATGGCGACGGTCACCCCGGCGAACAGTTCCACTACATGCTCGCAAATCCACCCTTCGGCGTGGAGTGGAAGCCGGAGAAAGACCACGTCACCAACGAGCACAACGAGTTTGGTTTCAACGGGCGCTTCGGCCCCGGCCTGCCGCGCATCAATGACGGCGCGCTGCTCTTCCTGCTTCACATGATCTCGAAGATGCACGCCGCGCCCGACGACGGCGGCGAAGGCTCGCGCATCGGCATTGTCTTCAATGGCTCACCTCTTTTCACCGGCGATGCGGGCAGCGGTGAGAGCAACATCCGCCGCTGGATCATTGAGAACGACATGCTGGAAGCCGTCGTCGGCCTGCCCGACCAACTTTTCTACAACACCGGCATCTCCACCTACGTCTGGATTGTCACCAACCGCAAACGTCCCCAGCGCGCCGGGAAGGTGCAACTCATCAACGGCACCGACTTCGCCTGGAAGATGAAAAAGAGCCTCGGCGACAAACGCAAACGCATCGGCGACGGCACCGAGGGCGCGCCCAACCATATCGAGGTGCTCGCCAAACTCTATGGCGACTTCCAGCACGATGTCCGCCTGACCGTGGGCGGGATTCAAACGAACGTGGACCCCAAACGCGACCAGACCAAGAGCCTCTTCGTCAGCAAGATTTTCGACAACCAGGACTTCGGCTATCTCAAGATCACCGTCGAGCGCCCGCTGCGGCTCAACTTCGCCGTGACGGACGAACGCATCGCCCGGTTTAAGAAAACCACCGCCTTCCTCGAACTCGCCATTTCACGCAAGCGGAAGAACAAGGCCAGGATTATCGAGGAAGAACTGGAAGGCGAAGCCGCGCAAGCCGCCATCCTTGATGTGCTCGACGGCATGAAGGCCGGGTTCAGCGCGGGGCAGCTCGTCAAAGACCGCACCGTCTTCGAAGAGCAACTGGCCGGCGCTTTCCACGCGGCGGACATCACGCTGGACAGCTCGCTCAGCAGCGCCCTTCTCTCGCCCGGCAGCTTGGGAGAACGCGACCCCAGCGCCGAAATCTGCCGCGACAAGAAAGGCAATCCCGAGCCTGACCCCGAGCTGCGCGACACTGAGAACGTGGCGTTCCCGCCCGGCATCGCCCTGCCGCTGCCGCTCGACTACGAGGGCAAGAAGAACAAGAGTAAGGTGGACGTGTCCGCGTTGCTCGCGCTCGTGCAGGACCACTGCGAAGCCTACCTTGCCGCCGAGGTGCTGCCCTACCGCCCCGATGCGTGGATTGACCATAGCAAGATCAAGGTCGGCTACGAAATCCCCTTCAACCGCCACTTCTACGAGTATGAAGCCCCGCGCCCGCTGGAGCAGATCGAGGTGGACATCGACGGATTGGAGAAGGAAATCATGGCCATGCTCAAGGAGGTCACGGCATGAGTGGCGAACTCCACTTGAGAGGCATTGTTGCCGCAGGGAAATGGAGCGTGGCACCAGCCCCAACGGGGCATCATGTGAAAGCCCAAGGCAACGCCTTGGGTATGGCACCAAGAATATTCCCAAGCCCTGAAAGGGCGTAATCCCATGCCGCAATCCCTCGCCCAAATCCTCGTGCATCTGGTCTTCTCGACGAAGAACCGGGAACCGTGGCTGGCCGATGACATCCGGGATGAACTCCAAGCCTACATTGGCGGCATTGTGGAAAATCAAAAAGGCACGCTGCTCAAAGCTGGCTCAGTCGCCGATCACATTCATTTGCTGATTGCCCACCCAAGAACCTGTGCGCCGGCGGAACTGGTGCAGGAGATCAAAACGGGATCTTCGAAATGGCTCAAGATCAAGGGGCCGCGATATGTGGATTTCCATTGGCAGGGTGGTTACGGGGTATTTTCGATCAGTCCCACCCATCGCCCGGCTTTGGAGCAATACATCGCCAATCAGGCGGAGCATCACCGCAAGGTCACGTTTCAGGAAGAATACCGCCGCTTGTTGAACAAATACGGCATCCAATTTGATGAACGCTATGTTTGGGATTGACCTTCATTTCGCCCTTTCAGGGCTGAAAATCTTTGGGCCACGTTACCCAGGGCGTTGCCCTGGGCTGTCGCAGCACGCCCCGTTGGGGCTTTGACCCGAAGCAAGACGAAACCCATGAGCGACGAACCCTTGCCCAATTCCGAAATCATCCTCTACCAGACCGAGGATGGCCGCACGCGCATCCAGTGCCGGTTTGAGAACGAGACGCTCTGGCTGACGCAGGCGCAGATTGCCGAGCTGTTCGAGACGACCCCGCAGAACGTGACGCTCCACCTGCGAGGCATTTTTGCCGAAGGCGAGCTGGTCGAGGCGGCAACCTGTAAGGATTACTTACAAGTTCGATTGGAGGGCGGGCGCGAAGTCTCGCGGAAGCTTCGTCATTACCGGTTGGAAGCCATCCTCGCGGTCGGTTTTCGCGTCCGCAGCCACCGGGGCACGCAGTTCCGCCAGTGGGCGACGGCCCGCCTGGGCGAGTATTTGCTCAAGGGCTTCACAATGGACGACGAGCGGCTCAAAAACCCGCCCGGCAAGGGGCACATTGATTACTTCGACGAGTTGCTGGCGCGCATCCGCGACATCCGCTCCAGCGAGCGGCGGGTGTATCTGCGCGTGCGGGAAATCCTCGCGCTGGCGGCGGACTACCAGGCGGCGGAGCCGGAGACGCAGGCGTTTTTCCAGACCATCCAGAACAAGCTGCACTTCGCCGCCACCGGAAAGACCGCAGCGGAGCTGATCGCCGGGCGGGCCGACTCCGCGCAGCCCAACATGGGCCTGACGGCGTGGCGCAGCAGCGTGGTGCGCAAAGACGATGTGACGGTGGCCAAAAACTACCTGCGCGAGGACGAGATCGAGGAACTGAACCGGCTCGTCGTGATGTTTCTGGACTTTGCCGAGGATCAGGCCCGGCGTAAGAAGCAAATCTTCCTCCAGAACTGGGTGACGCGGCTCCATGACTTTCTGAACCTGAACGAACGCGAAATCCTGCCCGATGCCGGGAAGGTGAGCCGCGACAAGGCGCACGCTTTGGCTGAACAGGAATATGAACGCTTTGCCGCCCGCCGCCGGGCCGCGCTGGAAGCACAGGGAGAAGCGGACTTGCTCGGGCTGCTCGAGGCCGAGGTGAAGAAATTGCCCATGAAGCCCAAGCCGGCGAAGTCCAAGCGCAAAGGGGGTGCCAAGTGAGCTATCCGGCTTATCCCAAGCACATCGCCACGCGCTGGCCCGATGTGGGCAGCGTACCGTCAGGATGGGAGGCACGGCGACTGAAATTCGCCGTCTCGCTGCGCAATGAAAAGATCGAGGCCGAGGACTCGCACCTCGACTACATGGGATTGGAGCACATTGAGTCTTGGACGGGCAAGCGGGTCGAGGATGAGTCTGCTTCCAGCGAGGGCATTGCTACCCGGTTCGTGGAGGATGATGTCCTGTTTGGGAAACTGCGTCCTTATCTCGCCAAGGCCTATCTCGCCGATCAGGAAGGCATGGCGACAACGGAAGCCCTCGTGTTGGTGAGCGAGCCTGCTTTGCTTCCTTCCTTTCTCAAGCATCTGCTGCTGTCAGACAAATTCATCAATGCTGTGTCGGGATCGACCTATGGAGCCAAGATGCCACGGGCGAACTGGGAGTTCATCGGTGGGCTGCCTATTTTGCTGCCACCCCTCGCCGAGCAACAGCAAATCGCCGCATTTCTGGACTGGAAGACGGGGCAGATTGATGCGTTGATTGCCCGAAAGCAGGAGCTGCTGGAGAAGCTCAAGGAGAAGCGCATCACGGTCATCACCCAAGCCGTCACCCAGGGCCTCAACCCCGCCGTCCCCATGCGCGACTCCGGCATCCCCTGGCTCGGCCATGTGCCGCAGCATTGGGACGTGAAGCGAATCAAGTTCATTGGGCGCGTCGGCAACGGTTCGACACCAAGCAGAGAGAATCCCTTGTATTGGGATGGCGGCGATTATCCGTGGCTGAATAGCTCCGTAGTGAACCAAGAGGCAGTTACGACGGCAGACCAGTTTGTCACGACAGAAGCGCTGGCCGAGTGTCATTTGCCGATAGTGCAGCCACCCGCTGTCTTGATTGGAATCACGGGCGAAGGAAAAACGCGGGGCATGGCAACCACGCTCCTCTTTGAAGCGACCATCAACCAGCACCTCGCATACTTAAAGCCAGATCCTTCCGAAGCGGTGGTGGGTTTCGTCCGGCGGGTCTTTGATATGGCTTATCAGTATCTACGAAGTGAAAGCGATGGCGGGGGCAGCACCAAAGGCGCGATTACCTGCGAGCAAATTGCCGAGATGTCGATTCCAGTCCCCTCAATTGCCGAACAAGAGACTATCGCTGTATACCTCGCGACGGCGACGCAGCGGGTTGATCGGATGCAAGAGAAAGTGGAATCTGCCATCACACGCCTCACCGAATACCGCACCGCCCTCATCACCGCCGCGACCACAGGCAAGATTGATGTGCGCAACGTCAAAGTGCCCGCGCCAGCCCAGCCATGAAAAAGCACACTGAAGCCCGGCTTGAAGACGCGATCATTGACCACCTGACCGCGCGGGGCGGTTATGTGTTTGTGGATTACCGCGAGGGCGAGGCAAAGGATCGTTACGACAAGGCGCGGGCGCTCGATCCGGTGCTGGTGCTGGGTTTCATCCAAGCCACTCAGGAGAAAATGTGGCAGAGCCTTGAAGCCATCCACAAAGCGGAGACGGCCAAGGTGGTGCTGGATCATCTGGTCAAGGAACTGGAGACGAAAGGAATTTTGAAAGTGCTGCGGCAGGGTTTCAAATGCTACGGCAAAAAGCTGCTCGTGGCCGTCTTTGCCCCCAACAACCGGATGAACCCGGACACGCTGGTGCTCTACGGGAAGAATGTGTTGAGCGTGACGCGGCAGCTTTACTACGGCACGGAGCATTCCAAGTCGCTCGATCTGGTCCTCTTCCTCAACGGGCTGCCCATCGCTACGGCGGAACTCAAGAACCCTCTTTCCGGCCAGACGGTGGAAGACGCCAAGCGGCAATACAAGAAAGACCGGGATCATCGGGAACTGCTCTTTGATTTCACCAAGCGCACGCTGGTCCATTTCGCCGTGGATCAGGATCAGGTGCTCATGACCACGCGATTGAGCGGGGACAAGACGCACTTCCTGCCCTTCAACCTCGGCAATCAAGGGCACGCCGGGAATCCTCCGGCGGCCGATGGCGGCTATCGCACGGCCTATCTCTGGCGGGAGGTCTGGCAGCGGGACAGCCTGCTCGATATCCTCGGGCGTTTCATGCATCTCCAAGTGAAGGAAAAGCGCATTCTGACGGACGAGGGCATCCGGAAGATTACCACGGAGACGATGATCTTCCCCCGGTATCACCAACTCGATTGCGTGCGCGGTCTGGTCCGTCACGCCAAGGCGCATGGCCCGGGACGGAACTATCTCGTCCAGAACTCGGCGGGCTCGGGCAAATCCAACTCCATCGCCTGGCTGGCGCATCATCTTTCCAGCCTGCATGACTCCGCGGACAAGAAGATTTTTGATTCGGTCATTGTGGTGACGGACCGCCGGATATTGGATCAGCAGCTCCAGAACACCATCTACCAGTTCGACCACAAACAGGGCGTGGTGCAGAAGATTGACGAGGACACCCGGCAGCTCGTGCAGGCGCTGGCGAACGGGACGCCGATTGTCATCACCACGCTGCAAAAGTTTCCCTTCATCTCGGAGACGTTGGAGAAATTGCACGAAGAGGATCACCCCGGCATCGCCATTTCCACGAAGGACAAACAGTTTGCCGTGATCGTGGATGAGGCGCACAGCTCGCAGTCCGGTGAAAGCGCAATGGAACTCAAAGGCGTGCTGAACGCCGACCAGCTCCAGGAAGCAGCCGCGGCCTATGCCGCCGAGCATAAGCTCGATGAGGACGATGATGCCGACCAGCTTGCCAAAGTCGTACGGGAGATGATGCGGCGGGGCAAACAGCCGAACCTGAGTTTCTTCGCCTTCACCGCGACGCCGAAATACAAGACAAAGAAAGTGTTTGATGAACCCGGACCATCAGGCGAATCCCCGTTCCACCTCTACACGATGCGGCAGGCAATCGAGGAGAAGTTCATTCTCGACGTCCTCAAAAACTATATCACCTACGAGACGTATTTCCGCATCGTGCAGGTGAGTGAAGACGATCCGCATGTGGAGCGAAAGAAAGCGGCCCGTGCTTTGGCGCGGACGCTGACGTTTCATCCGGTCAATCTGCGCACGAGGACTGAGGTGATGGTTGAGCATTTTCGCACGCATGTGAAACACAAGATCGGCGGCCGGGCCAAAGCGATGGTCGTGACGGAGTCGAGGCTGCATGCCGTGCGCTACAAAACGTCGTTTGACGAATACATTGCGGAGAAGGGTTACACCGATGTGCGGACACTGGTCGCGTTCTCCGGAATCGTGGTGGACCCGAATGCGCCAGGGAAGACTTGGACGGAAGTTGGGATGAACGGTGGCATCAAGGAAAGCGAGCTGCCGGAGAGATTTGACAGCCATGAATACCAGGTGCTGTTGGTGGCGGAGAAGTATCAGACCGGATTCGATCAACCGCTGCTGCACACGATGTACGTGGACAAGAAGCTCACCGGCCTGCACGCGGTACAGACACTGTCGCGGCTGAATCGCACTTGCGTCGGCAAGGAGGACACCTTCATCTTGGATTTCCGCAACACGCCGGAGGAAATCTTCAAAGCCTTCAAACCGTATTACGAAGACACGCCTACCGAACCGCTGACCGACGCGCAGCATCTCTACCGGCTGCAACACCAGATCGAAGAGACTAGTTTGATCTTCGAGGAAGAGATCAAAGCGTTCTGCGCGGTCTATTTCAAACCACGTCGCAAGGAGACAGTGCATGACCACGCACAGATGAACGGCGTCTTGGATCAAGCGGTGGAGCGATTCAAAGAACGTCCCGAGGATGAACGAGAGGAAGTGAAGACGCTGCTGGTGAACTTTCGCAACATGTATGGATTCCTATCGCAGGTGATTCCGTATCAGGATTCCGATCTGGAGCAGCTCTACACTTACTTACGCTTCCTTCTTACCAAGTTGCCAAAGCGTGACACCGGTCCCGGCTATCATCTGGAAGACGAGATCGAACTGCAATACTACCGCCTGCAAAAGATCAGCGAAGGACGGATCGACCTGAGCACGGGCGACGGGCATCCTTTGAAAGGCCCAAGTGATGTGGGCACCGGGCAGGAGGATCAGAAGATCAAACTCTCGGAACTCATCGACATTCTAAACGAGCGCTTCGGCACGAACTTCACCCAGGCCGACCAGCTCTTCTTTGATCAGATTCAGGAAGAGGCGACTGAGGATGACGTACTCAAGAAAGCGGCGGCGACGAATTCAAAGGAAGACTTCCGTTACGTGTTCGAGAAGGCGTTCGAGGGCCTCGTCATTGACCGAATGGAAGGCAACGAGGAGATTTTTGGAAAGCTCATGAGTGATGCAGAATTCCGGAAGCTGGCCGTGGAGCATTTGCTGCACAAAGTCTATGGTGCTTTGAAGAATCCCAAGGACGAGTCACCTGCATAGCGCCCTCGTCGAGCGGAAACAGGAAGATGCCGCACCAAGTGTCAGGCCGGTCCTCCTTGCTTGCCTGAACCAGTCGCATCAGCGAAGCTGTCGTCCGAATTCCATGAGAAACAAGCGTCATTTGGGAGTCCACATTGTCACCGCGAGCGCCATCTTGCTCTCCGTCAACGTCACCCGTTCTGCCATCAATCCGGGAAAGGATTGGCCTGTGTGGCGTGGTCCGTCACAAAACGGCATCGCGGCTCAAGGTCAAAATCCTCCGGTCGAGTGGAACGACAAGCAGAACATCCTCTGGCACGTGCCGATTCCCGGTCGTGGTCACGGAACACCAACCGTGGTGGCGGATCGCATCTACCTGGCCACCGCCGACGAACTCAAACAGACTCAGTCCGTGCTCTGCCTGGACCGGCTGACCGGCAAGGCGATTTGGTCGGCGGAAGTCCACCAGGGTAATTTGATCACCCACGGGCATCGCAACACCACACAAGCGTCGTCCACCGTGGCCTGCGACGGGGAGCGAATCTTCATCAACTTCCTCAATGGCGGCGCGATTTACACCACGGCGCTGGATCTGAATGGCAAGCAACTCTGGCAACAGAAGGTCTGCGACTACGTCACGCATCAGGGCTTCGGCTCATCACCGGTATTGCATGGATCGTTGGTCTTGGTATCGGCCGATCATCGGGGCGGCGGCACGCTGGCCGGACTGGATCGCCTTACGGGAAAGATCGTGTGGAGCGTTTTGCGACCGAAGATTGCCAACTACACCTCGCCAGCAGTCGTTCGCGCCAATGGACGTGATCAATTGGTGCTGGGCGGTTGCAACCTCATCTCGAGTTTTGATCCGCTGACCGGCAAGAAACTCTGGGAAGTGGATGGCTCGACGGAGGAATGCGTGGTGACGATGGTGACGGATGGCGAGCGGGTGTTTATGAGCGGTGGCTATCCGAAGAACCACGCCGTGGCCATCCTGGCTGATGGCTCGGGCAAAGTGGCCTGGCAGAACAACACCCGTCTCTATGTGCCGTCCATGATTCCCAAGGACGGTCACTTGTTTGCCGTGCTGGACGCCGGCATGGCGGTTTGCTGGAAATCCGACACCGGCGAGGAACTGTGGAAAGAAAGGCTCGGCGGCGATTTCTACGCCTCGCCCGTGATGGTCGGCGACCGTATCTATGCCTCGAACGTGGCGGGGAAGACCTTTGTCTTTGTCGCCACTGCGAAGGCGTTCCAACTCCTGGCTTCGAATCAATTGGGCGACGAAGCCTTTGCTTCGCCTGTCATCTGCGACAGCCGCATTTACCTGCGCGTGGCGAAGAACGGAGCCGAGCGACAGGAGATTTTGTATTGCATCGGCACGAAATAACACGAGGCGACCAACGGAGTCGTCTGTGAGCCTTAGAACGAAGCGAACCGGAACGTTTTCCTGTCCCATGAGGCCACCACGCGGAACGGAAAGTTCGTGGCTTTTTCTGAAAAATGAACTTCGGTCGGGAGACTGCTCCGCCACATCAAATGGCTGCGTCCAGCACATCCACCAACTCTTCAGCCGTAAGCACAATGGGATTCCCCTTCATGCTGCTCGCGCTCGACGCCTTTTCGGTCAACTCACCGACGTGCGTCTTTTCGATGCCATAACTACTGAGTCTCGGAATGCCAAGTTCCGCGACCAGTTCGCCAACCCATTTGACCCCTTCGTCTGGCGTGGCGGTAGTTTTTCCGGTCAGCAACTGCCCGATTTCTCCATAACGTCGCAGTGCGTTCCCGTCGGGTGCGCGCTCCCGCAAGGCACGGATGTTCGCAGCCATGACGTGCGGTAGCAGCGCCGCACACACCGCTCCGTGCGGCGCGGGGAACATGCCCCCGATTGGTGCGGCAAATCCATGAGCGGCTCCCAATCCCGCATTCGTCAGCGCAATGCCGCCAAACAAGCT
>JABFSR010000254.1 GCA_013140495.1 Verrucomicrobiota bacterium
CAACTGGAGGATGGATTGCTTGGATTGACGCTCGATCCCGGCTTCGCCACGAATAACTGGCTCTATCTCTTCTATTCGCCGGTCGGAGCAACACCGAAACAGCATGTCTCGCGTTTCACCATGATCGGAGACACGCTCGACCTGGGTTCCGAACAGGTGTTGCTGATCATTCCCACCCAACGCGACCAATGCTGTCATTCTGCCGGCTCGCTGACGTTTGGGCCGGGCGGTAATTTATTTATTTCAGTCGGCGACAACACCAATCCCTTTGAGTCCAGTGGTTACGATCCTATTGACGAACGGCCCGGTCGTTCTGCGTGGGACGCGCAGAAGTCTTCTGGCAACGCCGGTGATCTGCGAGGAAAAATTTTGCGCATTCATCCGGAAACCAACGGCACCTGCACCATTCCGACCGGCAATCTTTTCCCCGCGAACGGTTCGGCAGGCAAACCGGAAATCTACGTCATGGGAAACCGCAATCCATTTCGCATCTCGGTGGATGCGGCGACCGGCTGGTTGTATTGGGGAGAGGTCGGTCCCGATGCAAACGCAGATGATGCGTTGCGGGGACCTGCTGGACAAGACGAGTGGAATCAGGCGCGCACGGCGGGAAATTACGGCTGGCCTTATTTTGTCGGCAACAACAAGCCATACATTGATTACAACTTTGCCACGGGCGTTTCCGGTGCCGCATTCAATCCGAATGCGCCCGTAAACAATTCCCCGAACAACACCGGCCCGAACAATTTGCCCCCAGCGCGGTCCGCATGGATTTGGTACCCATACACTGCGTCAACCGAGTTTCCAGAAGTCAACGGCGGAGGGGGGCGCACTGCAATGGGCGGCCCGGTTTATCATTACCAAACCAACCTCGTCTCCTCACGCAAGCTGCCGCGCTACTACGACAACACCGTTTTCATCTACGAGTGGTCGCGAAATTTTATCAAAGAGGTGAAACTCGACGACAACGGTGACGTATTGAAGATCAATCCGTTTCTCCCGAGCTTCACGTTTTCCCGTCCCATGGACATGGAGATCGGCCCCGATGGCGCGATTTACATGATCGAGTGGGGCAGCGGTTTCGGTGGCGGGAATGCCGATGCCAAAATCATACGGATTGATTACGTGGGCGGCAATCATGCGCCCGTGGCAGTTGCCTCGGCAACGCCAGACAACGGCTCGGCTCCGTTGACCGTGCAGTTCTCCAGCGCCGGTTCTCGCGATCAAGATACCAACGATGTGATCACCCTGGCCTGGAGTTTTCTTGGAAACGGCACGACGAATTCGACCGCTCCCAATCCGAGCTTCATCTACACGCAGGCGGGAAACTACAACGCGCAACTCATCGTCACGGATTCCCAGGGCGGCCAGACGGTGGCCAACGTTGCGATTTCAGCCGGCAACAACAAACCCGTGGTGACCATTCGCCAGCCGGGCAACGGCGCGTTCTTCGATTGGGGTGAAGCGATCAATTATCAGTTGACAGTTTCCGATGTCGAAGACGGAAGCACAACCAACGGGACAATCGCGTGTGCCGGTGTAACTCTTGAACCGTCACTGGGACACAACGATCACGCCCACTCGCAAGGCCAGTTCACCGGCTGCGCCGGTCAGATCGTCGCCCCGGTCAACACTGACTCCGATGCCGAGAATTTGTTCCTGGTTCTTGCCGGAAGCTACACGGACAACGGTGCTCCCAATGTGTCTCCACTCACCGGACGCGCGACGTATGTTCTACACCCAAAACACATGCAGGCCGAATTCTTTACCACCAATACCGGTGTCTTCACCCAACCGACTGCTGATCCCAACGGCGGCGGCCTGGACATAGCTGGCATTGATCACGGCGATTACATCACGTTTTCGCCAATGAACCTGACAAACATCAACGCGGTGACTTATCGTGTGACTGCTGGCGGATCGGGTGGACGGATTGAAGTTCACATTGATTCGCCGACTGGACCGCTTGTAAGTCTCGTAAACATTCCTGTCACTGGCGGCGCATACTCCGACGTGACAGCAGCGATCAGCAATCCGGGTGGAACGCACGATCTCTATTTCGTGTTCCTTCGCAATCCGGGCGACACTGGCTTGTTCGTTTTGAACTGGCTCGAATTTCAGGGCGACGGTGTCTCACTGAATCAAACGCCTTTCGGAGGAACACCTCGGACGATTCCGGGCACGATCCAGGCAGAAGACTTCGATAACGGTGGCGAAGGCATTGCGTATCACGACAACGATGCATCAAACAATGGGATCGAATACCGGCTGAGTGACGGAGTGGACATTCAAAGCACTGCCGATGTCGGTGGTGGCTTCAATGTCGGCTGGGTGGAAGCCGGTGAGTGGATGGAATACACAGTGAATGCCAACACATCGGGACGCTACAAATTTGAAGCGCGATTTGCCTCCGCAGGCGATGGTGGGCTCTTTCATGTCGAGTTCGACGGAGTGGACAAAACAGGCCCGTTTGACGTTCCCGATACCGGCGGCTGGCAGAACTGGCAGACTTTGGTTTCCAGCAATGTCGCCATCAATGCGGGGCAGCAGGTAATGCGCGTGGCCCTTGACAGCAACGGCGGCAGCGGCCTCGTCGGCAATCTCAACTATTACCGGCTGACCCTGCTTGCGAGCAACAACCCGCCTTCTGTCACGATCACAAATCCCGGCAACAATGCCGCGTTCTCAGCCACCGCCGCGATTACCATCAACGCCATTGCCACCGACAGCGATGGAACTGTGAGCACTGTTGAGTTCTTCGCCAATGGCAATCCTATCGGCACGGATACATCCAGTCCGTTCAGTGTTTTATGGACCAATGTGCCGGTCGGTTATTATAGCCTCACAGCCCGTGCGACTGACAACATTGGAAACAACGCATTATCGAGTCCGGTCAACATTTCGGTCATCAACGGGCAAACACCATTCTTTGGTTTGCCACAAACTATTCCCGGCATCGTGCAGGCGGAAAACTTTGATGGAGGTGGCGAAGGTCTCGCGTTTCACGACACCGACACGGCCAACAACGGTGGCCAGTATCGCGACACCAGCGTGGACGTAGAAACCACCGGGGACGCAGGCGGCGGTTACAACGTGGGTTGGACGGGCGCTGGCGAATGGTTGGAATACACCGTCAACGCAATTGTGGACGGGACTTACTCCCTCGGCCTGCGCGTTGCATCGAGTGGCAGTGCCGGAACTTTTCACGTCGAGATTGACGGACAAAACAAGACCGGCTCAATGACCGTGCCCGACACCGGCGGCTGGCAAAACTACACGACCTTGACGAAAACCAGCGTCGCTGTCAGTGCCGGTCAGCATCTGGTAAGGTTGGCGTTGGACAGCACCGGCGCAAATGGAACGGTGGGCAACTACAATTACTTCACGTTCACAGCCACGAGCACCAACGCGCCGGTATTCCTTCAATCGGCTGGCTCGCTTAATGGAATTTTCGCAGACGATGCCTCTGCCGTGGTTAATCTCGGCGCGAAATCCATCACCATCCCCAAGAGTGCAATCACACGTTTCTACCGGCTCCGTTCTTCGGTGCAGACGCGAATTGTCACTGTCCAAATCGTAGGAGCAAACGTGGTGCTCACCTATCAATAGCAATTTACCTTAACCACTCGTCGCGGTGTTGGGCCACAAACTCGTCATCGCTCAAGTGCGGGTAAGCGCGGCACACTCGGTCAATTTCCTCGCGCTGGCCGTGACCAAGTGTTTCGGCAGCTTCCAGACACCAGATGCCTTCGAGCAAACCCTGACGACGCAGAATCTCGTGGAGGCCAGGAATGCAACCGGCAAAGTTGTTCGCTGCATCAAAGAAAGCTGCGTTGCAATCCGTGATCTCTGTCGCGCGCCTTAACAACTCGATCGGTATTGATTCACCGCTGACTGCCAGCCGGCGACACTCGGCGTGCAGCTCGACGGCGCGTTTCGTCCAAACCGACCAGTGTCCGAGCAAACCACCAACGATCCGGCGCTCGACAGTTCGGTTGCCGACTCGGAAACGAAACGGAGTGAGCAGGTCCATGACGATGTTGTCGTCGTTCCCCGTGTAGAGTGCGATGTCGTCGCGACCGGCCTCCGCGATGGCGCGCACAACGTCGAGGCTCTGATAGCGGTTGAACGGCGCAATCTTGATGGCGACGACGTTTTGGATTTCAGCAAAGCGTCGCCAGAATGAAAACGAAAGCACGCGACCGCCCACGGCGGGTTGCAGATAAAAACCAAACAGCGGAATGATATCCGCCACTGCCTGACAATGTGCGATGAGTTCAGCCTCACTCGCCATCCTCAATGCGCCCAGACTGAGCAATCCGGCGTGATAGCCCAGTTGCCGGGCAATTGGGGCCTCTGCGACCGCTTGCTTGGTTGGGCCGCAAATACCAGCAACTCCAATCACCTTGGAATCTCCACTTCGGTTGCGTCGCAGTTCCTCCGCCGCCAGTTCCAGCACGGGCTTGAACAAGCCTACCTTCGGATCGCGGATGGCAAATTGTGTGGTATGCACACCAACAGCTACACCGCCAACGCCGGAAGCGAGGTAGTAACGCATCAACGCCCGTTGACGCCGCTCGTCAAAACGACGCTGGGAGTTCAGTGCCAGCGGGCAGGCCGGAATCGCCAACCCTTGCCCAAGACGCGTTCGCACTGATTCAATACTTGCCATCGCGCACCTCAAAATGTGTCGGGCGGCCCAGGTCGTGACCGCCGCGTTTCACCCAGTCGGCGGTCCATCGAAGAATCGTTTCCATGATTGTTGAAGTCGAAGGAATGGAGTCACAAAGTTTCGCCGGATTCCCGAGCAAGGCAGTCTGAGTCTCGCTGCCGGAAAAGGACGGCGCGCGATCAAGCAACTTTCCGAACTCGGTCGCAATGTCCCGGACGGAAAACATTTCCGGTCGGCACAGGTTGTAAACACTGGCCGGCGCAGTCGTCAGTAGCAGAGATCGTAAAATCAGTTCGTTGGCGTCGCGCTGCCAGATGCAGTTGAAATAACCGTTGGCCAGAGAGACGGGCTGGCCCGAGTGAACTTTGCGTGCGATGTCCACAAGCACGCCATAGCGCAACTCAACCGCGTAAAACAACCGGAGCAGCGCGATGGGCGTGTTCTGGCGGCTGGAGTAAAACTCGAAAATCCGCTCGCGACCGACGGCTGCGTTCGCGTACTCACCCAATGGCGTGAGCGAATCGCTTTCCACCGAACCGCCACGGCTCACGTCACTCTGCGGATATACGTTTCCGGTGGAGAGCGCGACGATGCGGCTGTTTGGAAAACGTTCGCATACGCGGGCCGGCACGATCGTGTTAATAGCCCAGGTGGCTGCCGGATTCTGGGCTGTGCCGAATTTAAGACCGACCAGATAGATGATGTTGTTCGCATCCGGCAGACGAGCGACGGCGTCAGAGTCCAGCAGATCGCAACTCACGGTCTTCACTCCGCGCGCTTCCAGCCATTGGCGGGATGCGTCATTGCTGAAGCGGCTGGCAGCTACGATTTCGAGCGGGTGTCCGGCGGCATCCGCGGCCCGGCGTGCCAGCACGGCCAGCGTCGGCCCCATCTTGCCGCCGGCGCCGAGAACGAGCAACGGACTCGAAACAGTTTTGATGAACTCAATCAGCGCTGAACTTGGCCGCGTTAAAACCTCCTCCAACTCCGATTCGTTCTGAATGGATTCGGGCAGTGCGGCTGAGGATTCACGAGTTGATGTTGAGGCGGATTGCTGCACGGGTTGGAGAAATACGCAATCCGCCGCTTGCGCGCAACCGTTACATGGACACGGCCAGGAATTGATCTGCGTAAGTCTGGAACAAATGAATCTGGCAATCTCCTCCACACACGCGCCGCGGAGAATCACCACGCAGAAACCCGGCACGAAACGACGGAGGAAAAGGCGCGGCGCATCCTGAACGAAGAACTGGACAAGCTGGGCTGAACGGGAGCAGAGTTGGCGCGACGGGCCAAGGGCGATGCGCGAAAGATTCAAATGGCAAAACGCTTGGGAGACGAAACAGCGGTGACGTTGAAATGGATTGCGGCGGAGTTGAACATGGGCACGTGTACACACGTAGCCAACCGGCTGCAGAACGCGAAAGGTAAAACCGAACCAATAACGAACATGAACCCCATCTTGTGTAAATACTCCGGACTGACCCCTTCACGGTAACAGCAGAGGAAGCAGCCTCTGTTGAAAATGTGATCCACGCTGTAGAGGCTAGAGAGTAAGCGACACGCCTAGGACCTTTACGAACCACCCATCTTACCCCTGTCAATAGGTCCTAGGCGTGTCGCTTACGGTAATATACTTATCACCCGCCTTGAAGTCGTTTCTGATTTAAGGCCATTCGCATTTCATCTAGCTTTGGGAATATTGTAAAATCGCCTCGGAGCACATCGTCGCCTGCTGTTCTAAGAGCATGTGCATACAGTTCCAGCATTACAGTGGGGTCACGAAGTGGATGACCTGCTTTTTTAGACGTTAACGAATGCAACCCAGGATCCTTCACAAGCAAAAGAACACCCAGCGAGTGTGAATTGCGATCAGCACCACGTCTTCGAATATGAATCACAGGTACTGCGTCAAGGGGTTCAAAATGAATAATTATTTCAGTTGTTGTATTCTGATAATGAAGTTCCAAGCCTCTTAGCCACTCAGGTAACCGCTCGTCTGGTGGCGGCTGTACGATGGAACATTTGTAATGATCTTCCAGAAATCTAAAGGCATTTCGGCAATCGCTTTGAAATTGAGATGCATTCATAATTATGGACGGTGTATGCCAGGTGGGCTTCCCCCTCCCAATGTACCTGGCCGAAAAACCTTAGTTCGAGGATAATTACCCAACGTATCTAGTTCAGCTTCGGAAACGGGTCAGAAACGGGTCAGTCCGGAGTATTGACACAGATTTCGAGTGGAAGCATGAACGGGTCATGCCTCGCGCGTTGCGTATCGACGCAACGAAAATCTTGGCGCGATCCACCATGTTATGAACCGCAGCGATCGATGTGAGCCGATCTTCCGCGACGACTTCGATCACAAACGATTTTTCGCCAGGCTCGCCGAGGTTTGTCGGCCAACTTCTCATTAGCGCAGGAAAGGTGAAGTTTCTGCGGCGAACATGCAATCCATCTTCTCTCCGAATCTGTAGCCGTGAGAGGGCATTCTACTCACAACCACCTGCTCTGCCGTGGGTGGATCGGTTGGCTTGTGTTTTGGCTGAATCGTTAGCCAGATTCATTCCGTCAACGGCAACCAGCTCAAACACGCTTGCCCACCATTGGCAAGCTGGACATGATGATCACGCTCATGAAAGCCATCAACCTTTGCGCGCTGCTTCTCTTTTGTTTCCGCTCCATCTTCGGCGCTGAACAATCCGGACCAGGTAAATTTGAGTCTCTGGGTATTCCGGTGCGCAAAGGCGGTTTGATGGGCTGCATCGTCGGGTCGAACGGGCGCGGGGGTGAAGCACTCTATTTCAATTTCAATCAAATCAGCGGCAAGTTGTTTCTCGTTCAAGTTGACCCTGACACCGGTGAGGCGAAGCAGTTCAACGCACCTCAAGGACCGGGCGCGTGGGCGCTGATCGCCGGGCCGGATGGGAACATCTACCTCGGCACCTGGGACGGCGCGTTGATCCTGCGATTTGATCCGAGGCAACCGGACAAAGGCATTGAGGTCGTCGGCAAGCCATCAGCAACGGAGGATTATCTCTGGCAATACGACATCGGCAAGGATGGTAAAATCTACGCCTGCACCTATCCGCAGGCGAAACTCGTCAGTTTCGATCCAAAGACCGGCGCGATGGAAGACCTGGGCCGATTGCACGCGACAGAAATGTATTCGCGCACGCTGGCTGTCGGGCCCACCGGCAAGGTGTATGTCGGTATCGGTCCCGAGAAGGGCGATCTCGTTGTATTTGATCCTGCGACAAAACAATCCCACAGTCTGTTGACGCCTGAAATACGCGCAGCCGGTGGGTGGAGCAACACAGGTGGCTTTGTCGGAGTGTCCCGCCGAATTGACGGAAATGTTTATGCGGAGTTTGGAACCAATGTAATGCGCCTTGACGATGAAACGCTCACGCGGGTGGCGACTGCACCTGATCGTCCCAAGTTAAAGCTGCGGGACGGTCGGGAGATCAGCAGCTTTGAGCGCGGAGGGTTCACCGTATTCAACCCAGCCACTGGTAAAAGCGTCGAACACACCTTCAAGTATGCCGGCAACGGTGATCATATCTTCGTGGTTGGTGTCGGTCCGTCAAACTGTGTGTATGGAAGCACGGTGATGCCGTTGGAGGTTTTCCGTTATGACCCACGCTCCAGCAGCAGCGAAGATTTGGGAGCGATGCCGGGCGGAGAAGTTTATTCGATGATCGAAGACCGTCAGAAGCTGTATCTTTGCTATTACGGCGGTTCGGTGATGAATCTCTACGATCCAGCCAAGCCGATTTGGAAGTTCGGCACCGCAGCGGATTGCAATCCGGTTTCTTTCGGTGGTGTGGGAGACGGTCATCTGCGTCCGCGCGCGATGATTCGCGGGCCTGGGGGCTTGATCTACATTGGCAGCGAACCACCTTACGGTCAGCTCGGTGGTGCGCTCGGTGTCTGGGATCCGCTGCAAAACAAGACGATTGAAAACTACCGGCACATCGTGACGAACCAGAGCATCGTGTCCCTTGCATGGGAGACAAACAGCGGTTTGATATTCGGCGGCAGCGCGACCGTGGGTGGTGGCGGCACACGGCCAACTGAAAAGGAAGCCAGGTTTTTTGCGTTCGATCCGAAGACAAAGCATAAAGTCTTTGAGTCGGCGATTGTTCCCGAAGCGACGAAGTATGCCGCAACGTTTGCAGCGAATGGAAAAGTGTTCACGGCTGTCGGCCCCAAATTGCTCGAATTCGATCCACGAACCATGAAGGTTGTGAAAACCATTCCCCTGCCGGGCTCGCAGGTGGAGATTTCGTTGGGTCAGAACCGCGACGGCATGTTGGTTGGCCTGACGACCAAGGGCGTTTATGTCTTTGATATGGCAAAGAGCGAGCTTGTTCATACTGCGACTGCGCCCGTGCCGGTCAATTGCGGCTTTGCAATCGTGGACAACGCGGTGTACTTCGGCTCGAAAGCCGAATTGTGGCGATACCCGTTTCCGGCTTTGAGCGTTGCCAGATGAACCGACGGTTCTTGATGATTGAAGGATCAACATGAAATGGCTTAACAGATTTCTCCTCGCCGCAGTGATGGGAGTCACCAGCTTGAATGTGCAGGCTGCCGACGCTCCTCAACCGCTGCTGGATTCGAATGGCTGGAAAGACGTCGCACAACGCGAGGAAATCCGTCCGTCTTTTGAGTTCAAGGCTGATGGTGGGCGCGACAAACGTGGAAGCCTAGTGATTCGTGCAGACGACCGGGAAGGACTGGATGGACATTGGGCGAAAACGTTTCCGATCAAGGGTGGTCAGTGGTATCAGTTCCGCGCCTTTCGCCGTCTTGAAAACGTGGCTTCGCCGCGACGCAGCGCGTTGGTGCGAATCCATTGGCGTGACGCTCGCGGAAACCCTGTGCGACACGACGCTCCCGGGGCGAAGAGTTTTGCGCCAGGCGAGCCACCGGTTGCCGAACCGGAATATCCGTCAGATCGGGCCACAGATGGCAACGGCTGGACTGAGTTGTCCGATTCCTATCAAGCTCCGGCAAAGGCCACCCAGGCGATTGTGGAGTTGCATCTCAGATGGGCCGCCCGCGCTCGGGTGGAGTGGAGCGAGATTTCGCTCATCGAAACCGCCCCGCCAGCCACCCGCAAAGTGCGTCTTGCCACGGTTCATTATGTTCCGAACGGTGGGAAGACAGCGATGGATAGTTGCCGCCAGTTCGCACGGTTCATCAAGGATGCTGCGCGACAAAAAGCAGACCTGCTGGTCCTGCCCGAAACTATTACAGCCACAGGCAACGGTCTCAATTACGTGGAAGCGGCAGAAATGATTCCCGGTCCTTCGACCGAATACTTTGGTGAACAGGCGCGCAAACATGGGCTGCATCTCGTCGTCGGTCTGGTGGAACGCGAAAAACATCTCATCTACAACACGGCGGTGCTGATCGGGCCTGACGGGAAGCTCATTGGCAAGTATCGCAAAGTTACCTTGCCGCGTACTGAGATCGAAGCGGGCATCACGCCTGGCACCGAATATCCAGTGTTCGACACGCGTTTCGGCAAGGTTGGCATGATGATTTGCTATGATGGATTCTTTCCAGAGCCGGCTCGGCAACTGGGCATTCGCGGCGCCGAGGTGATCGTGTTTCCGGTCGCCGGCTGTAATCCAATGCTTGCGGCAGCGCGGGCGTGCGAGAACCACGTCTTCATGGTGAGCAGCACCTACTGCGGAACAGAACTCAATTGGATGATCTCAGCCATCTACGACCGCGAAGGCCGCGTGCTCGCGCAGGCGAAAGAATGGGGAACGGTTGCGGTTGCGGAAGTGGACCTCGGCCAGCGGCTGTACTGGTCAAGTCTCGGCGACTTCAGATCTGAGATTCCGCGTCATCGGCCGGTCTGGCCGGGCGAAATGAAATGAACTCCCAACTCACCGACAAGAACCCGGGCTTGAGACGCGTGCTCACGCTCCCCGCGTTGGTTCTCTACGGGATCATTCTGATCCAGCCCACTGCCCCGATGCCGCTCTTTGGTGCAGCTGCGGAAAAGGCGCAGGGCCACGTCGTCACCGTGATTCTGATCGGCATGGTGGCCATGCTGTTCACCGCGATCAGCTACGGACGCATGGCCAATGTCTATCCGAGTTCCGGTTCGGCTTATGCCTACGTCAGCCGCGAGATTCATCCCGCGCTCGGCTACTTTGTCGGCTGGGGCATGATCTTCGACTACGTCATGAATCCGATCATTTGTGTCATCTGGGCCAGCAAGGCGGCGATGAATTTCGTGCCGGAGATTCCTTTTGCGGCTTATGCCGTGTTCTTCGCGGTCCTGTTCACCGGAATGAATTTGCGCGGCATCGAAGCGAGTTCGCGCACCAACGGCATCATCGCGACCGGCCTGGGCGTGGTCATCGTGCTCTTCCTTGGTGCGGCAGTGCGTTATCTCTGGCTGCAACCACCAGATGGCCTGGCTGGTTGGACGCAACCGTTCTATGATCCCAAGACGTTTTCGTTCCCGGTCGTTTCTGGCGGTGCGGCGCTGGCGGTGCTGACCTACATCGGCTTTGATGGCATCTCGACGTTGTCGGAAGAGGTCCACAATCCGCGCCGCAACATCCTGCTGGCGACGGTGCTGGTCTGCCTGATCACCGGCGTGCTGGCTTCCGTGCAGGTTTATACCGCGCAACTCGTCTGGCCGGAGACCAAGTTTCCCGACACGGACACCGCGTTTTGTTACGTCGCCGGAAAGGCGGGTGGGCAATGGCTTTTCATGACCGTGAATCTCGCGCTGCTCGTGGCCACCATCGGCTCTGGCTCGGGCGCGCATCTCGGTGCGGGCCGACTGCTTTACGGGATGGGCCGCGACAACGCCATCCCAAGCCGCTTTTTCGCCGCCGTCAATCCGCGCACGCGTATTCCCAGCAACAACATCATCCTCGTCGGCGTGGTCACGCTCATCGGCGCATTCACCCTCACCTATTCCCTCGGCGCCGAGCTGCTGAATTTCGGCGCGCTGATCGCGTTCATGGGCGTCAATGCGTCCGCGTTCGTCCACTACTTCCTGCGTGGCGCGCGCAAGACTGTCTGTAATTTCCTCCTGCCGCTGCTGGGTTTCATTGTTTGTTTCTATCTTTGGTACAACCTGGGCCCGAAGGCGAAGATCGCCGGCCTCTGCTGGCTCGCGGCGGGCGTACTCTACGGCGCGTGGCGCACGTCCTTTTTTACCAAGCCGCTCCCGTTCGCCAGGATTGAAAACGACGAGGAGCAACCGCAACCTCCACCGTCAGCGAAATCTTGAGGGTCCGGTCAAACTACCACCAGATGAAACCCGGGTCGGGTTTGGGTCCGGTGTAATTCCACGCGTAAGTTTCGGGGGGAAAGCTGAAGAAAGCGGTATGGCCGTCACCGAACAGAACGTTGAAGCGGTACTGGCCTTTGTAATTGTGCCATTGGCTGAAGATATGGGTCTTGTCGCGATCGGCCCACCACGGCCAGTCGCCAGAGATCAGTTTGTTGGAAGCGCTCCTGGCAATTTCACCCGCCTTCATTGATTTTGCTTCGGGCGTTCCCTTGGCGGCCGAAGAATTTCCGGTGACATGCTGGATGCGTAGCGTTTCGACACTCCAGACGGTCAGGTAGCTGTTGCCATAAGCGTCAAAGCAACTGCCGCCCTGCCCGTTGGGGTAGGCTTGTCTATACTCCGCAGAAAACATGTCCCGCCAAAGCGAGTCGCCCTTGTCCGACGTGCAATGCCACGCCTCGGGATTCGGAACATACACATTCAATGGGCGGCGAATGGCCGGCACTTTGCCACTGGCAAGATCCATTCTCCCGGTGGTTCCGCCGAGTGTGGCCCAGCCTTCGTACACCGGATAGAAATCCCGATTGTCGTCAGCGTACATCGCAAAGCCCAGCGCGTGCTGCCGGAGATTGTTGTTGCAGCGGATGGTTTTGGCTTTCTCCTTCGATTGACTCAGGGCGGGGAGAAGCATGGCGGCCAGAATGGCGATGATGGCGATCACGACCAGCAATTCGATCAGTGTGAACCCACCGTCGGGAAAGTTTTTCCTGAAGGAACGGATGACCACATGGCTTCTCACACTCTGCGGATGGCGGAGAGTTGTTGCGGCAAAGGTGGTCATGTGACGAGCCTGCCCCTGCTTGCCACCAAGCGCAAGCGTGAACCTCCATTTCGGCTGGTGATTGGAAGCAGGTGAGGTTGGGAGATGACATGAGTAGTTGGTGGGCGAGCGCGGGTGCGCTACACCCACCAACGTATGAACTTACACAAACTGAATAACTCTGAAGTTCGCGCGGAGCAAGTCGCGAGCGATAAACTCAAAACCCTCAAGCTGGGACTGGACGTACACGCCGACACAATCGTTGTGGTGCGAATCTTGGAGAACAGCGCGCCGCAACCGGCGCAACGGTTCACCCCGGCGAAGTTTCTGGGCTGGATCAAGACCCAACTCCCCTTGGCCGAGGCGGTGCATAGTTGCTACGAAGCCGGGCCGTTTGGATACGGCCTGCACCGCAGTCTTGTGGCGTTGGGCGTGTGCAATCTGGTGGTGCAACCCGTCTGCCTGGACGAGCAACACAAGGGAGTCAACCACGACAAGAGCGACGCCAGGCAACTGGCAATGCGGTTGGATCGCTACGTGGCCGGAAACTCCCACGCGCTGGCCACGGTGCGCGTGCCCACGCCGGCGGAGGAGCAGAAACGCAACGAAAGCCGGCAGCGGGAACAACTCAAGCGCGAGGTCAAACGAGTGGCGGCGCAAGGTCGCAGTCTCCTGCTGACGCAAGGCCAGAGGGAGAAGGGCGGCTGGTGGGAGGACAAACGCTGGGAGCG
>JABFSR010000079.1 GCA_013140495.1 Verrucomicrobiota bacterium
GCCATGGGAGCCCACGATTCGCGGCCTTGCAGGACTTGGGCCTGGCCAGGCAAATTGAATCGCGCGGGTGTCGCTTCCATGATGCTGAGCTTGCCCGAGTCGTTCATCGCGAGAATCAAGTCACCTGCCAGGATGAACGAGCCCAGCCCGAAGTTTTCGCCCGGGCCGCTTGCCCAAGCCACTTTGCCGTCGAGGCCAAGGCATACGAAGCGACCATCTGCACGCGTTCCGTAAATGTGGTTGTCTCTGAAGATCGGTGTGTGCTGGGTTGCGCCAAAGACTTCCGCTGGCAGTCTGAAGAGAGATTTTGGAACGATTCGTCCGGTTTCTTCATGGAGTTCCAACATCAAGCTTCCCGCATTGTAGCCACCGGTGAAAAATATTCTTCCATCGGGCAAAGGCAGAGGCGAGGGCACTGTGGCGAGGCTGATTTTCCAATCAACGGTTTCAAACAACTGCGAGCCATCTTTCGCGTCCACTCCCACAACGCCTTTGTTGGCGCAATACAGATAGAGACGGCGACCTGCGAACTCCATCGGCATGATGGACGAGTGGGTCATTTTCCATCCATGCGGATTAGGGGTGCGCCAAAGCGGCTTGCCGGTGGCGAGTTCAACGGCGAGCAGCAATGCGTCCTTGCCGCCGGGTGCTAGAATGACTTTATCGCCATCCACCAGCGGGCATTGGCCGGCGTACCATTCGGGAACGGATGCTCCGAATTCGCGGACGAGGCTGATGCTCCACTTGAGTTCCCCGTTTGCGGCATCAAGGCAGAGCACGTTGCATTTGGAGTCGAGCGCGACGACAAATTTGTCGGTGACCACGGGGATGGTTCGCGTCATGCCGTGGTTGCGCTTGATGGTGAGCGGGTATGTGTAACGCCAGATTTCCCTGCCGCCGGCAAGGGAGAGGCAGCGCAGCGCGCTTTGTTTCGCGTCGCGTTCGTAGTCCAGCAGATAAGCGCGACCATCCCGGATCGCGACGCCGGCATACCCCTCGCCCACGTCAAGGGACCATACCTCGCGTGGCGGGGAGGTTTTCCAATCGCGGGAAATGTTTGGCGGGTTGGCTGCAATGGCGTCGCGATTTGGTCCGCGAAATTGCGGCCAGGCGCCAGGAAGTTCGGCAGGCTTGCCATCACCTTGAATCACCTTGCCGGCAAGGACTGGATTGCCTCCACCTGCTTCGCCGCCGGGTGCGGCATCTGTTCCCGGGACGCGGAGGTGAAGTTGTTCATTGCTTGGAGAAAACCACCACGCGATGAGCAGCGGAATAGCGACAACACCGACCAGCACCGGCAATGCGGTGAGGAGTGGGCTCGCCTTGGCATTCATGTTCCAGGCTGCGTTCCGGAGGAGGCGATCACTTCGCGTTTTGCTCGATCTTTTCGATCAGTTTTCCGGCGGCTTCAGATGGCTTGAATTTGCGCTTGAACAAAATCTCCTCCAGCGGGGCGTATTCCTTGTAGTAAGTGTTGTTCGCATCGTCATTGCCGGACAACGCACCGCCTTTGAGTGCTGCGCCGCCGTAAAGTCCCTGTCGGTCATCATAGACTTTGATGCTGGGCTGAGAACCGGTCTT
The DNA here is from genome assembly GCA_013140495.1 of Verrucomicrobiota bacterium. GTDB lineage: Bacteria > Verrucomicrobiota > Verrucomicrobiia > Limisphaerales > JADLHS01 > JADLHS01. The sequence goes on from JABFSR010000079.1 coordinate 1,582, forward strand.
GCCTTCAGCGCCAGCGGAGGAGTTGCCTGCCGTGCCTCGTGCCTCGCCACCCAGTTCGATGTCGCCCTGCGTCAGCAACCGCGTCGCGTTGGTGGTCATAAGCAGGATGACAATGAACGATTGCTGGCCACCAACCTGGAAGCCAAGACTCGCTTCATTTGCATTGAGGAAAGCAGGAGGACTCCATTTTTGAGATTTCGGGTCGCGTACCATGGCGAGTCCGCCGCCGCCTTCAAATGCAAAGATGAATCCGGCCTTGGTGCGTTCGAGCAGGATGACGCCTTGTGCTTTGCGAAGGTCTTCCGCCGGAACTTTTTTGTCCGGCTTGTCCTGCATGGCTTCAAATTTGTTGGTCAACTTGCGGACACGCTCATCCAGTTCAGACTGATCCACCGCGAATGTTGGGATGGTAATCCCGAGTAACATCAATGTCAGAAGCAACATTTTCATATTGGCAGTATGCGGGAAAGCATGGGCGGTTGCAAAGCGGCAATCGGAGGGAGACGGAAGCCGGAGCGCGCATGGCAGGAGGTACTGACATCTGGTCAGCGTTTGTGTTTCGGGTTCACGCGGACAAAGCTGTCCGCGCTCCGTCTCAGGCGAGTTTGAGATTCTGCAATACTCGCACCGTGGAGGCAGCTTTGTTCAGCGTGTAGAAATGGAGTCCGGGTACGCCTGCCTTCAGCAATTCTTCGCATTGTCTGGTGCAGTATTCGATGCCGAACTCGGCGGCTGCGGCATCGTCCGCTCCGATGGCGTCAAGTTTTGCCCCGAGAGCGGGAGGAATCTTTGCGCCGCACAACTGGGTGAATTTCTTGATCTGCGTGGCACTGACGATCGAGATCATTCCGGGCACGAGAGGGACGTTGACGCCGAGTTTGTTGAGATGATCGCGGAACTCGAAGTAATCAGTATTGTCGAAAAACATCTGAGTAATGACGAAGTCTGCGCCCTCGTTGATTTTGTCCTTCAGCCGCCGCCAGTCCACGAGTTTGCCTTCCTTGCAGGCGATATGACCTTCAGGAAACCCTGCGCAACCGATGCTGAAACCGTTTTGCTCCCGGATGAATTTCACAAGCTGCGATGAAAACTCAAACCCGCCGGGTGTCGGCGTAAATTCTCCACCCGTGGGCGGATCGCCGCGCAGTGCCAGAATGTTTTTGCAGCCGATGTTTTTTATTTTTTGTAGCAGTTCGCCGACCTGTTCTTGTGTGTGGTTCACACAGGTGAGATGGGCGAGTGCTGTGAGGTGGTGCTCGCGTTGGATGCGATCCACGATCATCAGCGTCTTGTCGCGCGTGCTTCCGCCGGCACCGTAGGTCACGGAACAAAAGTCAGGCCCGGTTTTCATCAACGCAGGAAGGTGCTTTTCAAGCAGGGCCTTGTCGCCATCGTCGGTCCTGGGTGGAAAGAATTCCAGTGAGATGACGGGTTTGCGCTCGTTCTTTTTTGCAGCGTAGATGTCTCGAATTAAATGCATGACCGGGCGCGAATATGCCTGAGTTGAAATGAAAATCCAGCGTGGGCAAATGTTTTTTTGTGGTGACCGTCAGTTGACGACATTCTTTGGACTGTCCGCGAGAAACGACTTCACGTTGTCCACGGCAATTTGGAGAAGGCGTGAACGCGCGGCGCGTGTTCCCCAGGCATTGTGCGGAGTGATGATGCAGTTCCTGGCGTGGAGAAGGGGATTTTCCGCCGGTGGCGGCTCGACGGAGAGGACATCCAGCGCGGCCCCGGCGATTGTTCCGTTGTTCAGGGCGGACGCAAGGGCGATCTCATCCACAAGCGGTCCGCGGCTGGTGTTGAGCAGGAGTGCGGCGGGCTTCATCAGCGCGAGCGTCTTCGCGTTGATAAGGTGCTTTGTTTCGGGCGTGAGCGGACAGTGCAAGCTGACAACGTCCGAGTTGGCAAGCAACTCGTTCAAGGAAACATTTCCGGCATCGGCAACAGGAGTACGGCTGTGGACAAGTGTCTTCATCCCGAACGCGCGGGCTATATCCGCAACGGCGCGGCCAATGCGCCCGTAACCGACG
>JABFSR010000107.1 GCA_013140495.1 Verrucomicrobiota bacterium
TCCACGCCGGTATCGTAACCAAGGATGATGTCGAGGCGGTTCGTGCCCTCCGCAGCGGGATTGTATTGCAGCCGAAAATCCATGTGCTGATGGTCGAGATAAACAACCTGCGCGTTGGCGACGGTTGCTACGAGGGCGACCAAACAAATCCTTCCGGCGAGAATCAAACTCCGTGGCAGTGGTTTCATGTCGTTGGGTTCGGTTGGAGTCGGAGCGGCGGCTGTGGACCAAACCGCCGCCCCGTCATGAGTTTTATGGTTTCACCATCCGGAAGAACACGTTCTGCTTGCTCCCATCAATTTCGACCGTCGCGTTTGTGACGCCGGTCGAACCATCGGCAGGATAGGGAAACCACGAGTCGTTCGCGGTCAGACTCACGCTATTGGATTGCAGAATCCAACCTCGGTTCGCTGGCCAGGCCAAGTTCAGCGTGTTGCCTTCAGCGGTGATTTGAAGCTGCGGGGGATTGGGGTTGATCAACACTTCGTTCGTCGCGACCACATGGAACTTGTAATCCACCGGGCCGCTGCTGGTCGGGCCGTTGAGCACACTGTTCGCATTGGCTTCAAACGTCACGGTGTAATCACCGGGAGCGCTGAACGCCCAGTTGATGTGGCTGTGCGCACCGGACGGCAGCACGCGGGAATCGCTTCCGTTGATACCGTCGGCGCTATTCATCCAGACAATCGGGTCGCCGAACGAATCAAGGTCGTAAATGGCCAGATTGCCCGGCCCGCCAAAACCTGTGAGCGTGATGGTGAACTGGTCATTGGTGAACGTGCCATCCGCAATTTCCTCCGCCCCGAAGCCGAGGAACAACAGGTTCGGGTCTTGCGCCTTGGGCAAGATCCACACGTCGCTACCCACCGCGCCGAGGAAACTCCATTGCGAACCGGCAGGAACGAAGCCGTGCGCGTCAGATTTCACCACCAATAATGCATTGGTCGGCGGTGAATACTCTGCGTCATTGACCTCATCGTGAATGTGCAAGTCCCACTCGTTGACAGTTTCATCGTAGTCAATGCCGATGTCGGTGTGGCCCTGGTAAAGCCACGTCTGCGCCTGGGACGCCAGGCCCGTGGTCAACAACGCCGCCAGCCCAAGCTGACGGATGCGACCGATGATCTGAGATGTTTGGTTTTTCATACTGCTTTTTTACTTTTGGGTTTGTTTGATGAATCACGGCTCGCACCGTGAAAGGATTTATGTTTCGTTTTCTACTGAGGCGGCTTGGCGAAATTGTCGCCCGCCGCGATCCGCTGTTTGAGGGGCTCTGCTTTCAAGGCCGCGACATGCCAGTCGGCAAACAGATAGTTCGCTGTTGTGCCGTGGCGGTCGGGTTGGATGTCGTCGAGCACGCTGCTCCAACCGTTGAGCCAGTTGCGCGAATGGGTGTGGTCCTGTCCCGTGCCCGTGCCTTGCCGATCCGAAATCTCGAAGACGAGCATCGTATCGGTGGGTCGCGTGATGGAACTGAGCTTGTTCCAGGTGGGTTCGCCCGGAATGGGCGAGCCAAATGGATCAAGCGCCGGGGTGGACGTGTATTCGTTCATCATGTAGCTCGTGCCGCGATTGGCCAACCGCTCCTCACGCTTCTTGTCCGCAGGACAGATGCGGATTTTGTCTGTATTCGCGACGTAAGGTGACAGGCTGAATATCCAACTGTTGCTCAGGCTGGAATGAGCCGTGCCCGGCAGGTATCCATTTGCGTCCTCGGCATACATGTTCATCGCCAACCCGATTTGGCGCATGTTTGAGATGCAACTGACGGAGTGCGCTTTGCTCTTCGCTTTTGCCAATGCTGGTAAAAGCATGGCGGCCAGAATTGCGATGATGGCAATCACCACCAGCAATTCGATCAAAGTGAACCCGCCGCAGCGGTTTATCGCCCGACTCGTTTTCATAATGTTGTTTTTCGTTTTTGATTCGCCCACGGCAAATCAGGGCACGAAAGACCCAAACGGAATTGAATTGAGGAAATATCTCTTCCGAACGTGGATAGAGTTCGCCTGTGCGAATCACCGTCCCGGAAAAGACCAACTACGACTTAGGAGAGGATTGCGGGTGGCCCGCAACTGGGAAGAAGGGTGAAATCAAAAGAGACGAAAATTGCAGATGGCTGGGTGAATTCCACCACGAAAACAACCGGAGAGACGACGACGTTTACTCCGCTTGGCGGCGGAGCATCCACCTGACCACCGGCCAGCATTGTGGCGGCGCAGTGATGACTCGGTTGCTGCGAGTCAGCATGAACCGCATGGTGAAGTGACTCGAATTGAGTCATCGCCAGCACAAAAAGGAACAGGCCCAACAGCAGCACGGAAATTATCCGCTTGCTGCCAAAGGCGTTGCTCAATCGTGTATGTGCCAAATTCTTCAAGCCATCGCTAGTTCAGCAGAAACCATGCACACTGACAACGGTGATTTGTGCAAGGCACTTGCATCAATACCGTGTGGGTCATTTCGATCCGCTTGCATTCAGATACACGCGTTCAGTGCGTGAAGTCTGCAAGCACCGGTGGAAGCTGCCCGTCTAACTCGATCAAAGTTCGGCCTCCGTTTTATACGAAGCCGTGATCGGCTAGGAGAAAAAACAACCCAAAGATCGCAACGATGAGTGGTTGGGATTCCCAATGACAATGTGGTCGAGAACTTCGATTTTGAGAAGTTGGCCGGCTCGGATGAGGTCGCGGGTGATTTTGATGTCCGCTTCCGACGGAGTTGATTCTCCACTCGGATGATTGTGCGCGATGATGATTGCAGCGGCACTCGCCATTATTGCTAAACGGAAGACTTCCCTGGGATGACAGAGAATTGTATCCATCGTACCAATGGACACCAGATAGTGACCTTTGACGCGCCGACGTGTGTTGAGGATGAAAACCACCAGACATTCACATTCAGAATTGAAGTAGGGATGAGACGCAATGTGCGTTTTCCAATAGGCGGCTGCCTGATCCGGTGTTTCACAGTGCTGCATAGCTTCGGGTGTGGGACATTCCCGCAATGAAATGATTTTCCATTCCTGCGGTTGAGCCGGGAATTTTACCGCCTTGATGATTTGATTGATGGGCTGCGGAGCGGTTGCGGTGCTTCCAGTGGTGATGAGGTTTTCCGTTGTGTTCATGTTTTGCGTTTCGTTCTGAAGGAGCGGGACTGCTCTCTTCACCGCACCGGGGAGAGCAGACCCGCTCCTCACGAAACGCACCCGCCCGCGCCCGCGCCGCCGGGCAGCGGAGCACCAGCAACGGAGTGACAGTGGGCGAAAAGATGTTTCGACCGCTGGCGCGAGGTTGCGCGGAGCAACCAGAGGCGCGGGTGCAGAGGGGATGAACGCAACGGAAAATCGCAGCGATGGATGTCTGCCGAGCCGCAACCCACTGACTGTTCCACCATTACCCAGCAATTGCACTGGCTTGTTGAACTCGGATCGCAGCCAGAGCAACCGGGCGGGACATCGTCACGAAGGCTTGCACTTCACGCCCACCGGAAGTGCAATTCTTGCGCTCTTTTAATTACTCGCCGGCCAAATCTTTTGGCGTTGCCCGTTCGATGCTTGGATTTGCCGCGTTCTGACGGGCTTTGCGTGCAACGGTAAAGGCGCGGCATGGAAGTTGTTAATGAGCGGCGAATGAAGCCGTTGAATCTGTTGGAATACATTCACACGCTCGAAGACGATCGTTTTGATTTAGTCTATCCGCCGGAGATTCGCGCGGTGTCGAGCGTTCATTGGACGCCAGTAATCGTCGCGCGCCGGGCGGCCGAATTTCTGGTGCGTGAACCAGGGACGCGGGTGCTGGACATCGGGTGCGGGCCGGGAAAGTTTTGCATCGTGGGCGCACTCATGACGGAAGGGAGATTTACCGGCGTGGAACAGCGCCAGCATCTTTGCGACCTTGCCCAATCAGTGATCGGGCAAGCCAAACTCCCGAATGCAGAAATCATTCACGGCAATGTGACCGACATCGAGTTTTCAAACTTCGAGGCGTTCTATCTGTTCAATCCCTTCGAGGAAAATCTGGAGACGACCATGAAGATTGATGCGACGGTCCATCTGTCCGGCGACCTTTACGAAAAATATACGGAGCATGTGGCACGACAGTTGGCGCTCGCCCCATTGGGAACGCGCGTGGTCACTTATTGCGGCACATGCGAAGAAGTGCCACTGGGATATGAAAGTCTCGATTCTTCGTTGGACTACAGCCTCAAGTTTTGGGAGAAGACAAAAAACCATCCCGTCCGAGCGAGTTCCCTGGAAGCTATGTCGCCAAACAACAAATCGCAATTCATGGCTGATGCGGCCCGAGCTAGTGGGTTGGCCGACAGATTCTTTGGGTAGCTTGCCAAGAGAGCCACAGTTTTATCAAGTGCATTGGCTGTGACGGTGCGAACCAGTCTGGCTTCCCCGCCGCTGTTCTGACATTCTCCGCGTTGTAATGGAAATAATTCTGGCCAATGCCCTCGGGCAGGACGTAAGCAAGCTCGCGGCGCAAGAGAAGCGCTTGCTGCTCTCGCGCCTGCTGGCGCGCTTCGCGCATGAGGTGCGGAATCCGCTCAGTTCGCTCGACATCCATGTGCAATTGCTGGAGGAGGACATCGCCCAAGCGCCTCCGAAGGTGCGTGAAAAAACCGCCAGCCGCTTTGAAATCATTCATGGGGAATTGCACCGTTTGGAAAACATCGTGAAGCACTTCCTGAGTCTGGCCGGGCCGTCCTCGCTGGACTTGCGTCCGGTTGAAGTCGTCAAAGTGGTCAGCCATGTTTGTGAGTTGCTGCGCCCGGAAGCGGCGGCGCGTGGCATTGAGATTGTGATGAAGTTGCCGGAATCTTTGCCATCCGTGCCGGCGGATTCAGCGCAACTGACGCAGGCGTTGGTGAATCTGGTCATCAACGCCATTCAAGCGGTCGAGCGAAATGGTCGCGTGGAAGTCAGCGTGAGCCGGGATGAGCGGGACGGCGTGTTGACCATCGCCGTGCGCGACACCGGGCCGGGAATTCCGGCGGACAAACAGTCTGCCATCTTCGAGCCATTTTTTACAACCAAGGCAGAGGGCAGCGGCTTGGGACTCTGGATCATTCAGCAAATTATCACGGCGCACGGTGGCGTGGTGGAAGCGTCCAACGCGCCTGGCGGCGGTGCAGTGTTCGCCGTGCATCTGCCGTTGCAGAAGAAAGAAAACGGAGATGGATAAATCGCGAATCAAGGTGTTGGTGGTGGATGATGAGCGCGGGCTTTGCGCGGGCATCCAGGAGGCGTTGAAGCGTGAAGGCTACGTCGTGGACGCCGCCAATGACGCGGCGACGGCGTTGAAAATGATTGGCGAACGGCTTTACAATCTCATCGTCACCGACATGAAGATGCCGGAGATGAGCGGGCTGCAATTGTTGAAGGAAGCGAAGCAAAAAAGCCGCGACACGCAGTTCATTCTGATGACGGCCTACGGCACGGTCGAAAGCGCCGTGGAGGCAATGAAGGAGGGCGCTTACGATTATCTTTCCAAGCCGCTCGACATGCAGCGACTGCGCGCGCTCGTGCTCAAGGCGCTGGAGTTTCAGGCGCTGGTCGCGGAAAACAATGAGCTGCGGCTGCGCCTGCAAAAACGTTCTGAGCCGAGTCTGCTCGTCGGCGAGAGCAAGGCGATGCGGAAGGTGACGGAGTTGTCCGACGAAGTGGCGCGCAGCGAAGTGACAGTGCTCATCGAGGGCGAGAGTGGCACTGGCAAGGAAATCGTCGCTCGTTCCATTCACCTAAAAAGCACCCGTGCGGACAAACCGTTCATCTCGGTGAATTGCGCGGCGCTGCCGGAGCAGTTGCTCGAAGCCGAATTGTTCGGCCACGTCAAAGGCGCGTTCACTGGCGCGGTGGCGGACAAGCCGGGGCGCTTCCAACTCGCGGACGGCGGCACGTTGTTCCTAGACGAGATCGGTGACCTCTCACCCAAAGGCCAAGGAGATCTGTTGCGCGTGCTGGAAGACGGGACGTTCCGCATGGTCGGCGGAACGAAGATGATGCGTGTCAACGTCCGCGTCGTGGCGGCGACGAACAAGAAACTTCAGGAAGCGGTCGCGGCGGGGAAGTTTCGCGAAGACCTGTGGTATCGCCTGCAAATTGTTCCCGTCTTCATTCCACCTCTGCGCGAGCGGGCCGAAGACATTCCGCTGCTCATCGAATCGTTCCTCGAACACTTCACGAGCAAGCACAAACGGCGGCGCAAAAAATTATCTGCCGAAGCGCTGCAACTTTGTCAGCGATTTCCATGGCCTGGCAACGTGCGGCAACTCCGCAACATGATCGAGCGGCTCGTCATCACCAGCAAGAACGGTACGATTGAAGTGAGTGACCTGCCCGACTTCCTCCGCGTTCACGATCAGAACGCCACTACTTTCAACATTCGTCCGGGAATGTCGCTGGCGGAAGTCGAGAAACTGCTCATCCGCCAGACGCTCACGCATGTCACCGCGAATCGCGAGGAAGCGGCGAAGCTGCTGGGCATCAGCCGCCGTTCACTGCAATACAAACTCAAGGAGTATGGGTTGCTGGATGACGGTGAATCGGCTGAGGCGGAATAGCTGCGGTTGGCCTTCTGGCCGCGTTGATTTTCAGAAGCGTTCGCACTTACAGCAGGTTGCACTCAGATTGAATCTTTCGTGCAATACTTGCACTTACGAATCGTTTTTTGATTTCGTTCGCCAGTTTGCCCACCTCGACTGTCTCACAAACCACTGCTGAAAATAGAGTTAGTAGCCGGATCGCGTTTCGTGGCACTGTCGCTGCTAAGTTTGCAAATCGCTGTGGCAACGCGTGCTCTTATTATCGAATTCAAACTTCAGCAAATAACCGAAGGTGAAGTGCAGATTCTTTCGTTCAGCGGCTACATGGGCAATCCAGAGTTTTCCCAGGACAGAGTATTGTCCCGGCTGCTGGAGCAAGAGCGTGACCGTGTGATTCTCGATCTGACGACGCTTTCATTCACCACCACGGTCAGTCTCGCGCGATTCTTGGTTTGCGGGTGTGAGTTTCGTCAGCATGGCGGGGAATTGAAGCTGGCGGGACTGTCACCATGGTTGGGTCGGCTTGCCGAGATGGCAGGGTTTGATTCGGAAAAGGATTGCGAGCCGGATGTGGCAACGGCGTTGAAGAAGATGTCCCAATTGCCCAACGTGAAACCTCGCCGGTTGCCGAACAAGAAATAAGCCATGCACTGGACCACCGCCAAACTGATTGCGCTGGATCGGGCCGAAGGATTTCTGGCTCAGGGCTGGGTCGAACACTCGCAGGCTGCGTTCGCTGAAAAGGCCAAGGTGCTGCGACGGGAACTTCCGCCACACATCATCGCGGCCTACGACCAGCTCAAGATTGCGCATAAAGAACCCGTGGTCGGAGTCTTTCAGGAAACGTGCGGCGGTTGCCACGCACCGTTATCCAAACCGGCGATGGCCCGGCTGAACGACGATAAGGAAGTCAGTCATTGTGAGCAGTGCGGGCGATTCATCTATCTGGCGGGCGGCCATGATCTCGCGGCCCATGCCAGCGCACCCGGTTCAAGGAACGAAATCACGTCATGAATAAGAACCTCCAAACACTCCTGCGACTGGACGGCCTGGGCTTGACGCGCAAGGGACTGGAATTGACCGGCCATCCGATTCAAAAGGACAGCTTCGACGATCTCGACAAGGAAATCGAAAAGTTGCGCCGCCGCCTGCCTCCGGCGGTGGTGTCGCAATACGACCGGCTGGCGCGGAAGTATGCCGATCCGTTGTCCATGCTCACCGGCGACGTATGTCACGGCTGCCAGCGGCAGATTTCCCGACGGGTCGCGCGGATGGCCGGTCGTTCGCATGAAGTTTTACAGTGCGAACATTGCGGCAGACTCCTTTTTGCCCGGACAAATGCCCCTGACTATCTGACGTGATGTGCCGATGAAAAAAACAATTCCAACCGATGCTCGCAAGACTGCCGCGCCTGCCGGCCCAAAACAAACAACTTTGCGGCGGACATTCATCATGACCAATCGCAACGGGCTGCACGCCCGGCCCTGCGCGTTGCTTATTAAAGCACTCAACAAGTTCCACTGTGACGTCAGTGTGGAACATGATGGCGAGACTGCCAACGGTCACAGCATCCTCGGCCTGATGTGCCTGGCTGTGGGCTGTGAATCTAAAATGACATTTACGATGACCGGCGACGACGCGCCGCAGGCGATGGCTGCCGTGCAGCGGCTGTTCAAGACGCACTTTGAAGAAGCTTACGTGCCCGGCAACAAGTTGGAGGTCGCGTGAGAGGCAAGCACGACTCGGCTAAAAACCCGCAAATATCCGCAACGATTCCGAATATGAAAACCATGCTCGAACTTCTGATCCGCCTCCATGAAATGCGCTGTTGCTGCGAGCGAGTGAAGCGCAACCCGCAACTTACCAACTGCGAAAAATCCGTCGCCTGTTTCCACAAACAACTCGTGCGCGAATGTCTGCCGGTCACGGTGCTGAACCATTACGACCGGATGAAAAAGACGGAGCGAACGCTCCTGACGTGCCCGGAGATATTCGCAATGGCGGTGCTCGTTGCTACTTATCGCAGTCTCTCGCCGCTCCAACGAAGGAGGCTGGTCAGGCATTTCAAGACACGACCTCCCACACAGAGCAGTGATGCCCGGCAGAACGGGACAGGGAAAAACAGCCGAAGCACCGCGCGCCGTTTCAAAGCGGTCACTGGCGATGTCGTTGGCAAGCAATGGCGATGATGACAACACCGAAGATAAGGCAATGAAAACAACTCAACCCCCTCCTTCCGTCAGCTACAGTTTTGTCATGCGGCTGACCTATCCGAACCGCATCGCAATGTTTGCCAAGCTTACCCAAACCATCGGGCGGCTGGGCGGCGACCTTGGGGCGGTGGACATCGTGAATCCCGACGCGAAACGCATGACGCGCGACGTCACGGTGCGGGCGCGCGATCACGATCACATGGAAGCCATCGTGCAAGCCATGCGCAAGCTGAAGGATGTCACTGTGGGCAATGTCTCGGATCAGGTTTTTCTGCTGCACCTCGGCGGGAAGATTTCGATTCAAAACAAAGTGCCGCTGACGACGCGCGACACGCTTTCGATGGCTTACACGCCCGGCGTGGCGCGCGTGTGCGAGGCTATTGCCGAACAACACGACAAAGCCTGGCAACTCACCATCAAAGGCAACTCCGTTGCTGTTGTCAGCGATGGTTCAGCCGTGCTCGGGCTTGGCAACATCGGCCCGGAGGCCGCGATGCCCGTCATGGAGGGCAAGGCGATGTTGTTCAAGGAATTCGCTGGGATTGACGCCTATCCCATCTGCCTGCGCACGCAAGACCCGGAGGAAATCATCAACACCGTTGCAAATCTCGCGGTGGGGTTTGGCGGCATCAATCTCGAAGACATTTCCGCGCCGCGCTGTTTCGAGATCGAGCGCCGGTTGCAAGAACGGCTGGATATTCCGGTGTTTCACGACGATCAGCACGGCACGGCGGTGGTGGTGCTGGCGGGATTGTTGAACGCTTCGCGACTGGCGGGGCAAGCGCTCGCCAAGTGGCGCGTGGTGATCCTTGGCGCGGGGGCGGCGGGAACGGCCATTGCCGAAATGCTGGGGCACGCCGGTGTCAAGGACATCATCGTTTGCGACCGGCACGGCATCGTCAATGCCCGCACACGCACCGACCTGAACGAGGCGAAGCAACAACTCGCCGCCGCAACGAACCCGCGCGGGTTGAGCGGAAGCGTCGAGATTGCTTTGAAGCAGGCGAACGTGCTGATTGGCGTTTCCGGGCCGGGCTTGATCGCAGCGAAGTCGCTCCGGCTCATGGCGGCCAGGCCGATTGTGTTCGCGCTGGCCAATCCCGTTCCGGAAATCATGCCGGAAGCGGCGGCTTCCGCAAAGGCTTGGATCATCGCGACCGGACGAAGCGACTATCCGAATCAGATCAACAACGTGCTGGCGTTTCCCGGCATCTTCCGGGGCGCATTGAATGTGCGCGCCCGCCGTATCAATGAAGCCATGCAACTCGCCGCCGCGCACGCTATCGCCGATTGCATCTCGCGCCGGGAACTCAGCCCGGAATACATCGTGCCCAGCGTCTTCAATCGCGAAGTGGTGCAACGAGTCGCCGCCGCTGTTACGGAAGCCGCAATCAAAACCGGGGTGGCTCGCAAAGGCCGGCCACGCAGTTGAAAATGGTTCGCAATGCGATGGCTTGAGGTTCGGCGCGAACGCGTCAGTTCTTCGCCCGCTTGGGTGACTGCGGAATTTTCGCGGGTAGTGGCGGCTCGACTGCGTCTGCGGCGGAAAGAATGAATCGTCCGCACGTCTCGCACTTCAGCAGAGTAGATTCACGTTGGACTTCGGCCTGCAACCCGGTGGGCAAACTCATGTGGCAACCCGAGCATACGCCGTGGCGGACTTCCGCAATGCTGCGACGTCCGCGCGAGCGGAGGCGGTCATGATGCGAGAGTACGCCCAGCAGCATGTTGGCGCGCAACGATTCCATGAGTGCCTCACTGTTCAAGGCGGAGCGGCCCGTTTTTTTAGCCAGGGTGCGGTCGTCCTCCAACTGGTTCAACTGTTCAAGTCGCTGGCGCAGATCCGCGATGGGTTCACTGGCGGGCATTGGTATTTCCTCAAGGTTGGGCAACCACCAATTGCGGGCCGGTTCGACGCAAACGAACTTGTTTCAAGGCGGCGAACATTTCCTCCGGTTGAGCGCACTGGCGCAGAGCGGAGAAAGCTGTTTGGTCTTGGAGAAATTTGGAGAACGTCACCACGAGCGACAGGTAAGGCTGTCCCGCCGACAGCGGCACGGCAAAGAGCACGACGGCGTGAACGGTTGGCGCTTTGCCCAACCCCCAGCGGATGCCTTGCGGCGACAATCCCAGCGCGAAGGACAATTCCTTGACCGCCTGTCCGCGTGCCAACGGAAAGGCGACCTTATCATAGACTGCCGAGACAAAGGATTCATGGTCGAGGACAGCGTGGGTGAACGCGCGGGCGTTCTCGATGCGCCCGGCCTTTTCGAGGCGGCTGCCTAACTCGGCGATGGCGCTGTCACGGTATTCACTGAGCAAGCGCGGAACGAGGAGGCTGGGGTCGGTGTATTGAGCGAGATTCATACTTGCGGTGATGGGTTTCAGGTCAATTCACGCTGCTGCGTCGTCACGGCGGATTGCTCCGGGTCGGGCGAGTCGGTGAGCAGGATGATTTTCGCACCACGCGCGAGCAGTTTGCGTTCGCGCAGAATTTTTTCAGCGGCAGTGATGGTGGTTTTGCCCGCGCTGTTGAACGGCAGCACGATTGGCTCAAGCGCGTAGCGGAGACGGAGGCGGCGGGCGAGGCGGGCGTCTGGTGTGAACACGAAAACCCGCGCCGGTTGCGGTCGCAACGCCGCGCACGCGATGGCGGATTGACCCGAGCGCGTGATGATCACGACGGCTTCCGCCTGTGTTTCCCCGGCCTGCCGCACGGCGGCAGCGACCGACTGGTCAGGTTCGGTCGCCACTGCGGCGGGGTTGGCAGGCTCGCGCAAGTCCTTGGATTCCTCCTCGCGAATCAGGCGGTCGAATGCCTGCACGCTTTGGAGCGGGGATGGTCCGACGCTGGTTTCCTCCGTCAGCAGCAAGGCGTCCGGTTGCGCGGACATGGCGGCGCTCAGGTCTGCCGTCAGTCCGGCGGCGAGGATGGCCGGCTTGCGGGCGCTCACACACTTTTGCACGACTAGAAAATTCTCCGCGCCCGGACACGCGCTGGCGGGATTTTCGCCGGTGAGAATGATACCGTCGGCGTCCTGAATAATTTGATCGAGGGCCGCCTGAGCCGGTGGTCGTTCGATGCAGGCCAGCACGCCGATGGTGTTCTTTTTTTGTTCGGCAAGAAAGGTTCGCAGTTCCCGCACGGCCTGACCATCGCGCCCGGCGGAAACGGCCAGCCAGTCCACGCCGCATTCCAGACCGAACCGCAGGTCCGCCCAATCTTCTTCCGTAAGGGCGGGAGCATCGGAAACGCGAGCGCAGCCAACGCGCGTGTCCAGCAGCAACGACACTGGGCGTTGCAACTCGGTCGAGGTCGAGCGGATCGCATACACGGCTTTCAGCGCCGCCTCGCGGGTGATGCAAGCGAGGTTCACCCGGAAGACGCTGACACCCGCTTCCAGGACGCTGCGGAGCACGTCGCTGTTTTCCGTGGCCGGGCCGAGGGTGGCAATGATTTTGGTTTTGCGCGAAAGAGTGGACAACGCGGTCTGGTCGGGTTGGTCGTTGAAAAGAAGCGTGGTCGTCGTTTTAGTATTCTCCAATTCGTCGGTGACTTCAGTGCGGATGGGTGACGGCGTTTGCCACGCGCCGGGAATCGTGGCAGTGGAGTGGGAGTTGGCGAGCGTGCGCACCGCTGACCTAGGTTCGACCGTCGCATTGGGTTGGTTCATCATCATTCAGACTCTTTAGCAGCCGCAATGCCGGGGCAAACCACCGTGCCAGTAAGTCCCATTGAATCAGCGGATAACGCGCATTTGAGTTTGTTGGAGCGGAGTTGCGTCAAGCGGGAGGACGATGTTTGTGCAGTTTTTGCGCCGGAACAAGAAGCCTTGTGCAACGACAATTTCGCGCTGCACAACCGCCGTTCGAGCGGTGCAAAGAATGCACAAAACGCAAAATTGATTTCAAAATTGGAGTCGGCGAACGATTGACGCAAGACGCTAACCCCATGCAAACAAGGGTTTGCCGCATCCGCATTCTTTCCCGGCACGGCCCCTGCATGGAGGCGGTCATGCGTAAGATCATGGATTGTTTGCTCGCGTTGCAGAAACTTCAGTTCGATGTGCGTGTGCGCCTCACCGCCGTGCAAGCCGAGTTGGAGAAACTCCGCGCGGAAGTGCCCCCGACTATTTTGGCCCACTACGAGCGACTCGTGGGGCGCGGCAAAAAAGGGGTGGCCCTGGCGCGCAACGGGGTTTGCAGTGAGTGCCATCTGCGCATCACGGGCGGCAAACTGGTCGGCCTATCCGCCGGCACCGACATTCAACTGTGCGATAACTGTGGTCGTTACTTGTATCTGCCGGAGACCGCACCAGTTGGTTTGGCCGAAACCAAAGCATTGCCGACCGCAGCAATCAAACGCACCCCCAGAGAAGCGGTTTACCATGTTGCTTAACTCCACCACCATTTCCACACCCACTGCGATGACCTTGGCCGATTTCACCAGTCCGGGTCTGATTATTCCTCATCTACGCGGTCAGGATGCCGCCTCGGTGATTCAGGAACTCAGCCAGGCGCTGCAACGGGAGCAGCGCATCCCGGACTCGCTCCCGTTCTATCACGCGGCGCTGAATCGCGAATTCATGGTGAGCACGGATATGGAGGCGGGCATGGCGTTTCCGCACGCGCGGTTGCCAGCCCTGAAAG
>JABFSR010000084.1 GCA_013140495.1 Verrucomicrobiota bacterium
CAACACGCTGATGGATTGGATTCTCGACGAGTTCAAGAAGGAAGCCGGCATGGACCTGCGCAAGCAGACCGACGCGCTCCAACGCATCAAGGAAGAAGCCGAGAAAGCCAAGATCGCGCTCTCCAGCTCGACGACTTACGACATCAATCTTCCGTTCATCACGGCGGATGCGAGCGGGCCGAAACACATCCAGAAATCTCTCACCCGCGCCAAGATGGAGCAGCTCACCGACAGCCTGTTCGAGCGCACCATCAAGCCCGTGCAAGCCTGCTTGAAGGACGCCGGCATCAGTGCCGACAAGATTGACGAACTCGTGCTCGTCGGCGGTATGACCCGGATGCCGCGGGTGGTTGAAACCGCGCACAAGCTGGTCAACAAAACTCCGCACCAGGGCGTGAACCCGGACGAAGTCGTCGCCATCGGCGCCGGCATCCAGGGCGGTGTGCTCAAGGGCGAAGTGAAGGACGTGCTGCTCCTCGACGTGACCCCGCTCTCGCTCGGCATCGAGACGCTTGGTGGCGTGTTCACCAAGTTGATCGAGCGCAACACCACGATCCCGTCGCGCAAATCGGAAATTTTCTCCACCGCCAGCGACAATCAGCCGGGCGTGGAAATCCACGTGCTCCAGGGCGAACGCCAGTTTGCCAAGGACAACAAGACCGCCGGCAAGTTCCAGCTCACGGACATTCCGCCCGCGCCGCGCGGCGTGCCGCAGATCGAGGTGACGTTCGACATTGATGCGAACGGCATCCTGCACGTCGGGGCGAAAGACCTCGGCACGGGCAAGGAACAGAAGATCACCATCACGGCCAGCAGCGGTCTCTCGAAGGAAGAAGTCGAGAAGATGCGCAAGGACGCCGAAGCGCACGCCGACGAGGACAAGGCCAAGCGCGAGGAAGTTGAGACGCGCAACGAAGCCGACAACGCCGTCTATCGCACCGAGAAGATGCTCAAGGAAAACGCCGAGAAGATTTCCGGCGACGACAAGAAAAAGATCGAAGACGCCGTGAGCGCGGTGAAGGAAGCGCTCAAGGGCAGCGATGCCGCCGCGATCAAGACCGCCAGCGAGAAATTGAACGAAACCTGGCAGGCCGTGAGCACCGAGCTTTACAAGAAAGCTGCCGAACAGGCCAAAGCCGGCGGCACGCAGACCGGCAGCAGTGACGCTGGCGGCGAGCAGGCCAAGTCCGACGACAAGAAGAAGGACGAAGGTCCGATCATTGACGCCGAGGTTGTGGACGAGAAGAAGTAAGTTTTCACGACAGAACGCCAAGCCTGTGAGTTGCATCGTTGGCTAGGTTTTTTGCCGTGTTGTAGTGACAGACAAAACAAACAAAAAACCAAAAACGAAACAAACATGAGCAAATCAACAAGAAATACGGGCAAGGCGTGGACATCATCCGATGTGAGTCAAATGCGTTCACTCGCTAAACAAAACACCCCCACACGGGTAATCGGTCTCAAGCTTGGCCGCACTGCGGACGCGGTTTATTCCAAAGCGAGCCAAGAGAATGTTTCTCTGTCCCCAACAAATCAGGCTCCTTACAACCGGAAAAAATGATATGAGAGTTCTTCCGGCGGTTTTTATCATTGCGGTCGCGTCATTTGTTTTGGCTGGCGATAACTCTAGCCAGAAAAATTTGCCGCCTGCGCCGGAAGGTAAAACCGTTGGCCGCTTCCAACTAGTTGCGGCCACGGTTGACTATTCCCTCGGAGACTCGGAGAAAGCGCGACAATATTTATTTCGCATCGACACGGCGACTGGCCAGGTCTGGCGGTATAGCCGCTCACCAATTGCCGTTAACATTCCCGGTCATCCAGAACTGAAGTCAACCGAAGTGGATGGTTGGATCGAGACTTCAGAGGATTTCAATGAATCGCTGAAAAGCGTCCAGTCGCTTGAGGAAGCTGCACGGAAAAAGTAGCGAACCAGAATGAACACAGCGCAGACAATTATGAGCGGCGAGCAATCCCAAAGGGATTGTGTCCTCCAGCCCAGGGTTGCGAGGAACGAGCTACCCTGGGTCAGCCGCAGAGAATCCCACCAACCCCAACGGGGTTGTGGCAGGGTTCACCGCGCCGACGCCACAACCCCGTTGGGGTTGAGAAAATCCCAATCATCGTTTACCCAAGGTAGCTCGTGCCTCGCAACCTTGGGCTTTGGGCCGGAATCCCGTTGGGATTCATCCATGAGGCCCGGCATTTAGAATTTTCCCTCCGCTCGGGCGGCGGGAGTTAATTAAGCAGTAAACACAAACCAAACAAAAACAAACTATGGCACTGAACATCAAACCCCTCGGCGACCGCGTTCTCGTGGAAGCAGTCGAAGAGAAGGAAACCAAAAAGGGCGGCATCATCATCCCTGATTCCGCAAAAGAAAAACCGACCGAGAGCATCATCGTGGCGCTCG
Source organism: Verrucomicrobiota bacterium (assembly GCA_013140495.1). GTDB lineage: Bacteria > Verrucomicrobiota > Verrucomicrobiia > Limisphaerales > JADLHS01 > JADLHS01. Next base: position 2,411 of record JABFSR010000084.1, read on the forward strand.
GCACCGGCAAAACCGACGACGACGGAAAGAAAGTTCCGTTTGAAGTCAAAAAGGGTGACCGCGTCCTGGCCAGCAAGTACGGCGGCACGGAAATCAAACTCGACGGCAAGGAATACAAGATCCTCAGCACGGACGACATTCTCGCCGTGATTGGTTAATCCCATCTCACAAACTCCAAACCAGAACTAAAGAAATATTATGGCAGCAAAACAATTATTGTTCGATGAAGCAGCGCGTCAGGCCATCCTGCGCGGTGTTTCCAAGCTCTCCCGCGCAGTCGTCGCCACGCTCGGCCCGAAAGGCCGCAACGTCGTCCTCGACAAAAAATTCGGCTCGCCCACGGTCACCAAGGACGGTGTGACGGTGGCGAAGGAAATTGAACTGGAAGACCCGTACGAAAACATGGGCGCCCAGATGGTTCGCGAAGTCGCGAGCAAGACCAGCGACAACGCTGGCGACGGCACCACTACGGCGACGGTTCTCGCAGAAGCGATTTATCGCGAAGGCTTGAAGTTCGTCACCGCGGGCGCGAACCCGATCGGCATTCAACGCGGCATCAACAAGGCGGTTGAATCCGCTGTCGCGCACCTCGACAAGATCGCCAAGAAGGTCAAGGACAAGGAAGAGATCAAGCAGGTTGCGACCGTTTCCGTCAACTGGGACACCACCATCGGCGACATCATCGCCGAGGCAATGGACAAGGTCGGCAAGGACGGCACCATCACGGTTGAAGAGGCGAAGTCCATCGAGACGACGCTCGAAGTCGTGGAAGGTATGCAGTTCGACAAGGGTTATCTCTCGCCGTACTTCGTGACCAACGCCGAGACGATGGAAGCCAAGCTCGAAGACGCTTACATACTGAACTTCGAGAAGAAGATCAGTTCCCTCAAGGACCTGCTCCCGATCCTCGAAAAGGTTGCCAAGCTCGGCAAACCGTTGCTCATCATCGCGGAAGACGTGGAAGGCGAAGCCCTCGCGACTCTCGTTGTGAACAAGTTGCGCGGCACAATCAACGTGGCTGCTGTCAAAGCCCCTGGCTTTGGCGATCGCCGCAAAGCGATGTGCGAAGACATTGCCATCCTCACGGGCGGCAAGTTCATCAGCGAAGACCTCGGCGTGAAGCTCGAGAGCATCGGTCTCGAAGACCTTGGCCGCGCCAAGAGCATTGTGGTGGACAAGGAGAACTGCACCATCGTTGAAGGAAACGGCAAGTCCTCCGAGATCCAGGGCCGCGTGAATCAAATCCGCCGCCAGATCGAAGAGACGACGAGCGACTACGACAAGGAGAAATTGCAGGAACGCCTGGCGAAGCTCGCCGGTGGCGTGGCTGTGATCAACGTCGGCGCCGCGACCGAATCCGAGATGAAAGAAAAGAAGGCCCGCGTGGAAGACGCGTTGCACGCAACCCGCGCCGCTGTCGAAGAAGGCATCGTCGCTGGTGGTGGTGTGGCGCTCATCCGCTGCATCGCGGCCATCGAAGCCACCAAAGGTTCAAATGAAGACGAAACCATCGGCATCGGCATCATCCGCCGCGCCGTGGAATCCCCGCTCCGTGCGCTCGCTGCGAACGCCGGTGTGGAAGGCAGCGTCATCGTTGAAGCCGTCAAGAAGAGCAAGGGCAATGAAGGTTACAACGTCGCCACGGGCGATTACGAGGACCTCGTCAAGGCCGGTGTGGTTGACCCGAAGAAGGTCACCCGCAGCGCGCTTCAAAACGCGGCCTCGATCTCCGGCCTGTTGCTCACGACCGAGTGTCTCATCACCGAGATTCCTGAGAAGGACAAGCCCGCGCCGGGCGGTGGCGGACACGGTGGCGGCATGGGTGACATGGGCGGCATGGGCGGCTACTAAGCTGTCAGGTAAAAACTAAATTCAGAAAGCGCGGTCAGGAAACTGACCGCGCTTTTCCTTTTGTTGTGCGATTCTGTTCACGAACCTTGTCGTGAAATGTTTTGCGAATGGCACAGGCATCGGCCAACAATCATGAAACGTTGAACATTTCCCCGGCAGATTGGGTCGGTTAATTGGGTTAAAGAAACGTTTGGCTTTTAGCTGAAGAACATGAACAAGTTGATTCATCAACAGTTGGTGGCGGTCTGGCTTGCCGTCACACTCACCTGCCCTGCCCTGTTTGCGCATGACGATCCGTCGGAAGGAAAGTTTTCCGGCGCCACACCCTTGCAATGGTCGGTGCGAATGGCGGACTCGGAGATTGCGCGGCGCGGCGACAAACTTGCGTGGCGCGAAGGTCGCGATGTTAAATGGGATCCTGCTGCGGGTCTTTTCGCGTTGTCCCTGCTCAAACTCAACCAGCATGTGCCGACGCCCGCGTACGTCGAATTCGCGAAGGATGCAATCGGTTCGTTCATCAAACCTGACGGCAGCATTCACGGCTACAACATGGATGAATACAATCTTCAGAACATTGCACCCGGCAGGACGGTGCTCGCTTTGTATCAGCTCACCAAGGAGGAGCGCTACAAGAAGTGCGCGGAGTTGTTGCGCAAGCAATTGGATACCCAGCCACGCACGAGCGAAGGAGGATTCTGGCAGGAACAACGTCTTCCATGGCAGATGCGCTTGAACGGGGCATTCGCTGCCAATCCATTTTATGCCGGGTTCACCAAACTCTTCAACGGCCCGTCGGCGGATTACGACGATGTGGTGAAACAATTCTACGTCATCAACGCGCATTTCCATGACGCCAGGTCAGGTCTTTATTTCCACGGTTGGGACGAGAAGCGGGAACAGCCGTGGGCGGACAAAACCACAGGGCTTTCCTCAAACTTTTGGGGCATCGCAGTGGGTTATTATGCAATGGCCGCTGTGGACGTGCTCGACAATCTTCCCCAAAACCACGCTGACCGCGCAGAAATCATCGCCACACTCAAGCGCGTGTGCGATGGCGCTGTGCGGTGGCAGGATGCGGACACAGGGCTGTGGTGGCAGGTGATGGAAAAAGGTGGCCGTGAGGGTAACCATCTCGAAGCGACCTGCTCGGCGATGTTCGTCTATGCGATGGCAAAAGGCGTGAACGAAGGTTATCTCGACAAGGCCACGTATGCAAAAGCGATTGAGAGCGGCTACAACGGGATCACGCGACGCCTTTTCAAGCCGGGCCAGAAAGGGGACATTTCTTTGACGCGATGCAGTTCTGATGTGGAACTGAGGAACGAAGGTGACGGGGACTTTTCCAGTTACATCAAGTTGCCGGTCGTTTACAACAGCCTCCAGGCTGTCGGGGCGTTTATTCTCGCGGGAATCGAGGTTCAAAAGGTTTACGGGCTGCCGATGGACGCGGAAAAAGGCACCGGCCGTTTCGCAGCGACTTTGCCTGATCCCGAAAAACAGTCCGTTGCGCCGGAGTGGAAAAATGTTCCCGACATCCTCGCCCGCATCAAAGCTCCTGTGTTTCCTGACAAGGATTTCCCAATCACGGTGTTTGGTGCTTCAGCGGATGGCAAAACGGACAGCAGTGACGCCATTGCCAAGGCGATTGATGAATGTCACAAGGCTGGCGGAGGGCGTGTAGTGGTTTCGGCGGGCGAGTTTCTTACCGGACCGATCCATTTGAAGAGCGGCGTAAACCTGCATCTCGATGCGGGAGCAACATTGAAGTTCAAGACCGATCCCAAGGCATATCTCCCTGCGGTGCGTTCGTGGTTCGAGGGCATGGAGTGTTACAACTACTCGCCGCTGATCTACGCCTACGGGCAGGAAAACATCGCGATCACCGGCGAGGGTGTGCTGGACGGAGGTGCGAATGAACGCTCTTGGTGGCCTTGGAAGGGGAAAACCGAGTTCGGTTGGAAAACAGGCACGCCCAAGCAGGACAAGGCCCGAAATCGGCTGATTCAAATGGTCGAGGCAGGAACGCCGGTGGAGGAACGGCAGTTCGGCGAGAACGATTTTCTGCGACCAAGTTTCATCGAACCGTTCCGCTGCAAGAATGTCCTGATCGAGGGTGTGCGCATCCGGCGTTCGCCGATGTGGGAAATCCATCCGGTTTTATGCACGAACGTTACTGTACGGGCGGTTGAGATTGTTTCGCACGGTCCGAACAACGATGGCTGCGATCCGGAAGCCTGCCGCGATGTATTGATCGAGGATTGCATCTTCGACACCGGTGATGATTGCATCGCGATCAAATCCGGGCGCAACAATGATGGCCGGCGGATTGGCGCACCATCGGAGAACATCATCATCCGGCGCTGTATGATGAAGGACGGACACGGCGGGGTGACGATTGGGAGCGAGATTTCCGGCGGGGCTCGGAACATTTTTGTGGAGAACTGCAAAATGAACAGCCCGCATCTTGACCGCGCCATACGCTTCAAATCAAACGCGGTTCGCGGCGGTGTGATGGAGAACATTTTCGTGCGCGACATTGATGTGGGCACGGTGGCCGACGCGGCGTTGCAGATTGATTTTGTCTATGAAGAAGGGCCGAACGGAGCGCACAAACCGGTGCTGCGCAATCTTGTCATCGAAAACATGAAGGTCCAAAGCGCGAAGCGTGTGCTGGACGTGCAGGGCTTTCAGGGCTCAGAAATCAGGGGAGTGCGGATTCACAATTCAACATTCAAAGGAATCACGAAAGAGGACGTGGTGAAGGAGGCGGACGTGAAACTCTTTGAGTGCGAGGTTGAGAGAAAGTAGTGAGGCACAAAAGAAAAAAGGGCCACCCTTGGGTGGCCCTCAAAGACTGAAACTGAGAGGTCGAGACTATGGGGCTGCCGCGTTGCCGACCGCTGTGAATCTGATTTTATTGGTCAACGTAGCTCCACCTTCTCCTTCAACGCCGGTCGTGCCAGCGGTTAGTTGTGCGGGATTAAACTTCCCGACAACGGCGCGTAGCAGTTGCGAAGAATCGATACTCATGACAAAGCCAATTTTCTTCTGCGAGGAAACCATGCAAAAGCCGCCGTAGGTGTAGGCAGGACCTTCTCCCTCGATAATGTAAGTATTAGGGAGCACGCCAGAAGTTAATTTGAAGAACTCATTAACTGTGAGTTTTCCCTGCAATTTGGCCCCATACCAGGTCGTACCATCAAGAGCTGTCAGCGGTACTTGAGGAACTCCCTTGCAAACCACTTTGCCAATCGGCGTCGAAGCTACCAAACTGATTCTTTTCCCCGACTTCACAACTCCGACAAAGCTAAGGGTATTGGTGACTCCATCACAATTGATGACTACATTTGTGGAATATGAAGTGACCGTTTGACCTTGGTCATTGATCACTTCGCTGCTGGTTACAACTGTGTTGGTGGTACAATTATCGCCATTCACTATTTCAGAGAAAAAGCCGATGATGCGTCCCTTTAAATCAAATCCCCATCGGCCGCTTTCGATTCCATGACCGAAGATGTGCGTTGTAGGTTTACCAGTTGCCGAACCGTCGCTTACTCGATCGGTGCTTGTCACGCCTCTTGGGTCATTGCTGGGCTTCGTCACCTTCGGAACAATGATTTCATCCACATCAAAAGATCCGTCGGGATTGAAACTGAATTGGGCAACTCCGTCCCTCGCTCCGCTCATCACACAATCCCATACATTCGTCGTGGGATCGGCAAAAGGCTGTGAGAATCCGGTCAAAGCGCCCAAGGCAAGAACGACAATCCCTGCAGTCACTTTGCGAGACCGATTGCTTGCGTTGAGTATGTTTGTTTTCATCGTATTCAAGATGTTGATGGTATGGCTGGATTACTTGAACGCTTGTGTTGAACCTTTGTCAGATTTCCATTTCTTGGCTTTACCGCTGTCCCACGCAGACCAGTCTTCTGTGAGTTCTTCATTTCCGGTGGTCTTGAGGTATGCCGACTTCGCGGGCTGAAAATCCTCGTCCTTCACGACCGTAGGCGTAATGAAGATGGTGAGGTTCTGGCGATCCAGAGATTTGCTGTCCTTGCGGAACAACTGGCCCACGCCTGGAATATCACCGAGCAACGGGACCTTGGTGCTGTTGTTACCCGTGGTATCCTGGATCAATCCGCCCATCACAAGGGTATTGCCGCTTGGAATGAGAACGGTCGTATCCAGCTTGCGCGTAAGGAATGAGTTCACGTCGCTGGACAGGCCGCCGATAACACTCTTGAAATTCGGTCCAAGCCGAAGGACGCCCTGCAGGACTTTCAGTTCGATGAAGTTGTTGGCAGCAATGCGCGGTGTGACGTCAAGATTCACCGTCAGGTTGGTGTAAGAAACTGTCGAACCGCCGGTCGTATTTGCCGTTCCCGCAGTGGTGTTGACAATTGGGAACATGATACCGACATCAATCGAGGCTTTCTGATTGTCGAGGGTAACCATGCGCGGTTCAGAGACCACCTTTGTATCTCCGGAAGAGTTGAGGAATGAAATCGCCAGATTAACGCCATCGGCATCCAAGAATGCCGTTCCCGGGTTGAATCCTTTGGCGGTATCAATCATCAACTTCGGCCAGACTGTGGCGAGCGGCTTATTCACACTATCTACGAGCGGTGGGGTCTGGAGGTTGTTACCAAGAGCGACACTTTGTCTGCTCAGAGTGCCGGACCAATCAATCCCCTTGTCTGTCTTCGGACTGATCGTGGTTTCAAGAATCTTCGCCTCAATAAGAACCTGCTTGGTTTGCGTGTCCAACAGGGCGACGAGCTTGTCAACTTCCGCCAATTCCTTTTCTGTGGAGGAAACAACCAACTGGCTGGTGCGGATGTCTGCAACGACCTTGCTGCGCTTGTCAGTGAAAACAGTTTGAACTGACGCGAGAATGTTGCTCGGCGAGGCAAACTTCAACTGGATGATTTTGGTCTGCAACGGGTCCGGCGCGGCAGGATCCTTGATGGTGATTCGGGCGATCTTGGTCTTGGGATCGTCCACCACCTGGAGGCCGTAGTTGCCGAGCAGGGCAAGAAGTGCCTGCTGGGCGGTAAGATTTTCCCACCGGATGGAGATGTTGGGGGACGTTTTTACCTGGCCATTCTCACCCACCTGGCCGTAGCCAACCTTGGGATCGAGGATGTAGTTGAGGCTGGCCTGACGGGCCAGGTTCTCGATGGCGGTGGTCAGTGGCACCTCCTGAAATTGAATCAGGGGAATCACTGCGCCCGACGCAACGACTGCGGGCTTGTCCGCAGCGGATTTGTCCGCAGCGGCCGGTTCATTTTGGGCCAGAGCCATGTGGCACGCGGCAAGCCCGACGATTGTTACGATGGCGATTTTCGCTTTCATTTTTCTTTCTGTTTTTCTGTTGTTGAGCAAACGTCTGTTTGTTTTCGCAGCACAACTCATCGCCAGTTGAGCAGTCACAATGCCATGAAGCGAATAACGACGAAGTTACGACAAATGGGACGGAACGAAGCCGGGAGTTGAGGCGGTTTGTCCACCGTCAAGACAAACCCGCGCCGGGTTGCGGCGCGGGTGTCCACTTCGGGGTAATTGGAATGGGACTATGACTACCTGTTGATGGGCAGCCGCAGATCGCGCATCTCGCTGCCAATCTGCACGCGGACCCGCCCTTCGGTCAGATTGATGTCCACGCAGCGAATCCTGATCCGCCGTCCCTTGGCGATGACATCATTGTCATCGTTTATGCCGAAAGTGACGTTGTTGATGATGGCAAGCGGTTTGTCCGTGCTGCCGGAAATGCCAGTGAGCGCCAATTCGACTATAGGGCTGGTGGGAGGGCCCGGCTTGACAGGCGCGGTGGCTCCATAGGCGCGAACTGAGCGCGGAAAAAACGGGTCTTTGCCTTCCTGTGGACCGGTGGGAATGATGAACAGCGAGCGACCCGGTCTCACGTCGGCAACAACGGGCGCAGCGTTGGTGGATGGCGATGGCGCGCCAACGACGGCAGTCGCGCAGAGTCCTGCCGCGAGCAGCAATGCTGTTCTACCGGGAGAATAAATTGATGAACGCTGTTTCATGGCGGGTCGTGAGTGGTGGTTCAGGAGTTGGGTTTGACCAGCGCTACAAGTTCCAGACGGAAGGAAAGTTTTTCCCGTTCGCCAGTGGCGGGACTTGGGTTCAATTCGAGATTCACATTAAGGATTCGGATGAAGGGATAGTCATTCTCAAAATCGGAGATGAATTTGCCGATGTCGTGATAGTAACCTGTACCTGCAACGGTGATACTGGTCTGTTTGTAGGGAAACTTGGGAATCAGAGAGCAAGGTGCGGGCGGCGTGTTGGGACTGATCTGCGGGATTTCGACCTTGTAACCGATTTTGTACTTCCTCACCACGTCGTTGAACCACGCAAACAGGTCCCCACGCGCCATGCCTACTTCCTTGCCAGCGAGATTGCTGGCCGCCTGTTCCATCGCCTGCTTGATATGCTCCTTGCCTTTGATGGAGTCCTTCATTTGCGCCAGCTTTTTCACGATCTCAGCCTGCTTGTCGTCCATCCTGGCAAGACTTGCATACTGGTAACGAATCAGACCGAATCCAATGCCGGCAAGGACGGCCAAGGTCATTACAACCACCAATATGAGCTGGTTGCGCTTTTCTTTTGAAAGTTTGCTAAAGTTCATCGCATTTTCTCCGGGAAACGACATTCAAGTTTGAAGAGGACGCAAGACTTTCCGGTGTCCGGGGAAAGAGTCGGGGAGGAAAGACTCTTAAGATTTATGTCAACCGGTTTTCCAAAGCCTTCTTTGAAGTAGGAGCTGGCCAAAAGCAGATCCTTGTACGTGGCCACCAGGTCACCGGGATTGGTGGATGAATCCGTGGCGTCGAATTCAAGGCTTATCCGCTCGGTACTGGTGGCGGGCTTGCCGGGAATAACGCGGCTGGCGTTGGTGGTGGCCTTGGTTTCTTCGACGAACAGGTATTCCTGTCTGAGCCCCAGGTGGGTGAGCTGAACGTCATCAAGCGTGTTTTTTTGCAGGGCGTTGAGCATCGTCCCAGATAGGAAACGATTCGTGCTGAGAGTCTGCAGGGCCTGTAATTTCTGATTGATGTCGGCGGATTTTTTCAGGTTGTCAGTGACCTCCTTGTAACTGTTGGTGAGCGTGTTTATTTCAAGCTGAACCTTTGAAAGCTCGCTGTTGTTGACCATGAATTTGAAATAGAGCGAGCTGCTCCATATCAACATCAACGCCACCAGCATGGCGGCAATCCAGATCGCGCGCTTGACGGGATCGCGCCGGCGAAGCTCCTCGGCGGCCTGCGCTTCTGCGAGTAGATTTAATCTGATGGGCATAGTGGATGGCGGATCAAAGTGCTGAAATGGCGGTGCCGATGGCCACCGCAAGCTGAGGTGCGACTTGTTCAATCTCGGCGGCCTGCTGCGGGGGCAGTTCGATCTGGAGGAATGACGCAGGGTTCCAGGTCTTGCATTCCACCATCAATTCCGCCGCCAAAGTCTGAACGATGAATTCCGAGCGTGCCGAGCCGCCTGCGACATAAACCTGCGCCACGGGGCGATCCTGTTGATGCTCGAAGAAATCAATGGACGCCCGGAGTTCGCGGCCCAGCGGCGTAAGAACGGATTCGAGCGCAGATTGAACCTCGCTCGCCATGCCCACCTTGATGCCTTCGGCTTCCGCGTAGCTGATGCCCATGGCCTCGCTGATGGCGTGCGTAAGCCGGTCGCCCCCGTACGTGACCACTCGACTGAGAATCATCTCGCCGTGTTGAAGGATGCAGATCGAGGTGGACTTGAACCCGATGTCCACGAGAGCGACGACGTCGTTGGTAAACACGTCCGGCATGGCCATCTCAAAGGCGTTTACCGGACCGATGATGCCGGGAACGATGTGATCCGCCACGAGCCCTGCGTTTTTTGCACCTACGGAGAATTCGTCAACAATCTGCTGTTTGGCCCCGGCCACCAGCACTTTTTGCTTCTGAGCAGCGCCGGTCTTGTCACCATCAGACTGGCCGGGACCGGGAGGAAGGAAATGGCAATCGAAGATGTAATTGGATAATTCCTGTTGAAGATAATTGCGGGAATTGTGCTTGAGGATCAGCCGCATGTCTTCGACGGGCATGCGCGGCATGTCAACATGCCTGACAATGACCTCGTTGACATTGAGCGTGAGGGCCACAAGCCGGGTCTTCGAGTCCAAAGCATGACTGACCGCCTTGAGATGCTCGGCGAGCATCTCGGCGGAAAGCACACGATCAAAGATCGGAGCATCCAGGATGGCGTAACGGGACAATGTGAATTTGTTGCCGCGCCGCTGAATGTGAACAGCCTTGGTTGTACGGTTGCCAAGGTCAACCGCCAGCATTTGATCCCGTTTCTTCCGTGAACCGCCGTCAATAAGTGGCAGGGCCATGTGTCCTCTTAGTTATCCAGATTGTGTTTCGATTGCAAGCCGCTTTCTCGACCTGCCGCAACAGTTGCCGAGACCGATTGATGCACAACGCACCTGTTGGGCACGTACGGCTGCTTGACTTGGAAAAAGCCAGTGTTGTGCCAGAGACGACCGGAAGAATGGTCGGAGGGTCAACTGTTGTCTGCCAGACGCACTACTTCGAGATCCCCATTGGGCTTGGACGCCCGGAAGGTATTGACGATTTCGTTGAAGATGTCCTGATTTGCCTCAAATGTGTCCGGGGCTGTCGTCATCTTGAATTCAAGAATGCCCGCAGCCGATGGAACAAAGGCCACACGGGTCTTTCGCTTCAGACCGTCTGACTCGTGAATAAAATCGAACACGGGCCCTGTATTGTCGGCAGCCATTATACTCCGCTCCCCTGTGAGCCTCATGTCTGGGAAGCGCCCGAGCAGCGCCTCTTTCAACCGCCCCGGATTTTGCGTTGCACATTCGCCTGTCGCCGCGCGCAACGAAACGACGCACGAGTAATCATTCTTGATGACATTGATCCTGTCTTCCGTGGCGGTGCTGGCGCGCGAACCTTCCGGCACTCGAAAGGAAAACCGTGCAACACCCATGTTGACATAGACACAACGGCTGGTCCGGAATCCACGCCCGCCAACGTCGCGCACTTCGGCGCTGAACGTAGGCTGGTTCGTGATGGTAAGCTCAGAGTTTTCGGAAGACGATTCTTCTCCAGCATGAATTTGAACAGTTCCTGCGAGAGCCGTCAAAGCCAGGCAGAACAGCACCGTGATGCGTCGGACAATATTACAACCCGGCATAGTTCGTCGTGTTAAGCGGAGGATTTCTCCACGTGGAGCGGAGGATTACAGAGAGCATTGGTGTGCCAGGCGGTTGTCTGGCAATGTTTGCGAGATTAGGGTCGAAGTTGAAATTCCGGCTCGGTGGATTGTACGTCGTGCCCGGCCAGATGAATTTGTTCGTGGCCATGGTGCTGTTGAAGAGACAAACGATCGAGGTGTTCAATGTGAGCGTCACTCCGCTCGAACTCCAGTTTTCCAGCAAGCGCGGCAGGTTGTGAACACCACCGCTGAACGTTGATGTGGTGATACCCGTGGAGGGAACAACGCCTGTGATCATGCAGGCGTTCACGGTAGTACTGATCGCATTGGCCTGCGATCCATAAGAACCATAACTTGCAGAATCCGACCAGTTGCGAGAAAGGACGGTAAACGCGTCACAAGCGAAAGATGCCGGCTGTGTGCCGGCTGTGTTTGTAGTCCCAAGGTTTGCCGAAATTGGACAATTGTAGTTATCCCAAACGTAGAGCGGATTGGGCGTGGCCAGCGTGAATCCTGTGGTGCCATTGGTAGGAATGGCAACACCATTCGTGAGGCGCACCGAGTAGAGCACCGTGCTGGAGGGTGTTCGGTTGTCAGCCACATAAGCGATATTTGGGTATTTACCGCTCGTAGCAAATTTTGTGGCGATGTTAGAATCTGACAGAAGCCATTCGTTATAGCGTTTCACGTCAATCTGAGTCAGATAATTCGACTTGGTGCCTTCGCGACGTTCCTTGAATTGATTGGTGATCGAGAGAAACGGAAAATTGGTCCGGAGTTGAGGACTGTTCGTGCCCCATGTGGGAACAGAAACTGTGATAGGAGTGTCCCCAATATCGTTCTTGATCATGGCTGTCACGGTGTCGTTGCTCACCAGCATCACCACATGAGCCTTGTTGTAATAGCGCTGTTGTCCAAGAGGAGAAGTCACGTCTTCGCTGCTGGGCGGCATTTCAATGATGGCATGAACCGCAGCGGCAGTGTTGTTCGTTCCCACCGGCAGATTGAGCACCGGCACATTGGTGCGGTAAGTCGGGCTGCCGTTGTAGGTGCCAGTGTACGTCCACGGCGGAGTACCACCCGCATTTGCAGGAGATGAGATCGTGCCGGATGTGGTCACAGTTCCGTTAAACGTAAGCTGCGACCCGCTCCCGGTGTAAATATTTGCATTCGCATGGGTGCGCCCTCGAACGGTCATGGTTGCCGCCGTGCTGAATTCCAAAAGGCCGTTGTAGAAAATAGCGAACTGAAACACCGGGATGGAATCCGTTTCCACGTCCTGCTGCACGGCGGCAGACGTCGGATAAGTCCCAATCGTTGGGCGGACATTTGACATGACCCGGTAAATCGTTTGAAAACCGTTCAAGCCCGTATATTGCGACGAAAGATTTGTATAGACCCGCGTTGTGATGGGCTTCACGTAAGTCCTGCCCACATTCCCCAGCCCGTCGCTGAACTCAAAATTCCCCCAGTAGGAATTCTCCGCCGCCGTCGGCACATAAGTCCGGTACGTCGCGAGATTGTTCGTCACGAAAGCATCCTGGCCATAAACGTAATCGTACCTCATGCGCGCAATGACCTTTTCCGTGGCGGCCTCCGCGGCATTGATGCTCTTGACCCAGGAATTGTTGCGCTCGTTGAGTTTTGAAACCGTGGTTGTGCGCCTGAGCGTGGAGGAAAAAACCAGGATCGCCGCGGTGCCCAGCACCAGCACCACGAGCAACGCATATCCCGATCTGGTTTCCGGTCTGCAATGAAGTTTCATAATCAGGCTCCGTCTGGACAATGAGGTGTGACCTTGAATTCGAGCTTGTAGTAATCGTAGAGATAACCCGGCCCGACCTGGGTCAGGGGATATTGATACTGCTTGAAATGCAGCGCCACGCAGATCACGTACTTGTAGGTGATGTCCGTGACGAGGTTCGTGCCGGTGTAGTTCACGGCCCGAAAGTTCATCTGATTGGTGAGGTCCTGCGCGATGATCCTGTAACCGGTGACCCCGCTCTGTATGCGGCACAACCGTGCGTTGTTGGTCTCAAAGTAATACCTCACGTAACTGTTCGTGTCGGTCGAAAAACTGAGCTGGATTGCAGTGCCTTGTTGACCCGTGCCATTCGGTACGGGCGTGAACGTGGATTGCGTTCCGTTTCCAACGCGGAACACCTTCGACTTGCGGATTTCGAGCGTCATCACGTCGAATGCCTTGCGGGACTGGTCACTCGCTCCCAGCTTGCTTTCGATGAGCTGATCCTGGCGCATCCCAAAAAACTGCACGGCAATCAAACCGGCCATGAGCATGAAAAAAATGCTCATTGTGATCATCATCTCCACCAGCGTCAGACCAGAGCGGGAAGCTTTGGCTGCCGATGCTCGTCGAACTGATGTAGTGCAAAAGAATTTCATCGGTCAGGGGCAAAGTAGTTGGCAATCGAGTTCGTGAAGTTGAGGCCGCGTGTCCGCCACACGGTGTCCACCCTCACCAGATACACGGAAACAGGCGGATTCACACTTAGGACTATGTTGCTGATGGTAACCCAGTTTGTCGCCCACGTGTAGTTCGTTCCCGAGTAGGGAATATCCATGATGGTCGTGGTCTTGGTCGGAATGTTCGTGATCTCATTGACGGAAGGAACACTTAGCACATCCCACTTGGCGGAACGAGCCTGCTCCAGTTGCTGGATCGCGAGCGCCTGTGCGGCGAGCGAGTAGCCCGACCACTCGGTTCGTTTGGCGGAAGTCACGTATCCCAGAAGAATCCCCGAGAACAACATTCCCATGATCACAAGACACATCACCACCTCCATCAGCGTGAACCCGGAGGCCTGTTGGTGTCTGCGACTTCGTTTGAATATCCCTGGTTGCATTATGAAACGTGGTCTCGATCTCTGTAATTCTCTGATGGCAGATTGAGCAGCGGACGTACCGCAGAAAGGGATGGTTCAAGTCACCAATGACAACGAAGGCTAAACACCTGCAAAAACCGTTCCGAAGGCAAGCAACATCATGCGAGAGATGTGTCCCAAAAGAAGGAAATCTGTCCCAAGGCTCAACTGGACATTCAACGTCGCCCGCGCCTACAGGCCCTCTTGATTTGAGTCCTTGAGCAACCGGCCTGCCGCAAGCTGAAGCTCAGCGATCAACCCCTCCAACAATGCCGTCTTCCGACCCTGCCACAGCAGGCCGAACGTTACGCGTTCAAATCCATCCATGAGCAACACACGCACCTTTGGGCGATACTTCACCCCCGGAATGCCGACTGTCACACCGATGCCATAACCATTTTCCACGTAAGTTTGCACCAGTTCAATGCTGCTCACCTCGATGCCGCTGAACCAATCCACCTTCAGCTTTGCAAGCCCATCCTGAAACGCCCGGCAGATCGCTCCATTGCTCGGCACCGTGATAAGCGTCTCGTCAATCCGGTCGCGAGACCATAATTCCTCCGCAGACTTGAGTTTGCTGTCCTTCGAAACCAACAGGACGAGTGGAAGTTCAAACAACGGCAGCGCGCTCACACCCGTTGGAGGCTTGCCACCAATCAAACCAATCGCCACATCCACCTCCTTTTCCTGCAACCACGTCACCACCTCCGGGTGATACCCTTCCCGCAACGTGACCTTGAGTTTCGGAAACCGCTTCCGCAACCCGGTCAGGATTGGCGGCAGATGATCCCGAAGAACAATCTCCGACGCCGCGATGCGCAGGTGCTGCGAAACTCCGCCACGCAGCTTTTCCGCCATCGGTGTGAGGTTGTCGAAGAAGGGCTTCACGAACTCATAAAGCCCCGCGCCCTGCGGAGTGAGCGAGAACGGACGCCGATGAAACAGCGTCACGCCGAGAAATTCCTCCAACTGTATCACCTGCCCGCTTACGGCGGGCTGCTGGATTCCATACGGCATGTTTCGCACGGCCTGGCTGATGCCGCCGTGCTTCGCGACGTAGTAAAACAATTCGAGATGATGAACATTCATGCTCCAACTCCAACCAAGCCGGCAATACGGTAAGCGACCGCGCGGTTTGATACACTTTAACGCCGGTTTGATACACTTTGCACGTTTTTTGTAACCGGCTATAGGCTGGTCTGCACAAGCCATGCAACCGGACTTCAGTGTAGTCTTCTGCCCTTCGTGACACGCCCACTCAGTTATTGTGGTATTGGAGCATGGCTGAGACGTGTAGATGGCTGGATGCGGCGACTGTGGCAGTGGTGACAATCCCAATCACGTAAACACCATCCGCAGGCAGGGCGAAATCGGCGCTGACAGCTGTGCCCTGGGAGTCAGCCGCCGGGACTGTGAAGGTCGCGCCGTTGCTGCCAGTCACCACGGTTCCCATCGCGTAAATATCCAGGCCCGCGCCACCGCTCGTGGAGGGCCTCGTCACGGGGTATAATCCAAATGTGAAATTGCCTGTTGGCGCAACGTCGTTAACCTCCAAAATCGCCCGGATACGGAGCTTGGCGGCAACCCCGTTGATGGTGGGGTAATCCGCGCCGACAATGTGGATCAAACATGGTGGATAAAGTGTGCCGGTTCCAGTGATGCCGACAGCATCACCGAGCGGCAGAAAATAAGTGCCCGCCACACTCGCCTCAGTGAGCGATCCGCCAGCGGACGCAATGGTCTTAAACTGGCCGCCAAAAACGGGATTTAAGTTAAGCGTGACGGCGTTGTCCCGGCGGTCACTCTTGAGGATTGCTGAGAGCGGGAACGCGGCAGAATTCGTGACGCTGTTCGTGACTGTGCTGATGACCTGATACGGGCGCAGGTAGCCGAACGCGCCAACGTCCACATTGGTGCCAGCCACAGAGAGGTTCGTGCCTTGGGCAACCCACACGAGCGCGAACGGGGCGGTCCACCAGTTCGTTTTGTCGCCAGATTGGATGAAGGTGAAGGTGATCGTGGTGTTGGATGATCCTCCCGAACCGTAGCCCTCAAACTGGAGCGCAACCTGTGTGTTGCGAGTAGTGTCCAGATAATTTGTCGCTGCAATTCCGGAGGCTGTGAGCGTGCTCGATGCCGCGAAGAAGTTGGTGATGGAGAGATTTGTGAGGCTGTCCGCCGATGCGATCTGGCATGCAAAGATGATAAGAACGATGATTTTCTTCATGTGTTGGTTGTGTTGTTAGGATAAGGCCAGTGTGCGTTGAGCCATGCCTGGCGGTCAGGGCATTTGCAATCGCGCTTGAAGACGATGTGGTACCAAAGTTTGAACTGCTCGCCACCGACCGCGCCTATGAGGCGGGCCGCAGTATCACCTATGCCGATCTCGCCAGGCTTTCGTTGGCGGGCGAGAAGCCGCAGAGGCAGAAACCATTCGGAAATTGCCTTTGGGTTTGGTGAATCGAGTTTTGCTGTGGCTGTAACCCGGTGGAATTCATCAGCGCTGATCTCAATTACCGTGCCGGTGAGTGTGCCTGAAGCGAGCAGCGCCCGGACATAATCCTCCCCGCGCCGTTGTGCGGCGGTGAGATTGATTCTGACAGTGGCGCTCCTCATTCGTCTCTCCGGTAGCCCTTCACCGTCGCCATAAGTGGCGCGCTGATGCTGTTGGTGATGTCGTTTGTGGCCGTGCTGGTCACCTGATATGCCTTCACGTAAGGAAATGCCCCGGTGTCAACGTTGGTACCAAACGCAGCGCCGTTGGTGCCCTGCGCATACCAGACGAGTGCGAACGGTGCGAGAAACCAGTTGGTTGAATCGCGCGACTGAAGATACGTGAAGGTCAGCGTCGTGTTCGATGATGCGCCCGAGCCGTAGCCGATGAAGGACAGTCCGAGCTGCGTGTTGTGGGAACAGTCCAGAAAATTCAAGTTGGTATAAGTGTGGGTGGCCGATGTAGCGAACCAGTTCGTGGTGCTCAAGTTTGTGTAGGAGGCGTAAAACTGGGCTGCACCTCTAATGCAGAGGCAGAGCAACAACGCGATGGCGATGAGTGGTTTTTTCATGATGGGCAGCAGGCTGGTCCGACGTTGTAGGCACAGGGTCCGGTGAGGCAGCGCATGAACATCATTGCGAAGCCGTATTCGTAGGTCTGGTCACCAGGCCCGAGATAGATTGTGTCTTCCACCGGCGTTGTGGCCGGGTCGTAGAACAATGTGTCGCAGTCGGTGCGCCCGGTCAGCACATAATTCCCTGGCGAACATTCCCACGACATGGGAGATGCTTCGGAGGGGACGCAGTCGCATAGTTGCTGTTCGATGGAGATCAGACATGCGGACTCACCATGAGGCGATGCTCCAAATTTTGATACAAAAACATAAGGCGCACCAATTATATCAGAGAGCAGGTCGCCACCCGGTCCCGGATAGTTGTAACTGCTCCAGCCCGTGTTCTCAGACAATGCGGGCATTTGCAACGAACGGCCAGGCAGCATGGGTGGCACATTTGTCCCCGCCAAAGCAGTTCCGATCTGCTCCAGATTCCCATAAATTTTTGAGACGTAAGGCGCGAATGCAGCACCGCCACAAAGGTCATTCTCGGCAGTGGTGAGAGTCACGGGCCAGCCGCTGTAAGCACGGGTGTATTCCTTGTTCCATGTCCGCCCTGTGAAGTCGGCGAGCATGGCCTGCGCGTCTTCAACGCAATCCGAAATCGTGTAAGGCTCCGTCAAATTGATCTCCATGTGTTGCGTGTCCACACCGAGGCCATGACCTGTATCGGGAAGCACATAATCGAAAGTTGCGCCGGCTTCACGCAGCGTAATTGTGGCCTTGCCGTCCGGAAAACCAGTGTCGTTGGCTGTCCTCCAAAATGGAGTGCAGGCGGTGAATGATGGATCAGCCGAATTATCAACGATGGTATATTCGCCGGTTGATTCGTTGAGGTCTGCCTGCCAGTAAATGCCGCCGCCGGTACCGTTGTCAGCCACGAACAGCGCCGTTTTAATGAGGCCAGTATTTCTATCCCACGTGACAGTCCCATTCCACGTGGCTGTTACTCGGGCTGGACTGGCATCCACGTATGTGCTTGTGCCGATCATCTCATACCTTAGATAACGCGTATGACCGCAGGCATAGTGTGGGCTGTAAACCATCCATGCGAACAGGCCCGAAACGAAAATGGTATGTGATTCGATGTAAAAAGTATCGTCCACCCGATCCGCACCTTCGGACGTCCACGTGCCGAGCCATGGGGCTTCGTTTCCGGGCAGACCGGCATGCTGCTTGATGGCGTTGGCCATGATCGCGCGACACTCGGCGAGGCAACAACAATTCTGGAAGAGTCCGCCCATATCAGATCGTGGGGTCGCTGGTCTTGGCGGTCGGGTACCAGGTGCTGCGCGGGATCATGCAGTATTGAGGCGTGCCTGCGTCATCACAGCCCTTGGTCTCGCGTAGCTGGATGTCCATGCCCATCGTCGTGCCGGGATCCAGCGGTGTTGTGCCGGGGTCTTTGCCAAGCGCCAGAACAACCGTGCCCCACGCCGTGTCCACCGTGCCGCTGTCATCCACCACCACGAGGAGGATGCGTTTATTCTCGGCATCCAATTTTGCAACGACTGTGTAGTTGGTTGGCATGATTAAGCAACAAATCCAAAAGTGGAACCGATTTGATGCGATACACCGCTGCCGGCGCTGGTGTTTTCCTTGGGGAAATCCTCGCCAAGTTCTGCGGCGTTGTCGGAGAGCGATGCCGTCTCGCGCAGCTTGGGATTATACCATGTGCGCCGCAGCCGGTTGAATTGCGCCATGCTCGCCAGATCACCAGCGCTCAAGAATCTGTTCGGGCCAAAACTGATGCTCGTGGTGCCGCTGCCATCGTTCTCTGTGATGCTTTGCACCTGGGCGTTCATCGTTGTCCATTCGCTGCGACCGCCAGTGAGGTTGAGCTTGTGGCCGAGATGCAGCAGCGGTCCATTGTTGGTGTCGTTCGTAGCCTCATCCTGAACGATGATGTTTTCGCCCTCGAATTGGAGAACTGAAAGTGCGTTGTAGATGCTTGCCGCGATGCCGCTCGGCACTGTCTCGCCGTCCACGTTGCTCGCGAGAGCCGAATAAGGGCCGGTGGTGGCGTTGGTGACGAGAATGCGCACGCTCAATTCTTTTTCATCTGGCTTCTCCGTCACGAGGGCGGCCACCGCGCCGGTTGCCGCCGCCGCCGTATGATAACGCACGAACGTGGCCTTGCAGGTGATCGTGACCCATTTCTGTGTGAAGCCCATCCAGTTTGCGATCTGTCCGCGTGTGACTTCGTTCGGATAGGTACCAAGACTGACGGTTGATCCGGAGTCATCCTTGATCGTGGCCGTGGCTGGAATTGTTATTGATCCAATCTTGTCACTCTTCAACCACTGCACCTTGTTTTTCCACCAGGCGAGCCGCGTGCCGGTGGTGGCATGGTTGGCATCCACCGCAGTGCATTCAATGGCGGCGCTCACAGTGGTGCTCGTGCTGCCTTGGAGATCAATCGTCTGGAGCAGCACACGCAGGCCGCCGTCGGGATCGAGCGCGCTGTTCGCTCCATGCGGGCCATATTTGTCCTTCTGCGCATCGCCACACTTCACCCAGGTGCTGCCATTGTCAGACCCGGTGATCCGGTATTGAAGCACCACGCCGCGCAACTGCAGATCGTAGCGAGGCACGATTGATAGCCGCTTGTGATCCGTGCCGTTCAGAATGGCCAGACTCTTTGAGGTGCGGCTTGTGCGCGAGAGGAAGCTGATGGTGGGCGTGGGCACACCTGCTGTAGAGGTGGTGTAATCCCATATCATCGTCACGTCCGGCGAGAGTTCGAGCGCCTTTTGGATGACGTTCGAGCACATGATTTCGCGCGCAATGAACGAGGGCAGGTTCAATGCAGGCTCAACCGTGCCCACGATGACGGGTGTGGCGATCCCGGCGGCGACGGACTGCGCGATCAGGAACGTGCAGACATCGCTGATCTGTCCGCCGCTGGTGATCTTCTGATAAAAGTTCGAGCCGTCGAGGCGGGAGAACAGCAGCACCTCGGACATCGGCTTGTATTCCAGCGCGTGAGTGGTGGTGTTGCGGCTGGCGAAGTATTGCTGGTAAGGAATGTTGTCGAACAGATACCAGGCATTTTGAAAGGTGTAACGCACGCCTGCACCGCTTCCATCCTGCGCAGATTGAGGAGGCATGGCGTAACCGATGAACGCCACGTAACCACCAGACCAGATCGTGCCTGAGCCGGTGCGCTTGCGGCGGATGACTACCTTGCCCTCGAATGCAAAGATCGGAGTATCCGTGACTGCTGCACCGGGGATGTCGCCTGAATACACGGAGGCTGCAAGATTGCGATGTGAGCATTGCAATGAGCCGAGCGAGAAACCCCAGTCGCCCATGCTCTTTTCCTGACCTGCGTATTCGAGAGTGATCATCGGCGCTCAGTCTGCTGGATTCTCATTTCGAGATTTTTAAGGCGGGCATCCAGCCCGATGGTGAGTCCGCCTGTTTTCTCAAGCACGCTGATCAGCCGTTCGTCGTATATTCTGCGCCGGGCCTGGTCTTGGGTGAGCATTTGGATGGCCTGCTTGATGGTGACACTGCTGCCGGAACTGGCGGATGCGACTGTTCTAAGCAATCCCTGCTCCTCTGGAGTTGCGTGTCCGCCGCCTTTGAGCCGGGCCGCTATGCCCTCGGCTTCATCCAACAGCGAACCGCTGCGGCTTCTTACAGCGGCTTTATCTTCCGCTCCAATTGTGGCGTCGAGTTCGCCGATCCTGGCGTAGTTGCCCGTAGCGGCGGCGAGGGCGCGGGCGGCGGCAGAGTTCAGCTTCGTCTTGCGTCCGCCGAAGCGATCTATGGTTGATTGGTATTCAGATTGTTCATCACGGTTCTTGCCGAGCGCCAACGAAGCTTCCACCCCGTGCGCGATTTTTCCCGCAACCGATTCGTCTCCTTCCCCAAACCGTTTTACATATTCAGGCAGTCGCGTGAGGTCGCCTTCCTTGATTATTTTTGCCTCTTCCAATCTGGCCTCGGCGAGCTTGGCCGTGGCCTGTCTCAATTCTTCGTCGTTGCCGATATCTGCAGCCGCCTGGGCCGCCCTCTTTGCCTCTTCATCCAGCGAGTCGCGAACTCCATAACGTGCCATGCGCTCCTTGCGGGGGTCGTTGATGAATTTGCCCTTGATGGGATCAGTGACATCGCCTGCGTGATCCAGTTGATCATTGAGCTGCTGCATGGTGGCGACGGCGCCCGCCATGTTTGTGCGCAGCGCATCCAGCTTGGAGGCATTCAACGTCTCAAGTTTTTTAGCCGTCTCCTCGATCTTCTCCTGCATCTTGTGAAACTTCTCGGTCAGAAAAGCGATGCCGATGCCTAGGGCTGTCAGGCCCAATGCAGGCAGGCTGACAAAACTGTGAAGTAGATGGCCAAGTTCTCCGAACTGGCGAAACAGAAGGTTGGTTGCCCTGTGGAGTCCATCTATATGCTCGGCGTGCTTCTTTGCCCCTTTGCCACCTTTGTCGTGCGCGTCCTCGGACTTCCGTTTCAACTCATCCAGTTCGCCCTGGAGTTTTTTGATTTCCGCCCGGAGCTTCTCAAGAATCTTTTGCGCCGTCTCATCACCCGTCTGCTGGGTGAGGATGTTGATCAGGATATCCAGTGAATTTTCGGATTCAGCGCCCATGGGTCAATTGACTTCTGGCGTAAAATAAACCTGGTTGGTCGGCGGAGCGCCGGGAACTATGCGGCTGCCTTCGATGTGGTTTGTGGTCCAGAAGGCGACACACTGGCGATACTGCTTTCGGAGATAGTCATTGGTGAGTTGTGTGCGGCAACCCTCGATCAGTGCCGCATCAAACTTTCGCACCATGTCAGCCTTGCGTTCCTTGAACCGGTCCTCGTAGGGATATTTGGCGATGAGTTCATCTGCCCTGTAAAGTGCCTTTGGTCGGGATAACAGCAGCCGGACAGGACTCAGTGTCACGACCCTGAATCCGGAATCTGTGAGGTCTATCCGCTCCACGGGCGGAAGATTAGTGGACTGGCCCTCGCGGCGCACGGGTTTGACCATCACCGGCAAGGGTGGGGATTCAATCTGTTTGCGGATGTTGCTGAGTGCGGAATTCGATGACACCTGGGAACTGGCCGGAAACACCAGCGCAGCGCCAACGATCAGGATTAAGTACGGAGTTTTCATTTTGGATTGTGTGTTGAGGTTAAGGACTGTTGGTATAGACCAACTGCCAGAATTGTTGCTCAATGGAAAGGAGATTGGTGGATACGTCATGTTCCACCCAGCCATACTCGTCGGCCACAATGTTCGTGACGTAAGACCAGTTCGTCAGATTCGTGCTCGTGTAGAGCGCAAAGATTTGATCATGGTGCGCGTTCATCTGAATGGACTGCGGCCCGTAGTTGTTCGGGCCGGGTTGAACGGCAGGCAGCGGCCAGCGATCCCATACCAGAGGTGTGCTTGGCGGATGAACAGCGTCTTCATAAAAGTTCGGCCCGCCTTCCATCCACAAGCTCCAGGGAAGAAACAAACTGCTGGAATGGAACTCGAAGGTTGATCCGTAGCCCACCAAATCCTCTCCAAGGGTGGACCAGCTCAGATTTGAGAACGTGGCGCTGGATGAAAGCGTTCCTTCAAACAAAACGAATTCTGAGAACCACGTGTTCGTGTGGAAGACGCATTCGTCCTCATACCTGACGCGATCCGTGACGTAGTAATAAACATCGTAGGCGGGAGTGCCAGATAGTGAGACGAGAGTGATCTTGCTCGACCAGTTGTTTGTCGTGACTGGATTGTCCGACAGCAGCACCATACCTCCTGCTTCAGTGTAACCATACGTGTCCGTATCGAGATGATTCACGGAATTGGTCACATCGCCAGAGGGCCACGGATGATCCTGACCGGGACATCCGAAGCCCTGATGGCTCATTGTGAGTGTCTGCCCGAGG
Organism: Verrucomicrobiota bacterium; assembly: GCA_013140495.1. GTDB lineage: Bacteria > Verrucomicrobiota > Verrucomicrobiia > Limisphaerales > JADLHS01 > JADLHS01. Next base: position 25,386 of record JABFSR010000084.1, read on the forward strand.
CAGTTGGCCGCGAGCAACAGCAGCGCGGCGATCAATGTTGGTTTCATGTTCATAAATTTACAGCGTTGACAGTTCATTGGTTGAATCGTTCGAGTTCGAGAATTGAAAAACCTCCGGCTCGCCGGGTGTGCCGGCACCGGCCTGCTTGACGCCCTCCTTGCCGCGTCCAACCCGGAACCTGCAACTTGCAACCTGCCACCAATGCAGGCACAGGCCACAGCTTGCCCCGTCGGATCGGATTGTAATGTGATGATTGTTGCAGCGCGGGCAGTTCATGGTGTGTTGCGGCCAAGAGCCGTTTCGTATTTGTCAACCAAAGTTTTAAGCATGGCGGCTTCGGCGGTGCTCAAGCTCGTGCCAATGGACGCAAAGGCGCAGTTGGCAGTGCTCCACGTGTCCGGCGCAAATCCAACCCAATGATCGGCGAGAATTGTGACCGTGGTTGTTGCCAGTCCGTCCGATGTCAAAGAGCATGGTAGCTCCGTGCCTTTTGATGTGGTCGCGACGGCGGTGGAACTGCTTCTTGAGACAACAAAGAATCCGCGATAATCACCCCCGGCAGACGGCTGGCACGATCCTGTTGCCGTGGCATTGTTGATTCTTGTCGGGATGTTCCCGGCACTGGTTGACATCGAAACCCGCTTGTTTCCGCTGCCATCAGCCACGCCGAGGAACATTCCTGACGGAGAAGTTGTCCGGCAATAAAATGAGTAATGCGCGTTATTTTGAGCGCCGGATGTGCCGGGCGTATAGGCTGTATCACCGTAGCCGGTGGTGCCGTTGCCCGTGATGCCGTTCGCATCGTGTGTCACGGTGCCGCTCCATGTGATCTTGAAATTGTTTGTGTTGACTGCGTTGATGGCGTGTGTGACAGAGCTTCCGCCGACGAACGGATAGACGGCCTGCATCTTCGTCCACAAGCCGTTGTTCTTCATGCCGGTGATCAGATTGTTGACGGCCATCTTTTGAGGGGCGCTTGAGAGTCCGGTGGCGAGAAAAAAGTTCGCGGCGTCGGCATCGAACGCCCACGAGTAATCGGCGCCGGTGTCCACCGTGGCAATCGTGTTGCTGATCGAACCGCCCGAGTTTTCAAACACGGCGCGGATCATCAGTCCGGAGTTGATGTTCGTGGCCGGGCCGTTGGTGCCAAACGGCGTCATCACGGCAAGATTCGTGGGCCATTGCACACCGAGATTGTTTCCGCCAGAGCGGAGATACAGGGTCTTGCGGACAAAGTTGGTTGTTCCGGCCCAATAATTCGTGAGCAGCACGGTTACGTTCGTCGCGCTCGGTGTCACATCGAGCAGTTGGCTGGCGCTCCAGAAATCAACCACGATATTGGTTGATCCGTCGCCGGTGCTTCGCAATTCCCGGATGGGTTTCTTCACGGAAAACGTGCTGTTGCTTGCAGCGCCCGTTTCGATTGCAAAGGCGACATTCGGCACAGAGGTAAAACCCTCGCCAAAGACTGGAGTGAATGTCGGTTCATTCGCCAGAAACCAGAGGTCCACAAAGCCGGGTGTGTCGTTGTATTTTCCGATGATTGAAGCGCCGTTGGCGGCGCTGATTCCCCTGAACGAAAGCTTGTGGGAGAAACCGCTCACGTTCTGATTGTATTGAAGAACAAATGTGTCGTTCTTGTTTCCACCGCTCCATCCAAACTGACCCGTCCCATCCATACCAGGCCGGATGTCCACGTCCCGTCCGCCGTCAATGATCACCAGTCCGTCGGTGGGGTTCGCCGTGTTCTGGTCGGAATGAGATGGATGGAATGTGATTTGATTGCCATTGCGGTCGCCAATTGCAAAATCGTTTGGAACGATGATCTGGCCGCCCGCACCCCCATGCGTGAAGTTCGTGCCTATGACGATTGCTCCGTAATTGACGTAGAGTCCGGCGTGGGATGCACCCAGAAGCGAACGGTTTGTGGCCGCCAGCATCAGCATGGTGAACTGCTGCATGGTCAGAACAATCGTGTTGGATCCTCCGGTCAGGCTGGCGGTGCCCGATGAAACACCCGTCGCGGTCGTCGCACTTGATACTGCGCCAACAACCGCGCTGCCCTGTATATTGGTCAGCGACTGCGCGTTGTTGGTTTGAACATTTAAAATACTCTGAGGATTATTCGTCAGGGCTTCGTAATCGAAAGTGCCGCCGGTGCCGCCGGAAAGATTCGTCAAACCGCCGCCATCTCCGGTGATGACGCCTTCCAACAAAATCCCGCCAGGCGCACGAACTTGAAACCGGCTCTGCGTATTGTTCGTTGCCGGATTCGCATTGTCACCATTCCAAAGGTAGGCCCAGTTGGCGGTGACCGCGCCGAGGACGCCGTCCGCGTGTGAGGCCGCGCCTGCGGCCACGGTGGAGTTGCCTTCCGCGTGCGCGTAATCACCACTGGCAATTGTGGTGACTCCTTCGGCGTGCGCGCCGATGCCGCTGGCGATGTTGTCGTTTCCGTTTACGAGCTTGCCAAAAGTATTCAGCCAGAGGCTGGACAGGTTTGTCCACGCACGCGTGTCCCGGTTGGTGAGTGCGCCGAGCGGGCTGCCATCGTTATAGACGGTGATGCCGTCGCCCACCATAAGGTTGACCACGCTGATGGGTGTGGCGCTGTTGGTCACGTAGAACCGCCATGATCTCGGGATGCCCGCAATGCTCGCCGTATAACTGCCCGGGATGAAGCTGTTGGTGATGTTGCCGCCCACGGTGGTCAGGTTCGTGCCGTTCACCGGCATGTAATACACACTGCCGTTATAGATCACGGGGTTGTTGACGGCGCGCACGTTGATGACCACGTCGTTGGTTGCGCCGGTCATCAGCAGCACGGGGAAATAGACCGGCGTGGCAGTGGCGATGCCGCCACTGGCCATTATTAAAAGAGCAAGATGGAATAGTTTTTTTATTGCACTCATGTGGGGTCGGTTGTTTGGACGGTGTCGCTGGTGAACTGCATGGCGTGATCTGCGCTCACGCCCATCAATCGTGGCTGGTAGCTGGAGGCAATCGCGTTCGGGTAAAACTGCACCTCTGCGCCCTCCTCCACCTTGAGATGGACCTTGGTGTTGAGCAGCGCGGCGAACGTGCGCACGGACGCCAGGCTCAGGGCGCGGCTGGCATATTCCTGATTGAACATGAGCGGATGATCCGCCGTGATGTTGGAGCGCGCGGTGCGGAATTGATTCGTGCTGCCGGCCAGCGGCTCCTGTTGCGTGATGGATTTGAAGCCCGGTGTGAACTCAGCCAGCAGAGTCGCCCCGGCGCTCTCGTCAAATAGCACGGTGTAACTGCCGCCGGGGATTTTGTAGCTGAGTTTCACTGTTCACTTGGCCGCAACAATTCTGCAACGCACCGCAGAGGTGTTCGCCCTGCCATAGATCGTGCCGGTCTGCACGAGCAATGCGATGGCAGCGCCTGCGGGAATCTTCTGCGGGAAATTCACGAACGTGTTGGAGGAATCAATCTCCACATAGTTCGTCGCATCGAGGTTTTGGATGTAAACGACGGCGGGCGCGCCGGTGATGTTGCCGAATGTCAGCGCCGTGGCGGCGGTAGCGATGGATTGGATGCCGTCCGACGTGAGATCGGACGTGAGGGCGATGGCCTTGGTGGTGGAGACGGACGGGCCGACGTTTTCCGCGACGGCTGCTGTGAGCGTCGCTCCGATTGTGAATGTTCCGGGCATATATTTAGTGTGGTTTTAACGGTGGTTTAAGCGCTGAATTCGATGAGGGATTGAGGCGCGCCTGCGGTGAACTGCATTTCGTTGACAAACCCGATCTCGCCCGTGCCGAGCGATGTGCCGCCGAAGTTGAAACCCGCGCCCCGCAGCTCCGCGTTTTTCAGCGTGATGGTCTTGCTGCTCGGGCCGGTCAGAATCAGATCAGCGCTGCCGAGCCGCTGGCCCTGGGTGTGGCCGCCCACGATGCCTGTGATCTGCGTGTGTGTCGGGCCGTAGGGTTTGACCTTGGCCATGAAACCGACGCTGTCCAGCTTCATCGCCAGTGTGCGGCCTTGCACCTTGAGCGCGGAATACTTGACGCTGGTCTCAACCGTCCATTCGTCCTCGGCCTCGATTGCGGTGAAGCCTGTGACGGCTCCCCAAGCGCCGATCCACGCGCCACGGATGAAATCGCTCATGGTCATGTTGCCGCCGGGATCGGCTGCGGCAGATTCTGTGATGGCATTGGCCGTGAATAAATAGCCGCTCGCGCCCATCGCGATGCCGGTTGCGCCGATTACGGAAACTTTTACGTCGCCAAACAACGCCTTGCCGATGCCCAGGTGCAATGAGGGATGGCCAACAACCGCCGTGCGCACGGCATCGTAAAGCCGACCGTCCGGCGTCCAGACCTTCGTAGCCAGGTCTGCCGCGCCGTGAGGACGGCCACCGATGACGAGCGCGGCGGCAGTCGCGCCGACCTTGGCACCGATGCGTGCCGGGAACAACGTGGCGAGCGAGCCCCAATTGTCGAAGGGCTTGCAGGTGATCTCGGCGGTCTGATCCACGAGCTGCTCGGTGACGCGACCATGCATGGCGGTGGCGATCTGTGCCGTCTCCTCGTTGATCGAGATGTTGATCGGGCCGTTCTCGCCTTCGGGCTGGAGGGCGATGGAGTTGATGAAGATTTTGCCGGGACCGGCGTAGATGGTAGCCATAAATTAAGGTTGAGGGTTGAGGGTTGAAAGTTGATGGATCATGGGACGAGATAGTTGGTGATTTCGCAGGCGTTGAAACCGAATGCCTGGGCGACGGCGCGGAGACGTTGACCGGAGACGACCGCGAACGGCGCGGTGTAAAGTGTGGCGTTGGGATTGATGATCTCGCCGCTGATTATTTCTGTGAGAGTTGGGTCCATCGGCGTGCTGCCATCCAGCGTGTAAAATATGGAGCTGTCCGTGGTGGCGTTGGTGAGCGTCACGCTGCCTGCGTTGTTGGTAATGATGACGGGCGTGCAGCGCGGCGTCTGCGCGTTGGCGCTGCCAATGATCTTGAGCGTGACGCGCGTGGCGTTGATGAAATCGAAGTCCTTTGCAGGGGCAGTGCCGACGCCCTGCAACGTGCCTACACCCGCGATGTTTTGCCGGTGCAAAATATCGAGAACCATCTGCGCCAGGTTCTGCGCGTAGAAGCCTGAGCCGCTCTCCGGCGTGAAGGCGGCATCGCCATTCTGGAAGCAGACAAAGCCGCACGCGAAATCCTGGGCCGGGCCGGTGACGTTTGGCGAGTTGACCACGGCCTTGATCTCCTCGATGAGGACGCCGTTCCCGCTGCGACCGTTGCGCACATTCTGCCAGATGGCATCCAGTTCGATCTCGGACTTCGTGATCATGGTGCGCTCGCGGAGGATGTTCACCGTGTTGAGCGCGGGCGCGGACATGAGCAGTCCGAACAAATCATTTTGCAGTTGGACCAGGTCAATCATGCGCCACCTGCCTTTGCTCTGCGGAAATGTTCCTCGCACGCCTTGATGGCCGTGGCGGTGAGCGTTGTGCTGTCCGGAATGATGCTGCGGTTTTCATGCTGCATGACGCCCTTGGAAAGTTTGAACAGGAATTCCAGGGTGGAGTTCGACTTGTTCGCCCTGCCCCGCTTCCCGATTGAGCCTGCGTATTGAACTATGTATTCGCCCTTGGCTGTGGTGATGAGAAACGAGCCGGGGAAATCTGCAACGGTCTTACCGTAAGCCTGGCTCGCAATCGGGATGGTGAGGAACTTTGCATGAACCGGCTTGATCGGCCCGCCGTAGTAACGCTGTCTCACGCCGACCTTGTTGATCTTGATGGTAACTGTGCTGCCATCCGCCGTCCACGTCGTGGCGCGTGCGGCGTCCTCCCAGAAGCCGGTGCTTGGCCAGCCTTTTTTGTTGCGCGGATTCTGCTTGAGATGGTCGCGCACGGTTTCGCGCAGGCGCGGCCCGATGACGGGCGCAACCTTGTCCGGCTTCATGGCCGAGATCACGCGGTTCACCTCCGGCGTGGCGCGGTCCTTGAAATCAATGAGGACTCTAGCGATCATCGCAACACCTCCACCTGGGTTGCGCGCCAGCCGCGCTCGGCGCGGGTCACGCCAAACCTCACGCGCTGGCCTTCCACCAGCATCTTTGGAAACGGCATGACAACATCCGCCGCGTGAACGTAGAGATCGGCCTCGGGCGCGAGCCCAAGTTCAAACTTGAGCGACGGCGATACCTGGATGAAGCCATAACCGAGGTCCTTGTTGAACCATTTGACGACGCCTTTGTGCATGGTGGTTGGTTCGTGGATGGCGGGGTTCATACCTGTCTCCATTCGCCATCAGTGAGGTAGCCGTGCCATTTGCATCCGCCTTTTTTGAAGATGCTGGGTGTCAACGTCGGCTGTTCCAGGTGGCCATTGAATCCCCAGCCTTGGAGCGCTGGAGCGACCGGCACACTTGAGACTTCCTTGCAACCGCATGGGCAGATGTAGATCAAACCTTGAAGGACTCCCTCTTCGTTTCTCGACCATTGCGCCGCGCCGTCTGGCAAAGTGGGATTCTTGAACTCGTCATTCATGCCCTCAAAAACAGACTCTACGAAAGTGATCTTCATGCGGCCTGCTCCAGTGGTGAAAAGAGTTTGGTGAAGTCCACGTCTGCCGGGCGGACCTTCTGGTCTTCAGTCAGCAGCCCGAGATCAATGCACTCCGCGCGGCTCACGTTGTTCACGTCGTAACCGCTGTTGAATGCGAATGGCGGAAAAGGATTCCCGAGAGTGTCCGTGTAACCGCCGATGCCATCTCCCAGGCGTTGCCAGATGTCATCGCTCTTGAGCGCGATCATCCGGGCATTGATGAGTTCGCCACCGGCGGCAGTCCAGCGGCTCTCCCAATCTTCCCCTGGCGCGGGAACGAGCGTGCCTTTGACCTGGCGGAAACCGCGTGGGACATCGCGGTCATAGACGCGCAACAATTCCCAAGCGGGATAAGCCTCCACCACATCTGCGTCCCCGCCCTCCTTGGCGTAGATGCCAGCGCCTTGCGCAACATCGCGCGCAACGGTCAGCGAGAAATCAATGCGATCCGAACTCAGCAAACCTTCCAGCGAGTTCTTCTTGAGAATATCGGCGATGGCATTTCGCGCTGTGGCGGGGTTCAATCCGGTCTCGACTTCCACGCCATCGCGCATTTCCGAGCCGGGTTTAATGAGGGATTCAACGCTCGTTTTGATGCCATTAACAAGCTGGTCAATGATGCTCTGCGCCACGTCTCCGGAATAGTTCCGGAGCGAGCGGCGGATGGCGGCGAGTTGTTGAAGGGTCAGTGGCATCGGATCAATGCAAAATTCAAAATGGGTTACATCAGGCCGTCGGTGCGTTCGCGCGAGGCGCGGCGCTCCGGCGTGCTGACGAGCACTGCGGAGCCGCTGCCGATAATGTCGCGATTGGCAATCTTGGTGAGCCAGTCCTGGGCGGAGTCGTAGGCGCTTTTGCGCTCCTCTGTCTGCATGTGTTTCATCTGCGGAAAACTGGTGAGCAGACGCCAGCGCACAATGGATATGGCGCGTGATTTGACGCCGTCCGGAATTCCCACGCCTTCGAGCGGTCTGCCGCCGCTGGTATAAACATCGCGCACCTGGTCGGTGACGCGGGTGATGATGTTGGCGAGCGTATTGGTCGCGCCCTGGATGTTGTTCAGCGTGGCAGCCTCCTGCGGCGTGAATTCCTCCAGGACTTCGACGGTGGTGAGTGTTGACCAGGATTCGCTCATCGAAAAAAGATTATGATTACGATTAAAATTAAGAGGTGGGGCGCGCTCTCCACGCGCCCCACCGGATGACTTAGCTGATGGTCCACTTGCGGAGACCGCCGCTGAAGGTCACGACAACCTTGGAGTAATGCTCCACGGTGATTGCAACCAGCTTGCTGCTGATCTGCTGCACATAGACGCGCACGCGACCGCCGCCCTGTTCGCTGGCGAACGAGGAGACGAAGCGCTTGACGTGCGACGGGTCTTCAACGTCCACGCCGTCCTGCGCGTAGAAACCGAAGATGAGGTTGGACAGGATTTCAGACTTCGCGGCGGCGGCGCTCTGGTAGCGCTCCTTGCTGATCTGAACCGAGTCCACCATCAACCTGGCGGCGAGCTGCTCTAGCGAGAGGTTTGCAACCCCGGCGTAGGCCGTGGCGTTGACCTGGGCTTCATACGAGAGCAGACGTTTATTGAACGCCGTGTCGCCGTAGAGAATCCGGTTGGGCCGGATGCCGCTGGCGGTGGTGGATGTGATGAGGTCGGTGCGTAAATCCTGATCAGGATTTTTGCCCGCCGTGGTGTCCCAGGTGTAAGCCTGGTTGGTGGCCCCGGCGCTGACTGCGGCCACGGCGCGGCGATACTCATTGCGGAACAACCGGCGCATGAGTTTAGCGACCTTGGCATTCTGCCAGTTGGTACCGACCACGCCGTCCAGATCGGCGATGTAGGTCAAACCTTTGTTGAAGGTTTTATCCACAACGTCCGTGCCGGTGTATTGAACGGTCTTGAAGTCCGAGCCGATGGCGCGCTGATCGTCCACGATCTCCGAGAGGAACTCCTCGGCGTTGACTGCGGCCTTCCACTCGAACCGGCGTGATGTGCCGACATCCACCGTGGGCGCGAGGTATTGCAACCGGGCTTCGATGTCGTTCGGGTCTTTCCAGCCGACGAGGTAATTCGTCAGGGGTTCGCTGTAATACGATTCCGCGAAGCGGGCATCGTTGGCGAACAGGATTTGGCCTGGCTTGTATCCTCTGCCGGTGTCGAACCCGTCCGCGATGAGCGGGTTCATGCCGTTGGCATTGGCGAACTGCGGGACAATGATCTGCGGGACTGCACCGGCGAGCACTGCGGCTGCGAGCGCGGACGGCAGAATCTTTTTTCTCATGACTGGTTTGTTTTGTTTTTTCATTCGATGTGAGTTTTGAATGTTGATGTTGGTTTCTGCGCGTGGCTCAGAAGGGATGCTTGCCAGGCATGATGGGGATGATGGCGATCACGTCATTGGCGGCTGCTGTGGTATCCGTGCCGATGACGGCCTTGCCGATGACAACGTCTGTGGTGACCGCCGCCGTGACGCGCCCTGTGGTGCCGCACTTCACGTAGTTGCCGTCTGCCACGGTGCCGTCCGTGACCACCTTGACCGTGCCCCGGATTGCTCCGAAGACATTGATCGCAAGCGGCACGGTGATGTCATCCACCTGGTCATCACTTGAACCGATGGGTGTTTCACCCGTGGTCGTGATGGCCACGTGATCCACGTCACTGCCCTTTTTGTAGAGCAGATAGCGCGAGGTCGTGATGGCATCCGGGATGAACATCTTGACGCCGTTGGGCGCGATGCCTTCGCCGATGTTGGCGAATTGAATCTCGCCGCGTGCGCGAGGCTGGCCAGGCAACCAGCCCACCAGCTTGTGCAGGAGGAGCGGTGCGAGGTAAACCTTGCGGACATGCGCGCGGAAGAATTTCCGGTTGGCATTACCGATGACGTGGCGCCTGGGTGTTGCGTTTTTGGTAGCGATGAAGGCCCACGCAAAAAGGGCGAACATCGCCGCGAGTATCGCGAGCGGGATTAACATTTGGATCAGTTTCATTTTCTGTTTCGTTGATTGTTGTTTGTTGAGTGCTGCGGATTACTGCTTCGGTTCTTCGGGCTTGTTCTTCTTCGCCCTGGATTCGGCTTTGGCGCGTGCGGCGTCTTCTTCCGTTTGGAGGTCCACGGCCAGTTCGGCCTGCTGGCGGTTCAAGCCGCCGCGCGCTTCCGTCATGCGCCGCAGGATTTCCTGCTCGCGTTCGTCAATTTCTTGTTTGTCTGCCATAACGATGGGTGTTTGAGGTTTGGTGTTTGGAGGTTGCTTACTTTTTCTCCGGTTGCGTCATTGCCTCGAACAAGGCCGGATGTTTCTTCTGCACGCGCGCGTAGGCGGTGTCGTAATCCACGCGGGCCGTGGCGATCTCCTCGTTGACGAGTTCCACAACCATCTCGCGACGGTCTGCGGCGTTGGCGAGTTCAACCTTGCGGCTGCCACGATCAATCGTGATGGACGTGGTCTTGATCTTGCCCTGGAGTTTGCCCAGCGCTTCGGACTCGTTCGCGAACGTCGTTTCATTTCCCAGGCGCGTGGCCCAGACCGGACGCTCGGCGGCGGTGATCTTCCCGGCGCTGATCGCGGCATCGAGCAGGCCGTCAATGCGGGCCTTGCGTTCGTTGGCAAAGCTCGTCTTGAAGTTATCGCGCTCGGTGGTGAGGTTGGTGATGACGCCGTCCTTGGCGGTCACTTTTGATTTCTCGGAGGCTAATTGGCCTTCGAGCGTTGTTCTTTCGTTGGCGAAGTCAGCGGCGGCATCAAGTGATACCAGCTTCTTCAGCGCGGCTTCGGTTGCGGCGTCGTCTGCCTCATTCGCGAGTTGGATGCCCGCTTTGGTGCAGAGGCCGATGATGAGTTCCAGTATGGATTTCTTCATGGGTGTTTGTGTTTTGTTTTGCTCTGCCAGCGCCGCCTCACAAGAGTCGGCTTCGTTCAACATTTGAACGGGCAAATGGGGTTGGTTCGTGAGGCCCACGCTGATGAACAGGTTGGGCCGGAACACGGGCACGCCATCTTTGGGCTCGCCCTCTTCGCAGTCGGCAAGTCTGCCGCTGAAATATCGGAGCTTCTTTTGCTCCACCAGATCACTGCCCTCGTTCGTGAACACGGGCAGGCCGTAAAGTCCGTCTTCTCGCACGGCCAGATCGCTGATCACTCCCTTGGCGGATTTGTCCGGATACTTGCTGCCGATGCCAGGCACATCCGGATGGCCTATGTATATGGGCCGACCGCTGAAAAACTTTTTGATGCCTTTGCGCGAGTTCTGGAATTCCGTGACCATTGCCTGCGCGCATTGCTTGTCGATGCGCTGGATCGCCTGCAATCGTTTGCATGAGCCGTCCGGCTGCGGTACCACGGCGAAGCTCGGGAAATCTCCGAACGGCGCGATCTGCGCCCAGCCATCCGCGCCGATGCTGATCTCGTTCGTGAACCCGACGCACGCCACCGTCTTGGCCGAGTCGTTGGAGAATTGGATGTCATGAACTGCGTAGAGTGCGGACCGCTCATCCATCATCAATCGCAAGAGCTGTGAGAGCCGTAGAGACTCGGCTTGGTGTTTGGTGTTTGGTGTTTTCATGTTCATGCCTGGTCTCCCCCTTTGTGCATCTTGAGTCCGGCCTGCAACTGTGTTTCGAGTTGCGGGCTGAGTTTCTTGGCGAGCGAATCATCCGCCTTCATGGCGTTTGTGATGCCCGGGAAATCCTTGAGCAGTTTCTCCAGCATGTGCTGCTGGATGGCGGCGTCCTCCACGGCGGCGATGGCTTCGAGCCGTTTGAGAATTGGGAAAATGATTTCGTGCAGCGTCGCTGCGAGGTCCTGCTTGCCTGCGTCGTTCGCGAACTGATCCGGCTCTTCATCCGGAGCGGCATCTTCTTCCGGATTCTCCGTATCCGCGATGGGAGACGCGGCGCGTTGCAATAACGCCTCGTCATCCTCCGGCATCGGGCGGCTGTAACGCTCCAGCGTATTCTTGATGGACATCGGCGCGCCGGCGTTGAGCAGGAACTGATCAATCTTCAAATCGAGCGCCGTGTTCTTTTTGTCCTGCTTGGAGAACTTGAGATACGCGAGCACGGGCGCATCCGGCCCGAACGTGTAGCTGATGACGAACCGGCTCACCTGCGTGGCGAGCGTTTCCTCGATCTGCACCGCGTCATCCGTTTCCAGAATTTCAGATTCATCACCCTGGAGACTTGCGCCGGTCTGGTTGGCGGCGCTGGTGGTGCCGAGATCGCCGCCGCGCCAGATGATCGTCATGGCCCGATCCATGTTCTCCACCATCTTCGCGTAAGTATCGCTCGTGCTGGTCTTGCTCTCGACAAGTGTGATCGTGGCGGACTGCGAGCGCACACCGCCGCCATCGCCCGCAAAGTTGGTGACGTAGTCCACCAGCTTGTCCCATTCATCTGAATCCGGACTCGCAGAGGTGGCCGCGTCAATGAATGGTTGCCCGTAGCGTTCGCAATAGTTCAACCAGTCCTGCAAACTCAGATGTTTGAACATCCAGGCGACCGAGCACGCCTCCATCAAACCTTCGCCGCAGGTGATCAACCATTCGCCCGGCAGCATGTCGCGCCCGTAAACCTGGAACTCGCTGTCCATGTAGCGGAGCTTCCCGGTCGTTCCTTCAAACCACCAAAGCGGGCAGAAGACGAACTGAGCACTCAGGCCATTCGTGCCGGGCATCCAGACCACTTCATGCACTGCATAGTATTTGCTGGTGGCGTCCATCATCTGGCGCACGAGCAAGGAGAGACCGCCCTGCTGATCCGGCTTGAGTGCGTCCGTGGCGGTCAGGTTGTTGTAGAACTGTTCGAGCGTCTCGGCCTGTTTCTCGGCCAGGCTCCTCTGGCTGTCATCACAATCCACGGTGATGATCTCAAACCCGTGGCGGGCGACAGCCTTCTTGCGTTTGGGAACAACCGATTTGAGTTTGTAATCCCGGCGCTCCAGTCGATCCCAGACAATTGCCGCCTGGCGGAAGAACCCGAGATCGAACTGATCCAGGTAACTGGCGAGGCCATCCGGCTTGAGGCCGCGCAACGGATTGAAGCGCATCCGGACGGATTGCGTGACGCGCTGTGCGCTGATGGACTGCTCACCCTGGGTGCGCAGGTCCACGATCTTGGGCGTCCGGGCCGGATACTCGCCGCCATTATTACCATTGGTCTGCTTCCCGACCGGGGTGGACGTGGGGATGACGACGGGCTTTGGCGCGAACCGGGCCGGGGTATTGGATGGCAGGCTGCCATTGGCCTTTGTGGGAGACTTAGCCACGGATCACCTCCGCTGTGAAGTCAAAGGCTGAAAGGCTGAAAGGCTGAAAGGCTGAAAACCGAGGGCTGAAACCGCAGTTCAGCCCGTCTGCAACCGGGCTGCTGCGGACTGGAGTTTTGGCAGCCAGACTTCGGCTGACGCGGCACCCTGTTTCAATCGGCGGAAGGTGGCCGCCGAGATGCCCGTCTTGGCTGCGAATTTCCGCTGACTGAAATGGTGGCTGTCCGCGATTGATTGCAACTGATTCAACGCATCCTGAAGTTTGGTGGAAATGATGACCTTTCGGGATTCGCGTTTCATCTTCCGATCCCGAGCCGCAACCCAACGGTCTAAAATTCCAGCCTTGGCGGCTTCTGATTCTGAAACTAAAAGCCTGAAGCGCTCCCGGGAAGGCCGCGCCACGGGGTTTGGCGCAGTTTGACCGAACGGTTCTGCGTCCAAAATCTCCTGAAGCGTCTGAAGGGCGGCAGGCGTTTCGACCTTCTTCTTGCGGGGACGGAATACCCGCCTCGGTTTGAAGTGTTTTTGAGAGTGCTTGATCAGCTCGGAAACTGTGTTGTTGGAGATACCCATAGTCGCTCTGACAAATGAGTAACTGACATGCCGCCAATATCGCAAGGGAAAAGATCGTCAACCGGCCCGCCAAAGAACTGATAGAGCGACCCATCAGCCGGAACCTCGGCTTGTGGACCGGTTGACTAAATTGATCTGTGATGTCGCTCATTTTGGGGTGATGATCAATTCGCCGAAGGTGGCATCGGCATTTCGATAGAGCGCGACCAGGTCGCCATTGATGTCGTTGACGATCTCCACCTGGCTGCGTTCCTTGGCGAGCGTCCACGCCAGGCTTCCTCCGAAAACTTCACACGAGCAGACGTGCGGTGGAATCATCGGCAACAGCTTCTTCAGCAGGCGCGACTTTCCGCCTGGCCATGAAAGCAACGGGCGAACGCGTTTTGGTGCGTTGGTCAACATGAGGCGATGTCCTTTCCGGCAAGAGAATTTTCCGCCTTGCGGTTGCAGGACGGGCAACCCTCTGCCGCCGTATCAAACGGCAGACCTTGGCGCGCCAGCGAGGTCGCGAGGCGGAAATGATGATTCAGCACGATGTGATGCCCCCCTTGTGGCTGGTGGTCCGGCGTCTGTCCTCGCGATTGGGCCGCGCGGATCGGAACGGGCCGCTGCTGGTGCCGGCGGCGTAGTTTGCCAGGGCCAGGGCGGTGCAGCGGTCGCTGTGGCCTTCCTTTGTCCGGCGCGACCAGTAGTTATATTCGCCACTGCTGATGACCTGTTGCATCTCGTGCAGGTCTTCACGGATCGTGGTGGAAACAGGAACGCGCAGATGACATTGACCTTTTGCATCCTTGAAGCGCGAACGGAGCGCGGGGAATATCTGGCGCTTGAATTTGGTGGTGAAGGTGCAGAGTTCCACCTTTCCAAATTTATGCTGCTCTGGTTTCCATTGGCCCAAACCATTCTTGCCCTGGACCAGATAATCTCCGAGGCCGATGCCTGGGCCGGTGTAATCAAATGCCGTTTTCTGAGCGGAGCGAATCCGGTTGACGAGTATCTGCTCCTGATCCGGCGATGAAACATTCTTGAGCACGAGAACTTCCCGGGTCCAAAGAACGTCCCCAATCAACTGCAACGTCCAGCACACAGTCGGATCATTCGTGCGGCCAAAATCAATTCCGCAAAATGTGGGATGCGATTTTCCCGCAGATGAGATGTCCCACATCTCGGTGGCATCGGCGCTCTCCGCCATCGCAATGACGTCGTAAGGCAGCAGCACATTGCTACCGTCAAGAAACTGACAAAGGAATTCCTGTGCGAAACCATCCGGATCATCGAACGCTTCTCGAATCTGTTCGATGTCCACCGGCAGACCCATCAACACCGCGTGGTAGATCGTCACCAGATGGCGCGACCATTTCATCTTCGCGCTGTCTTCCTTGGTCCAGATGCGTTGCATCGCACCGCCCGCTCCGTTCGGTGTGGTGATCAACCGGACCTTCTTTTCGCCGCCTCGAAGAGGATTGGTGATGCTCGGCAGGACCGCGCGCCATGTCTCGGCGGGGTTCTCGAAGAAATCAAATTCGGTCAACAGAAGATTGGCGCTTCGTCCGCGAACCGTTTCCGGCTTGCCGGGGACGGCCCGCATGCGGCTGCCGTTGCTGTATGTGATCTCGGCGCTCTTAAGCAGTGTCTCGCTTCCGCCTTCGCGCTGCTCGTCATATTCCGCGATCTTGAGATCGAACGCCTGCGCCCAGGTCTTTCCCTGTTCCAACGAGTCGAGCGCCTGGCGTTCGCTCGGCGCGGCGATCATCCATTCCGTTTTTCGCGCGTTGCAATCCTCGGCGGCTTCGCCCTCTGAGGAAAAATCTTTTCCTGACTGGCGCGACATCAATCCCGCTTTGAACCGGCTCTTGTCTTCCTTCCAGGCAAACTGGTATTCGAGATATAGACTTCGTGGATCGTCAGAGGGATACGGATTCTTCCAACCGTTCGCATTGGTACCGAGTGTGTGGCCGACGACCCGCTTCTCCAGGTCTTCAATGGTGGCGTCGCGCAAAGGAACTCCAGCCGAAGCGCGGGCCTGTTCCAGCGCGGCGCGTATCTTCTCGTTTGCCTCCTTCTTTGAAATGGATTTCGTGTTCGCCATCACATTCCAAAAAGTTCGCGCATCCGGGAGGCCCGCTGTTCCTCTGACAACGCCTGGTCGCCCATCACACCCTTCGCCTGGTCGAACGCCGCCGCCTTCTGTTCCATCAACTTGATCTTTCGATCCTGTTGATCCAGTTGCCGGTCTTTCTGTGCCGCCTTCGTCTTCCCAAAGCGTTCGTTTTGATCCAGCGTCACGATGGTCGCAAATTTGTTCGCGTCCTTCTTCGCCACGGTGTGAGCGACAAAAAAGTCTATGCCCGTCTGCCGGACCTTCTCCGGTGACCAGTCTGGATTCTTCTTCCGCGTGAATTCCTGGAACTGTTCGAGCAGATCGTTCGATTGATCCAGCTCCTTGAGATTGCGCAGCGACTCCAAGTAAACAGACAACCGCCCAGACGAGACGGAGACGCCCTCGCCCTTGAGCCAGGCGCGCATCTCGTCGATTGTCTTTTTCTCCACGTCCATCTCCGCCAGCGTTCCGGCGAACTGATCGAGTTTGGATTTTTTGCTCTTGCTCATTCATCGCATCTCCAATCTTGCGGCTTCGCCTGCGGCGTTGATTTTCCACAGCACGCCCTTGAAGTCGCTTTTCACGCCGGTCACAAATCGCAACGAGTCAAGTTCGGTCAGGGCGGCGTCGAACTCGGCGGCGGAGCAGAACGCCATGCCGCCGATCTCCGCGTGGATTGAGATCACGTGATGCTGGCCTTGGTTCTCGTGCAGGTGGTCGAGAATCCTTTTTGCTATGCGGGTTTCGCGCGCGTTCATTTGTTCCTTATCTGCAATTCGCGATTGATGGCGGCGACGTTCTCGCGGATGAACGTGAACTGGTCGTTCAGTTTTTCCAGCGTGGCGCGACGTTCATTGTTGAGGTCGGTGAAGCGATGCTCCATGTCCTGACGGGCCTTGCGCTCCACGCCGTCAATGCGGTTGAACAACTGGGAGTGCCGTTCGGTGTTGTGCTCCACGTGCTCATCAAAATCCTGCTTGTCCGCGAACTGTTCGTGCAACGCCTTGACGATTTCCACGGTGAGTGGCTGCGGTGAAATCTCCGTCTTCTTTTTGGACCCGAAGAAGATCTCCTTCACGTAGTAGAGCGCAGCGAGCGCCGCCATGATGATCAGCGCTGCGTTTTTCAGCGCTTCACCCGGCACGGATTCAAGTTGGGCAAGCATCATGTTAGAAAAAGTCCGGGGGTTGTGGTTTTCCGATGCCAATGCGCAGTGAGTGGGTTCTTGGCAGCGAGTAAAACACGAAGAACTGGTGATGATTGGTGGGTTCGATTAAAACAAAGTTGTTCGTTGTCCATCCACCGAACTCCCAATTGACGAGGTTCGTGCTGACGTCCCAATACGCGAGCAGATGATTGGCCGGGAATGTCCACGACCAGCGGATCAGTTTTGTATCGGGTGGCAAAAGTGTGAGGTTGAAATCCGGACGGCTGACTGATTGAGCAGACTGCGACTCCTCTCTGACAAATGTTGACTCTGGACTCTGGACTCTGGACTCCGGACTCCGGACTGAACCGCAACCAGAAAACAGAAAGCAGATCGCGAGCAGCATCAGGATGGCGGCGGATTGGCAGCGCAGTCCTGCCATGGAGTTGGAACAAAGTCCTTGCCCGTCAGCCTGCGCGATTCCAACACAAATTTGTGGCGCAATAAATCCTCGCGCTGCCGGATCCATTCCAGCCGCGTTTTGATCTCTTGTTTGAGATTGTAAAGTTTCCGGCGCTGGCGCTTGAGCCTTCCCAGCTCTGCCGCAACCTCGAAGAGTTCGTGACAGGAGATCGTAGTCGCGCATGAATCTGCCGATCCAATCAATGTGCCCTCGGTGATTTCGCTCACTCACTCGACGCCTCCAGTTTGGAAAAGAGTTTCTCGTAGTTGACCAGGTGATGCGGCCCGAAGATGGAAAGTGATTTCAGCGGCGAGCGAATGTTCTTTGCCTGCTCGACAATCGCGTTCGTGAACGGCGCGACGTGTTCCCACATCGCCGGATCAAGCTTCATGCCGCCGCTGTTGGACAGATACGCCGCGCGGCCCGCGTGGCGATAGCCATTGATCCACGGCGGCGAGTAGGGAATCGGATCGCCCTGGGCTTCCCAACGCAGCGTGACGCTGTGCAAATTTGAATTGTAAAGATTGCGCCACGCGCCGTTGCCGGTGCGCGGACAGCCGAAGACATGGACCGCCTCAACCGGCAATCCGTGTTGCGCGAGATAAAGCGCACATGGCAACGCGACCGCGCCGCCGAGGGAATGGCCGCAGACGAAGATGCGCTTTGCCTCTGACGCGCGTTGCAGGACATGGCCTGCCACAGACCACCAAGCCTCGCTGAAGCCGCGATGCAGCCGCGCATTACTTGATCCCGATTCAGAAGCCCACTCTGTCTTCACCAAAAACTTCGCGTCCGTGATCATGTCGCGGATGCCGCGTGTTCCACGGAATGCAATCACGAGCGCGCCGGGATCATCCAACAGCCCGCCGATCAAAACCTGTGTGCCGGTTGACGGCTCATCAATCGTCACGTCGTTGTAGGCGCGATGCGAGAAGCGCAGGCAGACTTTGGCGATGTTGAGGTCGGGCATCATGCGGGTTGACGCGAATTTCGCGAATTGGCGCGAATTAAATTGCAGCCGGTTTTTGTCGGGACTTTGAATGTCGCCCGCGTTGGATGACCGGAAAACCACGAGCCCGCTCGCGCGGCGGGCGCTGCTCATTTTGGTTGTATAGAATTCGTTCACGTTCCAGTTTTGGAATTCGCGTTAATTCGTGAAATTCGCGTCAAAGTTTCCCGCCTTCAAAACCGGAATGCGGTGAGTGTGATTCCCACAAAGGGGCTGGGCCTGCCCTGGCTCACAATGTCCGCACCCACCTTCAATCGCAGATCAAATTCCTTGAACTTGGCGAGCCGCACGCTGGCGCTTGGCGAGAGAAAGAGTGTGACGTCGCCGAATGGATTGTCGTTGTTCTGCCGCGTGCCGATGCCGAGCCCGAACTCGACGCTCTTGAAAACGGTGCGCGTCTGGTAACCCACAGAAAAATAACTGGAGCGATCCGAGTATTCATCGAACCCGAGAAACGCGCCCTGTTGGTCTGTGACCCACCAGTCTGCGCGCACGCCGCCGCCGGCCTTTTGCTTGTCCGCATTCCATTTGAACAGCGGGGTCAGGTCCACCTCGTCCGCGTTGACGAGTGAGTTGGTGTTGTGCAGATCAAACGCGTTTTGCAGGCCGGTGTAGATGGGGGACTGAGTTTGGGAAAATGCTGAAATGCTGAGAGTCAGCATCGCGACGATGAGGATTGATTTGAGTTTTGTTTTCATGTTCGTGTTGGTGTTCTAACCGCGTGCATGAAAACACGACTTCCCCGATTCCGATTTACCACGGTCGGGAATTGCGGTGGATTCTGAAGAAAAACTGAAACGCTGAAATCAGCGGGCCAAAAAAAAACCTCGCGCGCCGCGTCGAGGTCCGACGGACTATCTCAATTCAAAATTAAAAATGCAAAAGGAAAAAAGCCTGACGCGAATTTCACGAATTGACGCGAATGGGAAAGGGTGGTCAGCGATATTTTACGGCGGCGGCGGCGAGCAGTGCCAGGCAAGGCGCGCAACGTGAAAGGATTTTGATCCTGCCCGAGCAGGCGATTCGTTTGCGCGCGGCGGGATTGCCGCAATCGCGGCAGCGGCGCGCCGCTTTTCTTTCGGCTCGGATCCGGGCGATGCTGCGGGCCTGTCTGGAGGGTTTGGTTTTCATTTCAAAAAAGCCCCCCGTCAGTTAAGACGGGAGGCGAGCAACTGCCGGTTGAGGCCGAAGACCTCCACCTGGCGGGGGGCTTAAATTTCTTGTTGCCCGATTTCGCGGCCTTCACGAATCATCTTCAACGCGGTTTCAATCCCGCCGATTTCTTTGGTCACTTTGGCTGGGAGAAAATACTTCACCGTTTTTCCGACGAATCGGTAAGGGGCTTCTGAACGGTTGCCCACTTTTACGATGTGCCCGTTTTGTGTTTCGTCCCACTTTGATTCGCTCATCACTGGAAGTTTCGTATTCATATTGCTCTTTCTTTTTTCCGGGTCTTACGCCGGGCCTTGGACTCTTCATCCTCGACACCATCACAATATCAGAGCCTGCCCGAGTGTCAACCCTATTTTCGATATTTCTTCACTTTTTTTTTGCGCCCTGGATTCGATTAAAGGCGTCCTGATCCGGCGGGAGGGGCAGAGACGCGGGCGTTTTGAGCGGGTACCGCGACACCGATACACAACCTGTGGTGGTCAACCCTGTTTTTGGGCCTGTCAATACAACGGGTGGGGTAAAAAACTTTGGCGCGAATTACACGAATTGTCGCGAATGGGAAAGGTAGTAGTCCGTAGTCCGTAGTCAGGAGTCAGTGGAGGCGGGTGAGGGCTTCGAGTTTGCGGCGGCGGGCCTCCCGCTGCGCTTCCGTCTCGCGCGGCTCGACGCGATCCCAAAGGACCATGATCACGAACGGCAGGATGGCGAGGAAGTATTCCATCAAAGTTTGCGGGTGAGTTCGGCGCGGATGAAAAGGAGCTGGGCCAGAATGTTGAGAAAGAATGCCCACAATAAAAGCCCTCCGGTAATGCAACCAACCATATAAAGCTTGAAGGGGTTGACCACTTCACCAAGAGCAGCCATCGCACCGATTACGCCAACAAGAACGGCCATGAAGATCAGGAATCTCGCCGTGCTTTCACAGCTTCCAGCGCGGTCGATTATTTTAGGCCGCTCATCAAACACGGGCGCGGGCGGCGGAATGAATTCCTTTTTGGGTTCTGGCGCGGGCGCGGGTTTGAATTTTGTGAGCTGTCCGGTGTTGCACTGGTCGCAGGCAAGGCCATCGTAGCCGCCCTCGTAAGTCTGGCCGCATTGATTACAGATGTGGGTTATCATGTGAGTAAGTTCCTTTGGCGGGTTCTACGGGTATGACGGGAGTTGACTGACCGAACGGATGATGATCGTGGGCATGAAAGCAAAACGTGTGAGGCTGGAGCCGGAGCTTGAACTTGTGGCCGGTGAGTGGAGCGGCGAGAAAAGAATCGTGATGGGTTTGAAGTTCCTGCGCTGGGGCTGGCAACTGGTTCTCACGGGGAAAATTATTTCTGCCGATTCCTGTCGTGTTCGTCGCCCGACTGCTTTGCGATTAATTGCGCTTCCGAAAGCGGCGGCGCTGAATTGACCGGGGCCGCGCTGATGCTCAATGCAGCGCGCAGGTTTGCCTGGAGGTGTTCCAGTTTTTCTTCGGCGGTGATGGCGCGGAGTTTCCAATCGACATTATCTTCAGGTCGGTCCTGCAACTGGTCAATTGTGGGTTTTACGGAGTCAGAAGTAGTATGACCTAGTGCGGCATCACGCTCTAACTTTTCAAAATCCTCAAGCGTCCGCCCGGTGAGTGGTTTCCGCCCAGCCTCAATCTGATACACATAGTTGGCAGAAATGCGCAAAATCTTGGCAAGTTCGGGCTGCGTTATTCCCAGCGTGTCGCGCAGGGTTTTGACCCGGTCAAACTTTTTTACTTTTTCATGTTGACTCATCTCTGACTTTGTCCGATAACACTGTCAACGAACGTTGAGAGTCTAGCGAATGAAATCAAGAAAGCAAAGTTTTTGGCAGTCCGCAAAGATACGGCTCATTGAGCGAGGGGAGAGCATTACGGCCCTCGCCCTTCGGATTGGCTATCCGCGCAACACGGTCAGTCTCGCGATCCACGAGCGCCGGCACATGCCCAAGGTGGAACTCGCGATCCGGAAGGAGTTGGGATTATGAAGCGCGGACGCCCGACAAACCCATTGGTGACGATCCGCAACTGGATCGAGGATGCCCGCAAGGAAATCCGTTGTGCTGGTTGCAGGCACGTCCAACGCTCGCCACGGTTTCAAAATCCAAACATCAAATTCCCCGGCATCGGTAAAGATGCTGAGGCGTTAGGAGTTCACAGAATCCATCTCTACCTCGTGTTAACCGGGGCGCGCACAAGTCATCGCCTTCTTGCCCGCTACAACCAACTCAAGGAGGCGGCATGAAAGCACCCAGGAATTATTATCCGGTGGGTTACACGTTTGACGAGGCCGGGCGGATCGTAACCTGGGCAACTGTGATTACCGGCAAGGACGAGGCTTCCGCCCTTGCGGCGTTCCGCCAGAAAAACCAACACGTTCTTTCAGTCTGGATCATCGTCAAGGAGGACGTGGGCGAATGATCACCAGGCTCAAACTCATTTTCGAGCTGGCGATGATGATCGGGGGATCGGCCTTTGTTTTGTGGGCGCGGACGCTGGATCGCGACTCAACTGGATTTGCAAACCGTCCGGCGCTGGTTCTACGCGGTGGTCATCCCGGCAATCTTCTTTTACGTGATGCGCGCGGTGCAGGCGGTGGCGCTTTATTACGAGGCCAAAGCGAAACATCAAACACCAAACTCCAAACACCAATGAATGCCGGGATTATTTCAGAGCGCGGCTGTGTCAACGACCAGCCGCAGCATGGAGCTAAAAACTCAAACATCGGACGTGCTGCGGCTGGTGATCCGCACACAGCCGCGCTCCGGACTAATTCCGAGATCAGGGCGGACATGGTCAACGAACTTCTCGCGGCGGCGAGGACGGTTGAATCCGTTGCGGTGTTTCATCCCAGCATGGCGGCGACGGCACGGGCAATCGCGGCGGAGCATCGAAGGCAGGCGGACCAGATTGAGGCAAAAGCTGAAATGCTGAAACAGAACTTCGCGGAATCCCACAACTCCACACGCCTCGCCGACGAGAGCACAGCAGCGCGGGTGGATTTCAAACTCAACGGCGCTGCCTCGTCGTCAGCGCCCACTTTCAAAATGGAGCGTGCGGCATGACAACGGTTCAGCCCTCACTCGATCTGCGCAACGGCGACGGGACTCGTTTGAATTTCCGGAAGCCGCTCCTGGGCATTGACGGTTGCAAGGGCGCGCTGGGTTTGAGCGAGGATGAAGTGCTTGCCGAAATTGCCGCACGCCGTCTCCGTTGGGCGTTCGACCTCCGAACGGATGACAGCGAGCGGATGTTCCTCCGCGTGTGGACGCGCGCGGTGGCCGCTTTCGCGGACGAGAAGATTCAAATGCCGACAGCGCTCAAGGACGTGTTCACCTGGCTGCTGCCACCCAATTCACAATTGCTCGGCGTGATCACAACCGAACAACTCGAACACGTCGGCTTCGGTACCAGCGGTCACATTCACAATCTGATCTCGTGCGGGAAACTTGAATCGGTCGGCCTGGCGGGGAACCGGAAATCGGTTCACGGTCGGCGCGGCCCTGGCGGTTCACCAAACGTGACGCGGGCGAGCGTGGAGAAACTTTTGAGGGAGCGGCTTTTTTGACGCGAATTTCACGAATTGACGCGAATTAAAAATCATGCTGACCAAACAACAGATCGAGGAAGCGGAAGCGGTGGATGAAACACCAAACACCAAACTCCAAACACCAAGGCAGTGTGGGCATGAGGGGATTGCGACGGCGCTGCTGCGGGACATGTTTGACAAGAACCTGCGGCTCGCGCCGAGGATGATGGACATCGGGGACTTCAACAGCGCTGAAATGATTCTGTAAAGCGCCATTACGCAGGTCAGGCAGATAGCCAGCTACCAGCCCAAACACCCAAACACCCAAAACGGAAACCATCATCGAAGTATGAGCACCCAAATCCAGAAGGCGGAAGTGAATCAGTTCGCGGCGCACACCGAGCGCATCAAGGTTTACGATGCCGCGTTCCACAACGCGTTCAGTCAACAGATGGGTTATGCCTATCTTGCCGGCTGTGAATTGAACGCCATTAAAGAAGCGCTGCCGCACGGTGAGTTCATGAAATGGAAGGCGAAGTTTCTGCCCGCGATTCCGCACCGCAGCGCGACTCAATACATGACCTTCCAAACCAAATTGGCAAGTGTTGCCAATTTGCCCACGGTGGGAGAATGCAGGCTGCTCGGCAATGGCGAACTGCCGGAAAAGGAGAAGGAAAAAATCCTCAAAGCCGTGCATCAGGCGGCGGACGGCAAAACGCTCACGCAACTGTATCGCGACCTTGGCGTGATCCGCGAGAAGAAACATCCGGTTCATACGCCGCGCAAGACTGTTTCTCCCGAAGACCAGGTTGACGCGGAGGAAAAAACGGCGGTGGAACTTGCGAATGTGTTTTTGACCGCTGCGGCCACGCTCGCGCTCGACGACAAGACGATCCTCAAACTCAGCGCGGTCAAGAAGGCGGAAGTCCTTGCCGCGAGCATCAAGGTCAGTGATCTGATCCGCAAATTCTCCAAGAAAGGTAAAGCGTGAACCAGGAGGACTTCATTGAACTGGCCACGGGAATGAACGAATGGAGTTCGCTTGTTTGCGATCCGTTGCGCCTGACGGTGCATCGGTTTCCCGACAACGAATGGTGGGCGCTCTGGCACACGCCGCACCCGCAATCCCTGGGCCGCATCCTGTCCACACCCGAACAGCTTCGGGAATTCCTGAAAGGTAAAGCCGACGCAGGCAAAGTCCTCGCCCCACAAACAATAACATGAACAACACCCTCGCCATGACCGTTGACCAGGGCAACCGCTCTGTGACCCTGTGCTTTGACATCCCGCAGTGCGACCGAGTTTATTTTTCGACGCTGCCGGAGAAGGTGCAGACGGAAGTCTGGCAACGATTGAAACAGATGGCCTTTGTGGCGGCGGCAAAGAAGGTGAACACCGCCTGCAAGCAGGTTGCAGCGTCGTTGAAATCGTTCGCGCGCGGGTTCTCGTGGCAGCGCATCCGGGCGTTGTTTTATCAGTTCACAAAGGGCACGGACAAATTTGCCGCCGGTGACTGGCGCATCCTGGTGAACTGGTCAAAGGTGGGCGCAAGCCGCTCGGAACTTTCCCCCACGTTTATAGAGTTCTGGCGGATGCTCTGCGAACAGCATCAGCGCGTGACGAGTTCGGCGTGGCGTCAACTGGTCTTCGATATTTGGAGGGGACGCGTCCCCTTTCAAATTAAAGGAAAACGTTATCAGCAAATTCCTGGCTACGACGTGTGGCCGGAGGCTGAACCGGAAACCGATCTGCCCGCCGGCTGGAGCGAGGGCAACCTCTACAATTACACACCCGACCGTTATGAACTCGCCGCCGCGCGCATCGGCATCCAGAAGGCCAGCAGCCTCGGTTTCAAAATCCGGACCACGCGTCTTGGTTTGAAGATCGGCGAGTTCATGGAGTTCGACGATCACGAGTTCAACGTGAAGGTGAATTTCCCCGGCCAGATGCGTTCGATGCGCCCGCGATGCTTCGGCGCGGTGGATGCGTTGAGCGATTGCATGTTCAGCATGGTGATCAAGCCGACGTTTTGGGACATGGACGCGCAGGCCAAGCAGGTGTTGAGCGAGAAAGATTTCATGTGGTTCGTGGTGGCTGTCCTGACGCATCGCGGTTATCGGGCGGACATCGGCACGATGTTGCTCGTGGAGCACGGCACGGCGACGGTGCGCGGGAACAAGAAGCTGCGCATTGACAATCCGCTCCGTGACGACTTCGAGAAGCGCATCTTCGACGCAACGGGCGGCAAGGTGCGCGTGGATCGCGGCGGGCGGTTTCACACGAAGGCCAACCCCGGACAGTTCGCGCCGCCGAGCGGCGGCAACTTTCGGTTCAAGCCGCACGTCGAACAATTCTGGCGGATGCTCGACGACTGGCTTGACGCGGTGAAAGGGCAGACGGGCAAGGGACGCGACTTTGCGCCCGAGGAAATGGAGCGCACGGATGCCTACAACAACAAGCTCCTCAAAGTGGCGCAGGCGATGGGCGTTGAGGACGCGAGCAAATTGATTCTGCCACGGATGACCTTCGACGATTTCACGAACGTCGCCACGAAGGTGATGGGCCTGATCAATGACGATCCCGACCACGCCTGCAACTCGTGGGAGAAATGCGGATTCATCACGAAAGAGTATCGGGCTGAACTAAGTTCCACGTGGAACCCTCTTGCGCTGCTCGCGCGCGAGCAGCACGAGGTCCAAGCGCTGGTCTCACAGAGCGATCTTCATTTCCGCGTGCGCCGCATGACTCGGGCAGAGGCGGATCGGACAGGCACGACGGAACTGACGCCGCTGCCGTTTGAAATGATTCCGTCACTGGTCGGACCTGAGTATGCGGGCAGGCCGATTCCAGTCATCGGCGGCAAGTTTCAATTCAAGGACTGGCGGCTTGGTCCTGATCCGCTCGTGTTCGTTGCGCAGGATTCCAGCGGGCATCCGCTGCGCGAAGGCGAGCGGTTCATTCCCTACTGCAATCCGATGTCTCCGGACGCGCTGGTGATCTGCGACGCGAGCGGCTCGGTTGTGAGTGTGTGCCCGCCGGATTTGGAGCCAGCAAAGAACGACGAGGCGGGAGTGAAGGCGGCGATGGGTGCGAAGAATCACTGGCAGGCGGTGAAGCTCGCGGGCCAGCGCGCGCGTCACGCGCCCGCAGGCAGCGACGTGGAGTTCATGAAGCGCCACAACGCGGCGGTGATGGATGGCAAAACGGTTTCTCCAGAGGACAGGCAGCGGCAGAGGAATGTGAAGCGGTTCAGCGGGGATGCGGAGGTGCTGGCTGAAAACACCAAACACCAAACACCAAACACCAAGGAAGATTTCAGCGCAGAGGCGCTGTTGTAAACAAACCAACAAAAAGAGCGACCCAAAATGAGCGACCCAAACGAAGAGAGATCATTGGAACCATTGCCGCAGTCCAATCTTGGCAACACGGTGCGGGCATCGTGGAACTTCAGCCTGGATGATGTTCGCGCCAACATTGCGCGCTACGATCCGCACGCGAAAGAAGTTTTGGTGCGGGCGTTCCTCTGGTGCATTGACCACAAGCATCCGATGGCAAAGCCGGACTTTGCGAAACGCGTCGGCGTGAGCGACAACCTCATCTACCGGTTGTTGACCGGCAAATATCGCGACGCCAAGACGGACACGCAGCTCGGGCCGAGCGATGATCTGATTGCCAGCATCGAAAAGTTCCTTGAACTGGAGCGCGAGCGTTACCTCGGAGGCAAGACGCAGTTCGTGATGACACCGACTGCAAGGAAGATTCAGACGGCATGCAAGATCGCGCGCGAGTCGCAATCGCCGGTGTTCCTGGTCAGCCCTTCGCACATTGGCAAGACCTGGGCGCTGGAACATTTCACCGCGAACAATAATCACGGGCGCACGATCATGTCGCGCATGCGCGCAGCGAGCGGGCTCGGCGGCATGGTCCGGCGTATTGCCGACGATTGCGGCGTGAGCGACAAATCCAACACGGCGGCGCTGATTGACCGCATCAAGAACGCGCTCTCACCAGACACACTGCTGATCCTGGATGAACTTCATCTTCTGGCGCACACGTATCGCGCGGGGTCATTTCACAACTGCATGGAAGTGATCCGCGAAATCATTGACGAGGTGGGTTGCGGCGCGGTGTTGAGCTTTACGATTCTCGAAGACGTCCAGGCGGCAAGCCAGAAGCAGCTTCAGCAGCTTTGGCGGCGCGGCGTTCACAAGTTCAAACTGCCGACGATTCCAACCATCGCCGACGTGACGGACATACTTGCGCATAACGGCCTCCCGTTTCCGGACAAGACAATGACGGTGACCGTGGTGAGCGACCGGCAGCGTATCTAGGAAAACCCTTATGAGATTCTGCGACTGGTGGCCAAACGCGACGCGTTGAAGGCCATCAC
>JABFSR010000167.1 GCA_013140495.1 Verrucomicrobiota bacterium
GTCTCGGTGTTGCCCGGCGACCGGGTGAGGGTCAGGTCGCGGAGAAGCACGTGATGCGCCCGGACCTCGATGATAGCCGCTGCCGGATTCGATTGCACGATCACGCCGGGACCTTCCAATTCCGTATTGTCGGCCTTGAGCACAACGGCATTGGTCAGAACGTAACTGCCAGAAGGAACGTAAACTCGCCGGCCGGGATTCTGCGCCACGGCTTCGTGGATCGAAGGATAATCCGCAACTGAAATAAGCGATGCACCAAAGGCGTTGCCAACTGCGATCACCCAAATCAACAAACAAACGAATGGTTGGCAGAACTGGTGAAGAGAATTCTTCATAACATGTCGCTCACGCGCAGCAGGGTTTCCTGAACGAGCAGTTCCTGATCAAGAGTCACAGACAATACCCGCTCGCCACGCACGACAGCGGCGAGTTCAGCAAAGTCGCCTTCGTAACGACGGTAGGCCAGCATCGGCACTTTCTGCGAACCTTTCTGATATGGCCCAGCGGGTTTGGCTAGGTCAATGGTGAGCGTGGGTGGCTCAATGGGTTGCAAGACAGCGGTGCCATTGGTGCCAAGAACCTCGAAGGATCGCTGCGGAGTACCGGTCGGTTGGAGAGCGGTGTTGATGAGAACGGCGGTGGCGCGTTCGTATTCCAATACGGCCACGTTGTTGTCCTTCAGCGAATCGTTGAAATTACCATGTCGGCGCAGGAACGGTGTCACGGCTTTGGGTTTGCCGAGCAGTCGAACCGTGGCGTCCACGATATGCGAGCCCAGCTCAAACATGGAGCCGCCCGTGAACTCAGCCCACTCCGGGCGACGAGCTGCCGCAAGGTTGTTGCTGATGTAGCCCCGCACCATGAACACGTCCCCCAGCCATCCCTGACGCACCGCCTCAAAGATGGCATTGAATCCGGGATGCGAACGCCACATGTAACCTGTTTGCAGAAGCAGTTTCTTTTCGCGCGCAAGCGAGACGATCCCCTGAAGTTCAGCCAACCGCACGGAGGCCGGCTTCTCCAGATGCACGTGTTTGCCAGCTTTGAGCGCGAGCAAAGCGTGCGAGGCATGATCCCGCACGTCTGATTCCACAGCCACAACACGGGCGCGCTGAAACAGTTCGTCCTGCGAGATGAGTTTCGCGCCCAGCTTCGTGCATGTCGCCTTTCCGACGTCCGACGCGTCGCACACACCGACGAACTCCCAATCGGGGGACGCCATGGCGATCTTGATTTTCTCGGGACCATGCGAGTGCGTCGCACCGAGGAAACCGATTGGGATGCGCGGTTTGACCGGAGCGCTATCGGCGGCTTTGATTGAAAGCGGCGTCGCCGCGAGCGCGGCGGAACACAGACTGGCCTTGAGGAATTCTCGTCTGTTCATAAATGTGGTGTGGGTTGGGTCGTGTTTTCAAAATGCTTTCGGAGCGCGCCCGTCCCCGGGCAGCGACTTTCGCAATCAACGTTGGCGTAAATCTGAACATAACCTTCCCTACGGCAAAAGTTGCTGTGGCCGAGGACGGCCACACTCCGTATTCTTAAAATACACCCTATTCATCCAGTGACTTCTTTCCCGTGTCCGGCGCCCACCAAATAACGATGGCGCCCAGCAAATAAATCAATCCACAGATTGCACCGACCTTCGGATACGATCCGCCCAACGCGGCGAACAACAATCCCGCCGCAAACACTCCCACTGCCGTGGCAAAGCGGCCCACGTTGTAGGCAATGCCGCTGCCGGCAGCCCGCACGCGCGTGGGAAACAGTTCCGGCAGATACAACGGCAGCCAGCCAAAGAAAAGCGTCGCCACAAATCCCTGCGCAAAGACAATCGGCAGGAACGACGCCAGCAAAGGTGCTGTGCCGAGAAACAAAAGCAGCGTGAGCGTGGTTGCCCCTGCGCTGATCAAGGCGTACGCGCAGCGACGACCGAGCCACGCCGCGATTTGTGCCCCAAAGAAACTGCCAAGCACCGCGCCCAACGCCCACCACCCTTGCGTTACGGCCTTGTAGCCCGCTTCTGTTGCGCCGCCGACCTTGTCTGCCCACGGAATCATCCATTTGCTTGCGGACCATGCACCGACCAGGGGGATGGAGCCAAGCATGATGCCGATGAGCGTGAGCCGTAGCAGTGGCGGACGGAAGAGTTCGCGCACGGACGAAGGCAGCCGCTGACGTGAGGAAGCGGATGATCCGCTGGTAGCAGAATCCGCCTCGTCATCTCGGCGGCTACGAAGATCTCGACTGGCCAGCCACAACGGCGATTCGGGCAGTGCCGCCATGATGAGCACACCAAGGACAGCAGGTGCTGCAGCGAGCTGAAAAATCCAACGCCATGATTCCGGCGTGATGTGCCAGGCTCGCGCGATTTGCGAGAGCACGAGAATCCCTCCGTTGAGCGCCGCGCCCATCAACCCGGCGATGATAGGTCGCGATTTGTCCGGCCAACATTCCGCCGCCAGGGCGACTGCGTTTGGCCACACACCGCCAACGCCCAACCCAACTAGAAATCGCAGCAACAGCATTTGTTCCTGCGTGCGGACGAATGCGCCGAGCCCTGCGAACACCGAGTAGAAAAGAATGCTTACGCCCAGCGCTCGCGCTCGGCCGATGCGATCTCCGAGGCTGCCCAACACAATTCCGCCTACCGCTGCGCCCAACATCAGCGCTGCTGTGAATCGTGCAAACCAATCGCCACCGAGCATAGGCGTGTAAGCCGCACCGAGCAGCGATTTCGAAACGGAAAGCGACGCCACCGGCATCAGTCCCAATTCGAAGCCGTCGAACAGCAATCCGCCAATGGCGGCAAGCAACACAGCGGTACGGGCGCGGGGAGAAAGGGATTGAACGCTCATGACTCGGCAGCGGGACGCGACTTGCGGATCACTTCAATGATTGCAGAGTTATCCATGTCGCCCAAACCGCATGCTTCGGCCCGCTCCATGAGCTGGCGGTGAGTATCGGTAAGCGGCAGATCCAAGCCGGCTGCCTTGGCTGCCGTTAACATCATGCGCACATCCTTCAGGTGTTGCGAGAGTCGGGCCTGCACGCTGAAATCGCTCTCAACCATTTTGCGGCCCTTCACATCCATTGCGCGCGAATAAGCCATGCTCCCGCCAAGAACCTCCAGTGCCGCCGCAGGCGAAACACCGATCCCTTCGGCGAAAGCAAGTCCTTCCGCAAGCGCAACACGGTTCAATCCCAGCACGAGATTGCTGATCAACTTCATCTTGGCCGCGCTGCCGCACGGGCCAACGTGAAAAACTTTCCGGCCCATCACGCGCCATAAATCGGCACATGCTTCAAACACAGCACGGTCACCGCCCACGATGACCGTTGCTTCACCGCGCCGGGTCTGCTCGCTCGAACCTGAGATCGGTGCGTCGAGATAACTGATACCGCTCGCCGCCAGACGCTCACCCAATGCTGCAGTTTGCGCGGGTTCACCCGTTGTCGTGTCCAGAATAATTTGCCCAGCCCGCCACCCGGAGCGCATCTCCTCGAGCACCTGCACCGCCACATCAGTCGTGTAGAGACTCACAATCACGCGTTGGCAGTCGGCCAGTGGATTGTCACTCCACTGCGCGCCGCGCGCGAGCAGCGGATCAACCTTGCCCCGCGTACGATTCCATATCGCCACGCGATAGCCGTTTTCCAGCAGCCGTTCCGTGAGCGCCGTCCCCATCAAGCCGGCACCGATGACACCGATGAGTTCTTTGTCCGGTCGTGTTTCCATTTCAGGTTCTGGTTGGTTCAAGTTTCGCTGGCCGGGCCAGTGTAAAGGCAAGGATAGGTTTCAAGCCAATCCGCATTTGCGTTCGGAAATCTGAGAACGGCGCGGGCCGGTGGCGGGCAAGGTGTGAGAGCGGCGCAGCGGCAGCAATGGTTTTGGCGCGTAACGGAAGGGTTGAAGTTTGCGGCTCGACAGTGGGGGAGTCGCGGAGTAGAAAGACTTCATGGTGATTGAACTTTGGTCATTCATTGTCGGAGACGCGAGTTCTAGAACCTGTGGCTACCCGTTCTACTCCTCAGGTCGCAACCCACGCTCACTCCGGAGAGAAGACACCGCTCTCTCCAGAATCGCGAGCCGTGCTAACTAGGTGGCACAAACGCTCATCGTGAAATCGCTCATTCATAGTCGCAGGCTGACAATGATCGACAAGATTTGGCTCTCGACGCCCACGACTATCGGTCTTGGCGTACTGATTGTTCAGCCTATCCTGCATGGCATCGACGCTTTCTTCATCGGTGCCATTGCCTTGTTTTGGGGCTTGGTTGCATCTGGTTTCAGCGCCTGGTTATTCCCACGTATGAAAACCCGTCGTGGCAGCTACGTTCTGACGTCGCTAGTAGTGTTCTCCGGTTATGTACTGGCTTGGGTTTCATTTCTTGTTTTTGTCCATTTGACGGGTTTTTACTTGTAGTCAGAACTGTATGACCGTGGTGCCAGTGCATTCAATCTGCGGGTAGAATTGCCGTCCCTTGAAACCGCATTGACTCCCGAGAGCGCCCGCCGCAGATTCAGCGCACCATGAAAGCCTTGGTGTCCTCAAGAGATAGCGCGTTGTCGCTGCCTGTTCGTCGTTCCAACTTCTCCGGCATCAGCACCGTTGACGCCGTGATGGTGGAGGAACGCGCCGCGTCCTTTGGCAAACGGAGCATCAAGACCAGCGCCAAGCTCGCTGGATTGAAAATGGCCGTCAGCATGTGCGACCTCACCACGCTCGAAGGCAAGGACACGCCCGGCAAGGTCGCCTACCTGTGTCGCAAGGCGCTCCAGCCTGCCGAGGCAAAATACAACGTGCCTTCGTGCGCCGCAGTCTGTGTTTATCCCAACATGGTCAGATACGCGCGCAAGTTTCTTGGCGACATTTCGCCGGTGAAGATCGCTGCCGTTGCGACTGGCTTTCCGAGCGGCCAGTATCCGTTGCGCACCAAACTTGAGGAGGTTCGGCGCACGGTGGCGGCTGGCGCGGACGAAATTGACATGGTGATTGATCGTTGCGCGTTTCTGTCCGGCGACCACGCAAGAATGTTCGACGAAATCGCCGCGACGAAGGAGGCCTGCGGCCCGACACATTTGAAGGTGATTCTCGAAACCGGCGAACTGGTCACCTATGACAACGTCAGGATCGCCAGCGAAATCGCCATGCAGGCGGGCGGCGACTTCATCAAGACCAGCACTGGCAAGGTGAATCCCGCCGCCACCATGCCGGTCACGCTCGTCATGCTGGAGGCAATCCGTGATTACTTTTTCGCCACCGGCATCCGAATCGGGATGAAGCCCGCAGGTGGCATCCGGACTTCAAAGCAGGCGCTCGCCTATCTCGTGATGGTGAAAGAAACGCTCGGCGACGACTGGCTCACGCCGGAGTTGTTCCGTTTCGGCGCGAGCACGCTTGTGAACGACGTGCTGATGCAGATTGCGAAGGCGGCGGACGGCAGTTACCAGAGCGCGGATTACTTCTCGCTGTCGTAAGCACTCCAAACAAAAAAAACGGTGCGGAAACTTTTCCGCACCGGCTTTGAATAGAATCTGGAATCCTTCAGCGGTCAGAACTTGTAGGCTGTGCCGGCAAGAAGGCGCATGTCGTTCTTCTTGTTTCCACCGCCGGGCTCGCTGTTGTAAATGTCCTGCACCGTCACCCTGAGCGACCATTTCTTGGTGATCGCGGTATCAATCCCCGCCTCGAATGTGAGGACGTATTTTTGAGTGAACCGATCCACAGCCGGAATGTATTCAACAGACTGCCAGAGTTTGGTGGTGTCGGTGAGTTTGTGCTCGAGTTTCTCGCCGAGACGCAGACCGACATAGGTCTTGTTCACCGTGTTCGTGACGTCGTTGTTGTTGTCAGTCTCACCGTATTGTTCGACAACGAATGACGGACCGGCTTCAACCACAAGGCTCGTCTTTTTCTCCTTGATGAGGTAGTAACCGAGCAACGGTGACAAGCGCAGGCGATAATCCAGGTTCGCGATGCCGTCATAATTGCCGTCCAACCGGAGACCACCATAGAGGCGTTCATTGAACAACCGGTTGTACTGGCCGAAGCCATTGACGAACTTGGTGTTCTTGGTGCCGGAGTTTTCGCCATAACCGGCGGCGAGTCCGAACAAAGCCTCGTCCTTCTCCCACTTGCGCTTGGTGTCAACCGAAGCGGTCGTCAGCACCGTATCACTGTTGCCCTTGGTGATTGCGAGGGTGAGTGCGGCTGTCGTGTCCCATGTTTTTTTTGCCTCAGGGGCGGGAGTCTGCGCGTTTGCAACGATGGTGCTGAACGCGAGCGCGGCAGCCACGGCGAGGCGGATGTACTGAACTGAACCGACTTTGTTTTGCATGTGTTTTCTGTGTCTGTCCCCAACCGGATCGAGGCGGGAAAAATCCCGGAGCATGATGGCCTTTGCCATCGGAGGAAGCTCCCGCACAACAGGTGCAAGCCTGGTTTCCAGTCTGGTTTGGTTTGTCCCGCGCCTTTCAAAACGCACGCGGGCTGGTTTGTCGCTTTTTAAGCGGGGCGGACTATGCAGGAGGTTGCGACCGCATTCAAGCCCCAGTTTGCTTCGACTTTGGCCGGGGCGAACGGCGGCAGCCATTCTGAAAAAACAACCGCCACACCATGAAAAGCGCCTCACGCACAATGTGACCTGACATCTTCGAATGACCCAGCAGACGCTCCGTAAAAATGATCGGCACTTCGACAACCTTGTACCCCTGACGCCAGAGCTTGTGCGTAAGTTCGATCTGGAAGCTGTAACCGTTCGAGCGCACTTCTTCGAGATTGATCGCTTCAAGCGCCCGACGGCGAAAACATTTGTAGCCGCCGGTCGGATCGGTGATGGGCATTCCGAGAATCAGTTTCACATACGTCGCGGCGCTCTTGCTCAACATGAGCCGGCTCAACGGCCAGTTGATGATGCGAATGCCGTTGATGTAACGCGAGCCGAGCACGAGATCGGCGGTCTGCGCCGCATCGAGAAACGCAGGAACGTCGTCAGGATTGTGGGAGAAATCGCCGTCCATCTCGAAGACGAATTCGTAGCCGTGCTCCAGCGCCCATTTGAATCCGGCGAGATACGCGCGGCCCAGTCCGTTTTTTTCCTGGCGATGCAACACGTGAACCTCGGGATGCTTCACCGCAAGGTCGTCGGCCAGTCTGCCCGTGCCGTCCGGAGAATTGTCATCCACCACCAGCAGGTCCACCTTGACCGGGAGCGAGAGAAGGCGCTGCACCATGCGCGGGAGATTCTCCCGTTCATTGTACGTCGGCATGACGATGAGCGTAGGACTCATGGGTGCAAGACCGGCGAATACTTACGCGACAACGTGCGGCAAAACAAGTTGAGAATTCCTGCCCACGACATTTTAACGCAAAGGCGCAAAAGAACACAAAGAGTCGGACGATGATTCTCCCTCTCCCCGGGGGAGAGGGCCGGGGTGAGGGCGAGCGTCACACTCAATAAATCAGCACCAGCATCGCCGCCTCCACCGAATGTGAACCGCGAAATGCATGAAAAGGGTTTTGACGCGAATTTCACGAATTAAAACGAATTCCGAAATCCCATTCGCGACAATTAGCGTCAAACAGTTCCTCGTTCCCCCTTAGTAAACCAGCACCAACACCGCTGCTGACACCGCTGCATTGGCAGAGGAATGAACGGCAAGGGAATAAAACCCATTCCTCTGCCGTTCATTCCCTTGCCTTGTCCCAAATTGCGCTCAAGCAACTCAGTAAAACAACACCAACACCGCCGCCTGCTCCGCCTTCTTCACCACATCCTCGAACTTCACTGCCTTTGCGGACGCCTCTTTGAGTTTGTTTGCCACGTCAGGGACTGACTCCAGAAAGCTCAACAGATAACTGATCTTCACCGCGTTATTCACATTCTCCGACACCCGGCCTCCAGCCACCCTCTCCCATCCGATGGGCGAGGGGCGGAGAGGGTGAAGCGTCGCCGCGTCTTCGAAATAACCAGCGCTGGGATTGGTCGGACGGTCAATGGAACAATCCAAGAGCGTGAAAGGTAGCATCCTCTCCCGGGGGAGAGGACACAGGTGAAGGCGAGCGTTTCAATCATTCTCAAGGCGTTGAAATCTGGATGGTGGATTTCAGAATGGTTGCCAAAGTCCGGCCCGCGACCAGTGTGACACGCGTGGTTTCAAAAAACCTCATTGCCCGGCATAAAACGCGTCCACCCGCGCCTCCACGTCGCGATACGACGCATCCAGCTTGTAGATGAGCTTGAATTGCTCGATGGCCTCGGGTTTCTTCCCCATGTTCTCCAACACTACTCCAAGCTGATACACCAGGTCTTTCTTCTCGTCATCGAACACCTGCTTTTCCTTGATGGCTTCCTGAAGATTTTCCGCCGCGAGATCAAACATCTTCCGCTTTGCAAAACATTGCGCCAGGAGGTTCATCGAGGCGATGCGCCGATGCGGGTTGTCGCGTGAACGCTGAAACTCCTTGATGGCTTCGCCGATCTTGCCCGACTGAAAATAGAGCTGCCCCATCTCAAAACGTATCCCGAGGTCTGTGGGAAATTTTTCCACGCGCTTCTGACATTCACCGATCTGGAACGCCATCTTCTCCGCGCTCAACCGCGCCACCTCTTCCGCATGATCGTCCGCGTTCGGATTCAATTGCTCGATGTGATGATCCAGTTTGCGCACGGTGGTCTGTGCAATGGCCTGGTCCAGCGAGGCGTCCCCGCCCATTTCGCTCGCCTTGATCTGGGCGTAATAACTCAGGGCCTTGTCGAACTGCTTTTTCTGCGTGTAAAGCTCGGCGAGATCACGGTAAAGCTTGAGATTTTTTGGCTCTGCCTTGATGCGCGCCTCGTATTCCTCGATGAGACGCCCGGTAACGTCCTCGGTTTTTTGCACGCGTTTTTCCTGTTCGAGCGAGACGGCTTCCTTCTCGTTGTGGAGAATGTCGCGATAAGAACCCTCGCCGGATGCGAGCGCGCCGTAGCCACCCTCGCTCATCGTGCGTTTGGCCGAAACATCCTTGAGCGCCTGCGAAACTTCCTGATCATTCGGATGCGAGTTCGCAAACGCTGCCAGCAGCCCTTCGGCACGCCTGGCGTCGCCCGTGTCCGCAAGCAACCTTGAAAACTGGATCGCCACATTTTTGTCCTTTGGCGAAAGGTGCGTGAGAATTTCGAGCGACATCACGGCGGTCTGCGGCATCGCAAGAGTGGTCGCCGCCTCGACCACGACGCGATGGGCCATGGCGTTGTTGGCGTCACTGCCAAGAACCTGCTCCGCGAGTGCAAGAGCCTCGGCGGGATTGGAGCGCAAGGCGAATTGCGCCTTTGCCATCTGAGGTGAAGAACCGGCGCTGCTGAGAACCTTTTTGAAAAAACCAGAGCCTCCGGCTGCGGACTTGCCCGCCTGCGCCTTGCGCAACGCACGGCGCACATCAATCAATCCCGGCTCGCGTGCGAGC
This sequence comes from Verrucomicrobiota bacterium, assembly GCA_013140495.1. Taxonomy (GTDB): domain Bacteria; phylum Verrucomicrobiota; class Verrucomicrobiia; order Limisphaerales; family JADLHS01; genus JADLHS01. The sequence goes on from JABFSR010000167.1 coordinate 9,450, forward strand.
ACCTGGCAAAACAGGTCAATCGCATACTCGTAGTTTTCACGCTGGGACGCTTCGCTGCCCTTGGTGAACAACGGTCGCAGTTCGCGTGGACATTCATTCAAAGGTTTCTCAGGCATGGCACTGCAATCTAAACCGAGGCTGTGGGTAAAATCCAACTCATTTCTCGAACGTTTGACTCGCCACCTCCGGGACATCACGATTCCAGCGTGTCGTTGGAAGTTCATTTCACCCGCGCGGGAATTCATCTGCCGCAACTTGGCCTCTGGCTTGATGCCCGGAAACGCCAGCGCGGCGGCGAGCGCGTATTCGTCAGTCACGCCCACAGCGACCATATCGGCGCGCACGACGACGTGCTGCTCACGGAGGCCACGTCACTTTTCATGCGCACCCGGCTGCCCGGAAAACGTCGCGAACACATTCTGAATTTTGGCGAGCGAACCGAGTTCCGATACAGCAGCGAAACATTTCATCTCACCGCCCTGCCCGCCGGTCATATCCTCGGGAGCGCAATGTCCTTCATCGAGTGGCGTAACGAAACGCTGCTTTACACGGGCGATTTCAAACTTCACGAAGGCCCCATCGCCGAACGCTGCATAACCTGCCGCGCAGATCAACTCATCATGGAAACCACGTTCGGTCTGCCGCGATATCGTTTCCCGGACGAGAATACCGTGCGACGCGACATCGCGAACTTTTGTCGCGAAACGCTGGCAGACGGCGATGTGCCGGTGCTTCATGGCTACTCACTGGGCAAGAGCCAGGAAATCCTGCGCGGGCTGGCAGGCGAAGGATTCCAAGTCATGCTGCAACGTGATGTGGGCAAAATGACCCGCCTTCACGAAAAGCTCGGCGTGACTTTTCCGGATCATGAACCGTTCGATCCCGAAAACGCACGCGGCAAGGTCGTCATCACGCCGCCGCAATCGCTCAAGACGATGGAACGGGTTGCGCTCGGAAAAATCCGCACCGCCGCAGTCACAGGTTGGGCGATGGATTCCAGTTGTCGTTTTCGTTCCGGCACGGACGCGGCGTTTCCCCTGAGCGACCACGCTGACTTCGATGGCTTGCTAGAACTCGTGAAAAAAGTGCAGCCAAAGAAAGTGTTCACAGTTCACGGCTTCGCAAGAGAGTTTGCGCAGACATTGCGCGAGCAGAGTTTGGATGCCGTCGCTCCAGGCTGGCACGAGCAAATGGGGTTGAACATGGAGATCGGACTTTGACATGGAGCACGGGCTTCAGCCCGCTTCGATGTCCCTTGTGACAACGAGCACGAAATATCCGTGCCTGCTTGCAATTCGTGCGTTGAAGCGGCGTGAACGCCGCGTTCCACTACTCGTGCCGCAGTGCTTCCACGGGATCCATCTGTGCCGCGCGGATGGCGGGGTAGATTCCGAACACCACACCGACCAATCCCGATATGGTGAATGCCAGGATTGGCGACCAGAAGGTGATGATGGTTTTCATGCCCGCCGTCCAGGTGACGACGAACGGGATGGCCACGCCGAGCAGCACGCCGATGACGCCGCCGGCGCCGGAGAGCAGAACGGTTTCGACGAGGAATTGCAGAACGATGTCGTGTCGCCGGGCACCGAGCGCCCGCCGGATGCCGATCTCGCGCGTCCGTTCGGTGACGCTGGCGAGCATGATGTTCATGATGCCGATGCCGCCGACGAGCAGCGAGATGGCGGCGATGGAGCCGAGCACGATGTTGAAGATGCGTTTCGTATCCTCGGCGCGCCGGAGCAATTCCAGCGGCACCACGATGTCGTAGTCCTTCTTCTTGTGATTGTGTTCGAGCGTCTGTTTGATGGCGTCGGCCACGGAGGCGACATCTTCGAGCGAGTGAACTTTGACGGTGACTTCGTGGAGTTGGATGCGTTCCGCCTCGAAGCTGCCGGTGCGGCGACGCATGAGCACTTCCCCGTAACGCAGTTTGATCGTTTCGAGCGGAAGGTAGAGGTACTTGCCGGTGGTCTTGCTGGTGTCCTGCTTCTCATCACCCTTAACGTCGGGGCCGCGCGGCTCCATGACGCCGATGACCTGATAATAATTCCCGCCCACCCGGATGTGCCTGCCGAGCGGTGCTTCAAGCGGGAAGAGGGCGGACACCACTTCCGCGCTCAGAACGCACACGTTGGCCCGGCCCTCCATGTCCGTTTCCGTAAAGAAGCGGCCCTGCGCAACGCGGTGGTTGCGCATCTCGGGATACCACGGCACGGTGCCAACCATTTCGCAGTCCACGCGGCGGCTGATGTTCCAGGCGTATTCCCGGATGAGCCGGGAGGGCATGACGACGGTGACGCCCGGGATCGTGGCGCGGATGTTTTTCACGTCCTTGTAGGTCACGCCGTATTGCATGACGTAACTCTGACTGCCCTTGTCGGAAACCTTCTGCTCCTCCGGCGGTTTCACACTTTTCAAAATGATGTTCTGGCTGCCGAGGCTCTTGATGTTCTCCTGGGCCTGATAACTCGCGCCTTCCCCGATCGCGAGCATCGCAATGACCGAGCAGACGCCGAACACGATGCCCAGCACGGTGAGCAGGGAGCGGAGGCGGTGCAACCACAGGCTCTTGATGCCCAGGCGCACGGTGCGCTTGAGCCGCACGATTGACAGGTCGTGGAGCAAACCCTCGAAGAGGCCGGTGGGGTTAGCGGCGGACATCGCTTTCAATCAGACCGTCGCGCAACCGGATCGCGCGACGGGCGTGTTCGGCCACGCTGTTGTCATGCGTGACCATGATGAGGGTTTTGCCCTGCCGGTTTAGTTCGTCAAACAAGCGCAGAATCTCCTTGCCCGACGTGGAATCGAGGTTGCCCGTCGGTTCATCGGCGAGGATGACCAGCGGATCGTTGACGAGCGCGCGGGCGATGGCCACGCGCTGCTGCTGGCCGCCGGAAAGCTCGAACGGTTTGTGCTCGATCCGCGCTTCGAGACCCACGCGCGAGGCCAGCGCAAGCGCAGTTGCACGGCTCTCCGCCTCGGGCCGCCCCTGGTAGTAAAGCGGAATCTCGATGTTCTCCAAGACCGAGAGTTGCTGGATGAGATTGTAGGATTGAAACACAAACCCAAGCCGCGCACCGCGCACTGACGAGAGCGCGTCATCGCTCATTTGCGAAACGTCCTCGCTGCCGAGCAGATAGCGCCCGGAGGTGGGGCGGTCGAGGCATCCGAGCAGGTTGAGCAGGGTGGATTTGCCGCAACCGGACGGGCCCATGATGCTGATGTAATCGCCCGGCTCGATGCCAAATGACACACCGCGCAACGCTTCCACGATCACCAGACCCATCTGGTAGGTTTTCCGGACGTCGTCAAATTGAACGATGGAGGAGGCCACGGTAAATCTCGCTTCAGGTTTTGGCGCTGCGGGCCGGTTTTGGCGCCGGGGGGTTTTCACCGGGCGTTTCGGGTTTGGCGTCGGTCGGCGCGGTTTCTTTGACCTTGCCGTTGTCCGATTCCACCCCGTCCGGTGTGCGCAACAGCACGCGCTCACCCTCCTTGATCCCACGTCTGACCTCGATGAATTCGTCGGTGAACTCGCCGACCTCGACCTCGCGCCGTTCGGCCTTCATCCCGCCGACGACGTAGCAAACCTGCTTGCCGTCGTTGAGCGACACCGCCTGCACAGGAACCTGCACCACGCTTTCGAGCCGGTTGACCATGATCTCCACTTTGGTGCTCATGCCGGGCTTGACCCAATCCTGCGTGCCATCAATGGCTATGGTCACGGAATAGACTTTCAAGTCGGGATTCATCCAACGGTTCTGTGAATCGGGCAACACGCTAACCTTGGTGACTTCGCCGGTCAGCACTTTGT
>JABFSR010000081.1 GCA_013140495.1 Verrucomicrobiota bacterium
GAGGGTCCGCAACGCGTCGAGGCCCGTGGGCGGCGTCTTCACCGGGATGTCGTTGTTCTCCGGCTGATACGGCAGCGGCACGAAGCCGACGAAGCCGCGCGTCTCGTCCTGCAACGCGCGCAATTGCCGCAGATGATCCACGCGGTCGGCGAGCGATTCGACGTGGCCGAACAACATCGTGCAGGTGCTGCGTCCGCCGAGCTTGTGCCAGGTGCGGTGGATGTCCAGATATTCCTCGGCGGATTCCTTGCCCTTGGCAATGGCGCTGCGGACTTCCTTGCGGAAAATCTCCGCGCCACCGCCGGTAAGCGATTCGAGTCCAGCCTCCTTCAACTCGCGCAACGTCTGTTCGACGGTTTTCTTCGCGAGCCACGCAAGGTGCAGGATTTCAATCGCGGTGAAGCATTTGAGTTGCAGCCTGGGAGTGCGCCCGTCCTCGGGCGCAGCAACCGTGGAACTTGGCGCGGCGTTAGAACTTTCCGGCGCGTTGAGTTTCGCGGAAGGCGCTGCGCCCGGGGACGGGCGCACTCCAGAGTTTAGCGCGCTCAACGCCTTGAGCATGTCCACGTAATAACTGAAAGGCAGCGAGGGATGCAGTCCGCCGACGATGTGCAATTCTGTGATGCCGAGCTTCAACGCCTCGCGCGCCTTCTCGACCATCTGCGGAATGGTCAGCTCGAAGCCGTCCGCGTCGCGTTTCTTGCGCGCGAACGAGCAGAACTGGCAACTCAGGATGCAGTAGTTCGAGTAGTTGATGTAGCGATTGATGATGAAGCTGGCGCGATTGCCGACCTTCTTCTGCCGGGCCAGATCGGCGATGGCTCCGAGGGCGTTGAGGTCTTTGGATTCAAACAGCCGCAGCGCATCGGCCTCAGAAATGCGTTCACCGGCCGCGACCTTGTCGTAAAGGTCGCGCAGTTCGCTGCGTTGAACGAAGAAATTCATTTGCGAAACATCTGGCCGATAATGGTGCCCCGCTGTGTCGCCTCCTTCTCGGCCTTTTCAATTTCCTCTGCCTCTGCCGCCTTCTCACGAACCTTTCGTTCTTCCTGTGCATCTGTGAATTCACGGTTCAGCGCCTCGATTTCTGCTTTCGTGTAGAGCAAAGATTCCGGCAATTCCGCACCGCAATACTGACAGTTCTTGTGTCGACGGCTCACAACTGGCCGCTTACATTCGGGACATTCGAATTTTGTTTTCATATTCGCGCACGTTGGACAAAGAAATTCGTCCCGCAGAGTAAAGCAGCTTTCGCGCGGCAAGGCAAACGCGTGGTCGCCTCTTTATCTTACAAGAATTCCTGCTGGAAGATGGTTCATTAGATCAATAATTGGCAGCACGAGCGCGACCGTTGTCACGATCGTGAGAAGGATTAGAATGCCAACGCTTGTTGCGAAGAAGCCTACCCAAGAATGTCGCAGGATCGTCCTTCGGAGCCATATAAACAAAAAATAAACAGCGGCTAGCACTGGCGGCACAACCAGAAACCCTTTCAAATTTATCAGGAAACTCGTAAATGCTGGAAGCGGCAATCCTGTGTTTCCCACCATCATGCGAGGCAGTTGAAGCATGCCCCACAAAAAAAAGCAGCCAACGCTCAACATCATCAACGTCAATCCGTGTGAAATCATGGCTCTAGGATTCCGGTTCACCTTTCCATACTCCGGTTCAAGATTTTCCACACTTCCCACCCGGCGCGTTGCAATCAGAAACGATTCCTCAGAAGACAGCCCCTTGCTTTGCAGCGTAACAACCGAGTCGCGCACGTGCGATTCCAACTCCGCGACGTTCTCAGCTTTGAAGTGGGGTGATTGAACAAGCTTTTCCCGCCATTGCTGAATGGCGAGACTCAGATCAAACGTGGTTGTGATTGCCATAGTTTTGTGAGGGTTTCGTGGACGCTCATCCACTGTTGTTTTTCTTCCCGCAAAGCCTTGCGGCCTTCCTTGCGCAGCCGGTAATACTTCCGCTTGCGTCCGGTTTCGGCCTCGCGCCATTCGGCTTCGATCAAATCCTCCTTCTCCATCCAGTGCAGCACCGGGTAGAGCATGCCCTCCGTCCACTCGATCTTGCCGCCGGACAACTCACGCACACGCTGGATGAGCGCGTAGCCGTAGTTCTCGCCCTCCGTCAGCACGGATAAAACCAGCGGTACCGTCGAGGCAGCGACCAGTTCCTTGGTAAGCATGGCGGCACTATGCCTAGCACCACGATGCTTGTCAAGCGGGAATTAGAACGCGCAGAGCCTTTGCCCCCGACTCGCAGGGGATGGCTTGGTTATTGGCTGGCAAGTTTCTGCTTGAGCATCGGATCGTTTGGAAACAACGCCACGCCACGCCGCCAGACTTGATCCGCATAATCGGCTTTGCCCGACTTCTGGTAGGTCTCGCCAAGCCAGTAGTACGATTGCGCGAATTGCGGTTGCGAAGACTGGGCTTCCTGGTCCTGGATCAACTGCGTGAAGCGCTCGATGACTTCGGGCCGCTTGTTCATTTCCGCCGGCCAGTAAGACATGGCCGTGGCTTTGAAGAACCGCGCGTCCCAGTTCGCCGGATCAATGTCCAGGGCCGAATCGAAACTCCGGTCGGCCAGCGAGCCGAGCACGGCGTAATCGCGGGTGTCCTTCGTGACGGCAATCTTGTGCAAGTAAGCCTGCCCGAGCGCGGCGGGATATTCGGCGGCGGCGGGATTGTTTGTGGCGCGGTCGTACAGTTCTGAGATCACCTGATTTATTTTGCCTTCGTCGCGAAGTTTGATCCACGTGTGATACTTGTCCTCGAAGGGGGTCTGCGGTGAAACCAACTGGTCAACGCTTTGGCGAATCCGCGTGATCTCGTCGGTCGCGGCGTCGTTTGCGACTGCAACGGGCCGCGCTTGCGCCGTGGTGGAATTTCGGCGCGACGGCTTGGGTGTCGGAGGCGCGGGGCTTTCCGGTGAAATGGTTTCCGCTTCTGGTGCGGGAGCGGCTTCCTCTGTGGGCTGCGTTGGAATGGCGGGCGTGGAATTATGCCGCACCAGCCATATTGCTACCGCACCCGCCAGACCGACCACGACAACAGACAAGATCAATCGTTTCATAAGAATTCTCCTTGGTGGATTTCAGTTGGCGTCGTGGTGGGTCGCGGCCTTGAGTTGTCTGAGCTTGCGCCACCACGCGAGCATCGGAACCAACCAGAGCAGATTCAACCAGCCGATATGGCGGGAGAGCACATCCATTTTCTGAAAGAAGACCTGCCCGCGGACGAAGGTCTCGGCAATGGGATTGTTCACCTGCGCCGCGTGCGCGATGCCGCCCAGCGCGAAGTCCCGCGCCACGGCCAGACCGCCCAGCGCCGCGTTCCACGCCAGCGCACAACCGCCAAACGCCTGCCAGCCGAAGGCAAAGCCTCCCCACGCCCAGACGCCAAAGGCGAATCCGCCGATGGGGAGAATTCCCAGCGCGATGCCGCCCCACGGCACCAGACCAATCGCGATCCCGCCGATGCACACCGGCGCCACCGCGAATCCGCCGAAGGCGAACAGCACGCCGTAGGCGGAATCGCCGGCGGCGAACCAGGCTTTGACGGGCATTTGCCTGGCGTCCGATGCCACAGCGCGAGAGATGCGAATATGAACCAGCGGCAGGCCGAGCAATTCGAGCCTGCTGCGATATTCCCACACGGGACTGGCGGGCAGGCCGCCTTCGCGAGCGGCGCGTTGCATCCGATGTTCCGAGAACATGCGGTCCGACCACATCGCGAATCGTGCCGCCGCGAAAACGAAACCAGCCACGAGGACAATCAGCGTTACGGCAAACCAGCCCGGGTGAGTGGTGACGAATTTTCCTCCCAGCAGCACCAGGGCGAACAGCGAGATGCCAAAGGCGAAAATCAAAGCGGCGAGTTTGCGAAAGTAACGCTTGATGCCAAGGCGTTCGTCGTCTGATTTTGCCGTATCGAGCAACATGCGATATTGCAGCCACGGCCCGATGAGACCGACCAACGGGGAGAGAATTGAACTGAGCGCACCGAATCCGCCCGCCGCCTTCGCGGTGGCGCCGCCCTTCATGGCGGCGGCACCGAGCGCGGCGGCTTTGGCGGAAGTGGCCAGCGTGAGGGGCAGCGCCGCCAGCACGCCGATGGTGAACGCTTTGCCCGGATTCGTCCGCGCCAGCGCGCCTTCGACAAACGCGGCGACTTCCTCGGCCAGAAGTTTTCGTCCGCGCGACAGCCGTTGTTTCACTGCGTCCTCACTCAACTCCAGCGCCGTCGCCACATTCTCGATGGATTGATGCTCGCGGTAAAACAACACGAGCGGCTCGCGATATATCTCCGGGATTCTTTCGAGCGAGCGCCAGAGTATCGCCTCCTCTTCCTTGCCGATGGCCTGATCGTGGGGCAGCGGTTCGGGCGAAGCGGACTCAGGAACGGCTTCCAACTGATCAGCAGCGGTGACTGGCTCGCGTCCGTCGCGGCGCAGGCTGCTGTTGATCCTGTTTCGCGCGATACCGCACAACCACGCTCGAAGTTTGTGTCGTTCCCGCAAATGCCGGAGATGTCTCCATGCGGTGATGAAGGTTTCCTGGGCAAGGTCTTCGCTCGTCCCGAGGCTGCCTGTGGCACTGTACGCCAGCGAACAGATCAGCGATTGGTAGCGCGACACGATCTGGCCGAAGGCATCGCGATTGCCAGAAAGACTCGCGGCAACCAATTCGGCGTCATGATTCGCGGCGGCGGCGGACATCGTTGTTGTCATCATATCGTGCATGAGTGGTTAAATCACGCCCGGAGGTGACAGACTTTTTGCAACATCATGCACGCAAGACAAACATGACCGGCATCGCCAAACTTGCGCTCGATGCGGCATCATAACGAACGGTGCATGAACAGAACATCAAAGTGATCTCCTTTGCATTCACGATATTCAAGCGCGCTGCGCTCGTGCCAAATCTCGTTCATCTTCTGCGCCAAGCGGCGGTGAACGGCGAAATTCTGCTTTTCCCTGGCAAGAAGCCCAATCAAGATCGCCGAATCGCCGGTCACGCGCAGGTTCGGTTCACCCTACAATCCGCTCTCGACGGTAATCGTACCGGAGCGCATCAATTGCTGCCGATTGAACAGCGAACGCAGTAATACTTCCTTGCGCCGGTTGTCGCCATGCTGAACCCGAGTCGTTGCCCCGTACCTGCCACGCCTGTAAAGCCACCCTCCGGCATCCACGAATTTCCCAGATCGGTTGTGCTCAAGACGGTGTAAAAGCGGTTCGTCACACTCGGCCATGAGAATTGAAGCGCGCCTTGATCTGTTGGATACTCGACCCGGTCAATTTCAAAAAAATTCGTCGGACTTTGTGGATCATTCCCCGTGACAAACTCGGCCCAATCCGGCTGACCGTCGCCATCGGTGTCGCGCGTGGTTTCGGGAAACGGCAAACCTCGAATTGCAAAGTAAAGCCAGCTCGTCGGGGCCACGCCACGCCAGGGCGACAACCAGCCGAATGCATCCGTCGCCCAGTTGTCCGGCGAGCCGGGCATCGAGCCGTCGGGGGTTTGTTGGGCCAGCAGCGTGTCCAAAAAAATCGAGGCATCCTCTCCGCCCGCCGCCACGAATTGCGCCGTGCCCTCGTTCCAGATGCTCACCGGTCCCATGCCGTCGAAGCCGCAGAGATTTCCAGCGTCGCTCGTCGTCACCAACGTGCGGCGCACGAATGATAGCGCGGCCAGTCCGCGTTCCGGATGCGCCACGAGCGGATGTCGCGCAAACGCGGAGAGCCACGTCGCGCAATCCATCGCCGCGATCGGGGCGTTCGCGCCGATCCACCAGTATTGCAGGTCGGCGTCCCAGACGCGCACCGGATCGAGCAAATAGCTTTTGATTTTTTCCGCGTCGGAGAAACGCAGCGTTGCGACCATCGCCCACCACACGTCCACCGTTCCTTCCGTGCTGCTGAAACCCGTAATCGCGCCGTTGGGATCAATGAAGCCCGCGAGCCGCTGGGTGCCGTTCGCGGCTGCCGTGCGCGCCGCCGCGTTGCCGCTGCGAAACGCGTACTCGGCCAGCGCCATCACGCACCACGCCTGATCGCCCACCCAGCCGTCATCCACCAACTCCGCGCCCGTCACCGGATGCCACACGCGCGCCCAGTGGCCGTCGGGTTTTTGCGCCGACACGAGGAATTGCGCGAGGTTCGCGCTCGCGGTGGCCGAGGCGTTGGCGGGCACGCCGCTGCTCCAAACGCCGTCGCGACTCAACGCAACCAACGCCAGTGCTTGATCGTAGAGATACGCTCGCGGACTTGGCTCCTCGAACCACGAGGGCAACAGACCCGTGATCTGCTGTTGCGCCCGCAGATAGCGGACCGCGTTCGACGCGGCGTTTTGCAGAGTCAACAGATTGGTGTTGAGGGAAACGAAGTTCGTCTGGCGCAGCCAGTCCGCGGCGCGATCCTGCTGCAAGCGGCCAATCCAAAGCCGGCCCGATCCGCCGCCCGCGCCGGGTGACGGACGTTTCACCACGACGAAAAACTTTTTGATCTTCGACCAGTTGAGCGGAGGATTGACGCCCGAACCGCCCCAGAAATAGCGGAAGGCTTTCTTCGTCGCGGGCAACTCGGGCAGCCAGCGCGTGACCTGATTGATGCCGCTGTTCTGTCCGGGAAAATCGTAGCCGTAGAAAACATCGTTCGTGTCCACGCACATGATCGTGACCGTGTTGGCGGGACAATTGGAATCGCCGCGTAGCGTCACGCCGAGAATGTCGGCGGCGGAGAGATCGAGCGGCGTGGCAAAATCGTAGCGCGCCTGCACCCAGTCGCCGGCGCCGATGTTCCAGTTGAGTTGGAGGATGGTTTCCAACTGGTTCGTGGCGAGGGTGAGAGTTCCCGACGAATTGACATCATGCTCGACGATCCAACCGGGAAGTCCTGCCGTCGGCGTTGGCACGAGAAGTTGTCCCGACCAACCGGGCAGACAAGTGTTCGTGCTGGCCCGACTCATGACGCAGTTCCAAGTCAATGCCAGCACCAGCAACCAACCAAGTGCAGCCTTCCGGCTCATAGAGTATTCACACCCGAGTTCATCGCGTGATCCGGTAAAACACATTCGGGCGGTCCGGATCAAAGCGGTACGGGTTGGGAATGGCCGGGCTGTCCACCCATGTCGTGAAATTGGTGGTCTCCTGCACGCGCCAGCCACCGATGAGCGGCCACGACAATTCAAGCTGGCTGCCTTGGCGAGTCAACTGGATCGGGTATCCGGACATGTCGAGTGCGAGCAGTTTGTCCACGACGCCGGGTTGCAACAATTCCGCGAGGCCGATGCCGCCGAGCACCACGTCGGGCAGCCCGGCGCTGTTGGGTTGCCAGGACGGATCGGGATTCGAGCGGCGGTAGAGCATGGAGGCCCCGCCCAAAAACGTCTGGCGCGCGCCCCGGCGATAGGCTTGATACGCGGCCACCGCCGGGAGCGTGTTGCCCTTTCCGCAAAACGCCATCAGCGACGGGAACGTGGCGATGTCGTTTGGATGGCTGCTGAGGGAATCGGCGTTATATCCGGTCGGCGTGGTGCCGGCAGAGAACACGGTGAAGTAGCGCGGGCCGTTCGCGTCGTTCCACGCGGCGTGGGAATACCAGAGGTTGTCCACGCTCTGACTCCACGAGGTTGAATCGCGGAAATCTTTTTGCAGCAGCCAGGGATACAGACTGACGAAGGCGGCTTGAAACTGACCGTTTCCATTTCCGGTGACGGTCTTGCCGACGACCATTTGCGCCACCGGCCACAGCGAGCGGTTCAGCCAGTTCGCGTAACGGGGATTCACATTGTCATCAAACGTGGCAAGTTGCTCAACAAACAGAATGCCCTCGTGGAACGGCGCGCCCGTGGAGGTCAGGTCCGGCCCGCCGCCCGCAAGGCCTTTGAAATAGAGCGCCGCCGGATTGGAGCGAACGTAGGCCGAGCGATTGCTGACGCCGTCAATGATGATGGAGGCGGCGGTGCGCAGGGTGGTATTGGTCCAGTAGTATTTCCGCGCGCGCGCGGCGGCGAGGTCGATCTTCATCGTGCTCAACGTGGCGAATTCCGGATCCCACGTGCCGAGCGTACCGCCGTTGGCCGGGTTGATCCAATGGCGGAAAATACCGTCGGCGGATTTTGACGGAACAATTCCATCCGCCGCCTGACCGGCGTGGCGCACCATGATGTCGCGCACGAGATTTTGGGCGTCGGGATCGTGGCGGATTTCGTCGGCGAGCATCAACGCCAGCGTCACCCAGCACGCACCGTCTGGGGTGCAGGGATGAAAGCGTGGCAAGCCTTGCTGCGTATCAGCGTCGGTCACCCACCCAGGTCCGTGCCCATCCGCCGCCAGAAGTGATTTGCAGAAAACCACGACCTGATCGAACTCGTTCGTCAACCAGCCGTCGAAACTGAGCAGCGTGTCGGAGTTGTCCGAGATCAAAACCGCATCCTCGTCCGCGCCGACCAAAAGCCGGCCGCAGGCGGTGGCGGCAACGTCGAACGCGACGCCAAGATTCGCGATGTATGTCGTGGGGCTGAACGCCTGCAACCCGCGCGCCTGATTCACGGACACGTACTGGAGACTGGTCGTCCCAGCGCCCGCCAGCACATACAACCCCGCGTTGGCCGAGCCGCCGTAGTTCAAGCTGAACGCGATGGCGCGGATGTCACTGATGCTGCCGACCGCAGTGAAGCTCAACGGCGAGTTGGTCACGATGGCGCGGTAAATCGTGTTCGTGCTCGCGGCGAAGATCAGGTTTTGGTCGGGATCAATCGCGAGGCCGCAGACGGGCGAACCGTCGGGGAGCGGCGCGGTTGCGAGCAGCGTGCCGGTCAGGTCGTTGAGGCCCGCGCTGAAGACTTTGATGCCGTCCGAGGCGGTGCCGACGTAGAGTTTGCCCTTGTAGTGTTTGGCGGCGAGCAGCGGAAAAATATCGCCGCGATCAAAAAGATTCACGCGTGCGAACAGACGAAGTGCGTTGTCGTAGCTGTCGTAGAGAATCACGCCGTCGGACGCTCCACCGTCGCCGGCCACAGTATCGTCGTGAACGAGAATGAACACCTGCCGCCCCGAATCCGACACCGCGAGGCCCGAAGGTCCGTCCGGCCCGCCATCCAGGCTCATCCACGGCAGCAACGCCTGAATTTCCGAAGTGGAGATGGTGCGCAACAAATTCTGGCGGATGTCGCGAACTTCGACGTTGTTTTCGTACGAGTCGCCAACGGCGTAAATGCCACTGAGCCGCGCCGCGCCCACTGCAGCGGAGTCGTCGAAACCCACCACCGGCCATGACGACTGAACGGGAGCTGCAGACGCAAACTGGGCGCAAGCGATCAGGAGACTGCCGAGGAACAAGGAGGTACGAACATTCATGGCTCAAGACACCTTGTCACACCCTGGCGCAAACTTCAGCTATCATTTCAACGGTTTCAAACAGCGACGCCTGAAGGCGATGAACAATTCCCGGCGGGGCGCAACCGGCAAAAAATACTTGCGCCTTTGGAGCCGTGCGGGCACTCCCGACCACACAGCCCAATTGAAAATAAAAAAAGGACACCGACCGCTAGCGGCCGGTGTCCCGCATATCAACGGAGCGAACGACCTTTACTTAGCTCCGGCGACGGAATCCAACCAACCCCGCGAGGCCCAATCCAACCAACGTGAGTGTGGTCGGCTCTGGAACTGACAACACAAAATCATCCACAACAAACGCCTGGCCTCCGCCCGCAGGGTTTCCATACGCATCAATCATGGCCACCTCCGCCCTCACAGTGGCCGTACCCGCAGGTGCAATGGCAGACAATGAGAATTGCTTGTAGTTAAAGGGCTGGCCATTGGCGACCCCAAGTCCAGCCGCCACTAAATCGAGGGTGGCACCAGCAAGCTGGATGCTGCCTGCATCGAAGAACGTGAGTCTGAACTCTGATTTCGTAACACTCAAGGGGATCAGGCCGGAGTAATTGGCCTCGGCACCGGCCCAACCAGTGAGCTGGTAGTTCAAGCCCGGCGTGGCAAACACGTCTTGATACAGTCGCCCAGTAGCAAGGTCGCCTGTGGTCAGGTTGCCGGAAAAAGGCTTGAAGAATACGCCCCAATCGTCAGCGCCGATGCCATCCGTAGTAACAGGCGTCGGAGCCGGTCCGGACCAGGGCTCCGAGGACATTTCGTCTTCGTAAGGGCCGGTGATGGTCCTGGAGCCTTCATTGATCCAAGAGGCTGGCTTCGGCAAGAAAAAGAGAGGGACGATTTCCTGCTGATAAGTCACGTCAAGATTGCCATTGAGTAGCTGCGCACTTGCGATGTTTGTTCCGCAGACCACGAGGCCAAGACCTGCAATCAAGGCTAGCAGTCGTTTCGTTTGTATTATTTGCGTCTTCATGATGTTTGATTATTTGTTGTTTCTGGTTTTGATTTTTGCTGATGGGAAATTTTTTGAGGCTGCGCGGACATGACCGCGCAGCCAACCAAGCGTCACGGCTGATACACCGCACGATAGAACCGCGTGTTGTTCCCCGGCGAGGTTGTGTCCAGCACCAGTTGCGGAGACGTGGTCAGTGTATTCGTGCTCAACGGAATCCAAGTCGTCGGGGCCAGGGCCGTAGAGTATTCCACGACGTTGACGTCACCAATCTTGCCTTCAATTCTGATGACCGGATAAAAACTGATGCCGACGATCTCGAGCGAGGCCTCACTGCTAAGGACCGTGCCGCCGCCATTCGTAACCCGCACCCGGTAATGTCCGACATCACTGGATGAAACTCCCGTCACCGTCAGTGTTGGAGTGGCTGCGCCAGAGATGCTGCCGCCGTTGACGAGGTTGGTGCTGTAAAGTTGCCATTCATAGGTAACTCCCGCCGCGTTGGAGACGCCGACGTTGAAAGTCGTTGTGGCACCAGCCGAAACCGTTTTGTGGCTTGGCTGATTGGTGATAACCGGCGCGCCGGGAGGCGCCTCGGAAACCAAATCCAAAGCGTCCACGAAGAACGACTGTCCGCCCCCAGTGCCGTAGGTGTTATACATTGACGCACCAGCCCGCACGGTGACCGTGCCAACGGGTGCGGTTACTTGAGGCGTAGTGAATAACGCCATGCTAGCTGGGCCACTACTCGGCAGGCCATTGGCAACTAAATCGTACACGTTGCTGGCGAGCACAGTTCCGCCACTGTTGAGGAACACGATGGAAAATAGGGTTGCTGGCACTGGGGTATTGGTGGAAAAAAACCCGGAGTAATTTGCTTCGCCAGCAGCGTAGCCACTGAGAGTGAACTTGGTGCCAGGTGTTGCAGGGTTGTCTTGATAAAAATGCACGGTAATTTCGTCGCCCACCGTCCCTTGAAACGGCTTGAAGAACAAGCCGTATCCGCTGGGATCCGCAACATTGCACCACGGCTCAGACGAGCAACCGTCGAAATGCGTGCCCGAGAGGGTTCTAAAGGCGTCTACCGTCCAGTTGTTCGGCGTTGGGTTATTCTGGCTGGATATTGAAATAGCGTCGAGGTTGCCATTGACCAAGTCATTGGCATTCGCGATATCGGCACCCCAAGCCGCAAGGCCCAAAATTGTAATCAAAGGGAACAGTCGTTTCAGTGATGTTAGCGGTTTGCCGTTCGGCGTGGATTGTTTCATGGCGTGTCTTTCGGTTTGTAATTTCATGCTGTTTGGTTGCTAGTTGGGTTGTACAGTAAATAACTACTGGACTATTTTGTTTTAACTTTTCGTGCGGGCATGTAGTGCTTTATCTCATGCTATTATTTTTGTGTCAATACTTATTTTACATTGGTGACGAACATAAGTCGCAAGGGCAACTTCTATGACAACGCCTCAATGGAAAGCTTTGGGGCAGTCCCAAACAGGAACTGGTTCATCGTGGTCACTTCGTCACGCGAGCCCAAGCCCGCACAGCCGTCTTTGAATGGATCGAAAATCGAAATCTTTTACAACCGGGAGCGCATCCACAGTGCCCTCGGTTTCAAATCACCTGCGGACTTTGAAACCAACCTGAACGAAAAATACCCATGCCTCATGCACTCACCTCCTGTCCACCAATTCGGGGCAAGGCCAAGTTTCGAAAGGCAAAGATCATCAATGTCATGAAAGATAGTTCCATAGCTTGAAATTGCAGGAAGCTAGGTTGAAATACTACACGTTACTTTACTTGTAAATAAATACTTGCCATTTCAAACTCACATCCGTAGTATTCGCATTGTATATCATGAAAAAAAGCAACCGTTGTCAAACGACGAATTGGCAATCGCAAACTCTCCTGCCTCGCGGCTTCACCCTTATCGAACTTCTCGTTGTGATCGCCATTATCGCAATTCTGGCGGCAATGCTCTTGCCAGCATTAGGCAAAGCCAAAGACAAGGCCAAAGCCACCCTTTGCATGAACAATGGCAGGCAGATCATGTATGCCTGGCAATTGTATGCAACAGATAACACTGATCGCACCGTGGGCAACTTCGGTCAGCAGGAAACCTATGATGAGATCGCTGCGATCAATGCTTCCAAGGCGTTTCCCTATCGCACTTGGGTTTGCAACAACATGTATTGGACCACTGAATCGCAGATCACAAACGTTGACTTGGTGAAGCTTGCGAGTTTGGGCTCTTACGTCGGTGGTAATCTAGGCATTTACAAATGTCCCGCCGACAATTTTCTGAGCTTTGCCCAAAAGTCGGCGGGATGGAAAGAGCGCCCGCGATCCATGGCCATGAATGCGTTTATTGGTCCATACAATCCCACTTGGAAAAGCGGAGCAAACGTATTCTTTCCAAACTACCGCCAATTTCTAAAAGTGGGTTCGATCCCCAACCCGGCGAATATCTACGTGATGGTGGACGAACACCCAGACAGCATCAACGATGGTTTTTTTCTGAACGATCCCGATATAGCGAGTTTTCAGAGATGGGGCGACCTGCCAGCTTCGTTTCACAATGGAGCTTGTGGTTTCTCTTTCGCGGACGGGCATTCAGAAATTCACAAATGGAAAAGCGCCAAAGTAACTATTCTGCCGGTGAGGCTGTCGGGCGGATTCCCGGGGAACCTATTCAGTTCCGACCCGCCAAACGGCAAAACCGATGCCGAATGGATCACCTCACGCACGAGCGTGCGAAGGTGAGTGCAAAAATGATGGCTGCTGAGGAGCCGTAGCGCTTCTGCGCATCGCTGCCCGCCGCATAGTTCGTAGGACTCTCCCGTCGGTAAGGTATCAAAATAATGAAGGGCGACTGTGATTCCCTTTGTCACTGTCCACACC
>JABFSR010000179.1 GCA_013140495.1 Verrucomicrobiota bacterium
TTTTTGCATCCCCAGTTTGAATCATATTTCCAAGCAAAAGGGAACCTCAAAATCCACCTCCACATCCCAGCCTCATTCAACCACTTGCACACCTTGTTTCAAAAACCACTTAGATGCGTCTGCCCTGAAGAAAACCAGTTTTCTTGTTCCAACGAAACTTTCGACCCGGTGCATCGCCCGGAAAATACGACGAGGTGGGGACGTAGAAATAAACTCCCCGCTCCTCCTGTACCGCCAGTTTTGTGACGACTGCGATGTTGACACGGTCTCGATACACTCGCAGGGGATGCAGCACCCGAATCGGTTCGCCCCAATATCGCTCTGGGATTGAACCATCATCAAGCGTCACTTCATGCAAAACCGTCTCAGGCACTGTGAAAGCGGCAGGGGGCAGATCGCCAACCAAATGCCGAGGGCGGTGAATGCACCCAAGCCCCCAGACACAGAGGACGGTGACGAGTAGGAATGTGCGAACGTGCTGCATAGTGAGCGTTTTACCAAGATCAACGACCGCCGCCGGAGTCGCCCGGCGGCTACAAGAGTCGCATTGAAATCCCTCGCCTGCGCCTGGCGGAACAAACCTCAACCCGCAATTATCTTTTCAAGACGCTGGCAGAGGTCGCGCAAGCCTTCCGGGGTTTCTCCGCCGCCTTGTTCGGTGATGAGGTAGCCGGAGTAGCCCACCTCGGTGAAGGCTTTGTTGATGCCCGGCCAGTTGTTCGCGCCTTCGTGCAGCGCGGCGTTGAATCCTTTCCAGACATCTCCCGCCCGCATGGCTTTGTCGCGGCTGTATTCCTTGATGTGAACGCGGTTGATGCGTTTGCCGAGCGCCTTGATCCAGGCAATGGGATCGCCGTAGCGGATGACATTGCCACAATCAAAATGCCAGCCCACCCACGGGCTGTTGATCTCGTCCAGGTAACGGACGGCCTCGGTTTCCACGGTGATGAAATTGTTCCAGACGTTCTCGACGGAAATCTTGACGCCGAGTTCCTCTGCCAGAGGAATGGCGAGGCGGATTTGTTCGATGGAACGTTTCCAGCAATCGTCGTAGGTGACCTGCTCGTTTACAACGCCGGGCACGAGCAGCACCGAGCCTGCGCCGTAGGCTTTGGCGTCGCGCAATGTTTGTTTCAAATCCTCCAGACCTTCGGCGCGGACCTTGGGGTCGGGATTGGAGAGCGTGAGCTTCCAGTGGTTCGAGCAGCAAACACTGGGCAGTTCAAGGCCGGATTCGTCGCGCGCCTTGAGCACCTCGGTCTGATCCATGCGGCCCATCATCTCGGTGCCGTCAAAGCCTGCGGCCTTGATGGCTTTCATCTTGTCGCTGATGGAGCCTTTGCCACCGACCGTGCCCCACATGATACCTTTCTTGAAGCGGGCCGTGGCAGGTTTGTCATCTGCGGCAAATAAATGCGGGCTGAACGTGGCGAGAGCAACGACCGCGCCGGCGGTTTTCAGGAAGTCACGGCGGGCAAAGGATTGTTTCATGGCGACAAAAGTTCGTTGGCAAACAATTAAACGAGTTCAGTCACGCCCGGCGTAGCCATCGGCTTGATGGAGAGCTTCATTTTCCAGTCGAGAGTTGCAGGAACGATGCTTTCTTTTGAATTCATCGCGTCTTCCCACGAAACTTCCTGTCCTGTGTAGGCGGCCATCCGGGCCATGATTGCCATGAGCGTGCTTTGGGCCATCCAATCACCGTCGTTGCGCGCATCGCCGGCACGGATGCTGGCGAAGAGTTCGTTGTGTTCCTGCTGATACATGTCCGTCTTGGGGCCACGATATTTCCAAGTGCTCTTGCCGGTGAGGTAGGGATCGCTCCAGCCGGGAATCTTGCCGACGCCGTCGGCGCACATGACTGTGTCCGAGTTTTCATTGTGGCAATTGCTGATCTGGCGCTGGCCGAGGAACCCCTTCACGTCGCCCGGAAAATCGTAAACGACAAAGATATGATCGTAGATGTTTCCTTCGTTGTTCGGAATCTGGCGTCCACCCACGGCCACTGCCTTGGTTGGCGGGACATCCTTCATTGCCCAGGCAATTTTGTCCACACTGTGACAGGCCTGTTCCACGAGGCCGTCACCAGAGAGCCATGTGAAGTTGTACCAGTACCGCATCTGCCATTCGAGGTCGCCCATGCCGGACGGACGTTTGCTTGCGGCTGGCATCGCCCGGACTGGTCCGCCGTAGTAGTTGGCGTAAATGGCGCGCACGGCACCGATCTCGCCGTCGTGAATGCGTTTGTAGAATTCCCGTCGAGCGCCTTCCGCGCGCCAGCAGAAGCCGGACACGACAGAGAGCTTCTTGGTCTTGGCGAGCTTTGCAGATTCCAGCACGGAGCGAACGCCGGGCGCATCAGTCGCCACGGGCTTTTCGCAGAACACATGCTTGTTGGCTTCAACGGCGGCCTTGAAATGCACCGGACGAAAACCCGGAGGCGAGGCGAGCAATACCACGTCCACGCCGCTATCAATCACTTTTTGGTAGGCATCGAGTCCTGAGAACCGGTTCTCTTGGGGAACCTTGACCCTCGCGGCTAATTTCGCGTTGTCCTGAAGACCCTTCAAGCTTGACTCAATTTGTTCTGGAAAGGCATCGCCCATGGCGGTCAACACAACATTATTGTCCGCTGTCAGCGCCTGGGCTGCAGCGCCGGAGCCGCGACCGCCGCAACCAATGAGACCGACGCGGAGCGTGCCGGAGTTCTCTGCCGCAAATAGATTGCTGGAAAGAATCGCAGGAGCGGACAGTGCCGCGCCGACTGCGGCGGAGGATTTGATGAAATCGCGCCGGGTCTGCTGGGAAGACGAGTTGGAGTGTGTATTCATGGGCGCATGGTAAATGGGTTGCCCGTGCCGTCAAGTTCCGTGCGGCTCGCGTTGATGATGCCTGGAGATGGCTGGAAGAAGGCTTGACGCCGGGGTTGATTCGGCTAATCAAAGTGTGTCGGCCTGCGCGACAGGCCGCAGACAAATTACAGTTCAACCAATCCACCCTCGTTTCACTATGAAAAAAACATTGCTCAGTCTCGCGCTCGTCACTGCTTCGCTCACCCTGGTATGGTCGGCGGAAGACGACGGATTCGTTCCACTTCTCAATGGCAAGGACACAACAGGCTGGCATTTGCGCAATCCGGCGGGCCACAACTCATGGACCGTGGAGAATGGCATTCTCAAGAACACCGTCAAGAAAGGTGAGCACGGCACAGACCTGGTGACGGACAAAAAATTCCTGAACTTCACCGTCAAGTACGAGTATCTGGTGCCGAATGATTCAAACAGCGGCTTTTATCTCCGCGGGCGGCACGAAATCCAGATACTGGGTGACGCGGCTTCGGCCACGGCCACGCCCTCCTGCAACGGCTCGCTCTACAGCTTCAAGTCCCCGGACAAGTTTGTTTCCAAACCCGGTGATCAATGGCAAACAGCGGAAGCAACCATCATCGGCGACAAAATCACCGTCGTGCTCAACGGGGTGAAAATTCATGACAACGTCGAGTGTCGCAAAGGTACCGGCGGTCAATTGGACGACAACGTGGATCAACCCGGGCCGATTTTCCTGCAAGGCGATCACGGCACGGTGAGCTTTCGGAATATGCGGATCAAAGAACTGAAGTAATGAACTGAGGGAAGGCGTATGAAATCATCCACTCCCGGAAAACGCTTGGCGTCGGTTGCCGGCCCGATCTCGCGACGGCAGTTCCTTGGAAGTGCGACTCTGGCCTCTGCCGCCTTCATGATCGTTCCCAGTCACGTGTTGGGTCAGGGTGGAAAGAAACCACCGAGCGAGAAGTTGAACATCGCCGGCATTGGTGTCGGTGGGCAGGGCGGGCACGACATCAGCCAGATGACGGATGAAAATATCGTCGCCTTGTGTGATGTGGATACGGCCCATGCGGGTGGGACGTTTCGAAGGTATCCGGATGCGAAAATCTACAAGGACTATCGCAAGATGCTGGAGGAGCAGAAGGACATTGATGCTGTGGTGATCGCAACGCCCGATCATCAACATGCAATCATCGCGATGACGGCGATCAAGATGGGCAAACACGTCTATTGCGAGAAGCCGCTCACGCATACTGTGTGGGAAGCCCGGCAATTGGCCCAGGCAGCGCGTGAACACAAGGTCGCCACGCAAATGGGAAACCAGGGCCAGGCATCCGAAGAAACGCGGCACTTGTGCGAGCTGATATGGGACAACGCCATCGGCCCGGTGCGCGAGGTTCACGTCTGGACGGATCGCCCTGCCAACGGTCTGTTCAACGAGTATTGGCCTCAAGGAGTTGATCGCCCCAAAGACACTCCGCGCGTGCCTGACACTCTCGATTGGGATTTGTGGCTCGGGCCGGCTCTGAACAGGCCCTACCATCCGGCTTACTTGCCGTTCCGGTGGCGCGGTTGGTGGGATTTTGGCACCGGCGCTTTGGGTGACATCGGTTGCCATGCCTGCGATCCGGTGTTCCGCGCGCTCAAGCTGGGTCATCCGCTCAGTGTGGAAGCCAGTTCCAGCCGCGTGAACAAGGAAACGTATCCGCTGGCTTCGATGGTTACTTACCATTTCCCCGCCCGTGGCGAAATGCCGCCGGTGAAACTCGTTTGGTACGACGGCGGATTGCGACCACCGCGCCCCGAGGAACTTGAGCCCGGCGAGGAGATGGGTGCGAACGGACACCTGTTCATCGGCGATGGCGGAAAGATTTTGTCGCAGAAGAAAAACTACGTGTTGATTCCGGCGAAGCGAAGACAAGAATACGGGAATCCGCCCCGGAAGCTGCCGCGTTCAATCGGACACTATAAAGAGTGGATCGCGGCGTGCAAAGGCGGCCAGCCCGCCGGCTCGAATTTCGACTGGGCGGGACCGCTGACTGAAGTTGTGTTGCTCGGCAACGTGGCGCTTCGTCAGCAGATGCGCGAGGAACTGACAACCAAGAAACTCCTTTGGGATGGTGGCAACATGCGCTTCACCAATTCGGAGGAGGCGAACCAATCGCTCAAGTCCGAGTATCGGAAGGGTTGGTCCTTGTAAAACGGTAGAAGGATTTGACTGCCAGACTCGCGCGCAACATTGAATCTTGCGTTTGATTGCCGCTGCTGTTTAATCGCCGGGCACCATCAATCATTACTGCCATGAAATTAAAACCACTCGCCCTGTTGCTCTGCCTGACAGTTTTCGTGTTCGACGCCTCTGCCGCTTTTCGCGCCGGCATCGCCGTTCGCAATGTCACTCCTGACCCGTTGCTGCCCGTGAGCGGCGGTGTTGGCCCTGGGAATCCATCCAACAAGAAGGCAGGGGAACTGACGGTGCGCGCGCTGGTGTTTGAACAGGACGGCACGCGGGTGGCGATTGTGAGCGCAGATTTTCTGGGATTTCCTTCCGTGCTGGGTAATCAGGTTCGGGCTGCGGTGAAAGGAATTCCGCCGGAGAACATCCTGATCGGCGCCACGCATACGCACAGCGCGCCGGATTGTTATGGATTCCCTGATGGCAAGGGCGGCACTTCCAGCGATCCAAAATACATCGAACTTGTCTGCACACGCATGGCCGAAGCGATCAACGAGGCCGCCTCCAAACTTCAACCAGCCCGGATCAAAATCGCAACGGGCGAAGCGAAGGGCGCGATTGCATACAATTACTACGCGCCGCAATTGTATGATCCGCGCTGCTCGGTCATTCAAGCGCTGGACGTTTCGGGAAAACCCATCGCCACGCTGGTGAATTATGCGGTGCATCCGGAGGTGCTGGGCAGTGATCGCGGTATATGCAGTCCGGACCTCATTGGGCCGCTCTATGATCAGATCGCCGCGAAGGGCGGAGGAGTCGGCATTTTCATGAACAGCGCCCAAGGCGGCATGGTGACGGCGGACAATCGCCGGCCCGAAGGCAAGGAAGCAGGAACGTGGGAGGAATGTCAGCGGATTGGAAATTTGCTGGCGGACGAAGCGCTGCGGATCGTCCAAGGCGCGAGCGAACAGGCATCGCCCAAACTCGTTTGTGCCGCGCGGCCCATCAGCTTCCCGGTGGATTCGCCGCTGATGCGTGCGCTGCTGAAGGCATTGCCAAAGGCTCCCAACGCGGTGGATGGCAAGTTGACCACGCAGATGAACCTGATCAACATTGGCAACGCCCAGATACTCACCATTCCTGGCGAGGCTTTGCCGAACATCGGTTACTATCTCAAGCGCAAGATGCGCGGTGAGCACAATCTTTTGTTCGGTCTCACGAACGACGCCTATGGCTACATCCTCACGAAGGAGGATTATGAAAGTTTCAAACGCTACGAATACATTTCACGGACAAGTCTCGGCGAACATACGGGTGAAATCCTGGTCAACGAGGCGTTGAAGTTTGTGAATGAATCGCCCCGGCCCGAATCGCTCGCGAAACAGTGAGTGCCGGGGACATAATGCCCGGAGCGCGAACCGCCGGGTCCGCGTGTTCCGACAAACGGGTTCGCGCGGACTCAGCGGTCCGCGCTCCTGCCGCGCAATCCACTCCTGGAGAAATCATGAAAAACAAAATCATTCCCTGCCTCGTGATCGCCGGTTGTTTGCTGGCATCAACACTTCCTGCCGCCGACCAACCCGGCCTGCTCAAGTCTGAATTCATTTACGAGACCGCGCCGTTTCCTTCCTGTCACGCTTCCACGATTGCGGAGACAAAGGACGGCTTGATCGCTGCATGGTTCGGCGGAACCGGAGAGAAGAATCCGGACGTCGGTATCTGGACATCGCATTACACGAATGGCCGATGGAGCGCCCCGGTTGAGGTGGCCAACGGCGTTGAATCTCCCACCAAACGGTATCCGACCTGGAACCCCGTTTTGTTTCAACCGAAGACCGGCCCGCTGATGTTGTTCTACAAGGATGGTCCTGATCCTCGCACGTGGTGGGGCATGATCATGACCTCCGATGATGGAGGCAAGACATGGTCAAAGCCCCGCCGGCTGCCCGATGGAATACTCGGCCCCATCAAAAACAAACCGGTGCAACTCCCCAATGGCGATCTGCTCAGTCCCACGAGCAGTGAGCACGCAGGTTGGCGCGTTCACTTCGAACGCTCTTCCGATCTCGGCAAAACCTGGACCGCCACGCAACCGATCAATGACGGCAAGACAATCGGAGCGATCCAGCCCAGCATCCTTTTCCATCCGGGCGGCAAACTCCAGGCCTTGGGCCGGACACGGCAGGGCAGGGTATTTGAGACATGGTCCGCCGATGGCGGATTGACCTGGAGCGAGATGAAGCTGACCGATCTGCCGAATCCCAACGCAGGCACGGACGCCGTGACGCTGAAGGACGGCAGCCATTTGCTCATCTACAACCCGACGTCCAAAGGCCGTTCGCCGCTCGCGCTTGCTGCGTCGCCGGATGGCAGGGCGTGGTCGGCTGCGCTTGAGTTTGAAGATGAGCCGGGCATGGAGTTCAGCTATCCTGCCATCATCCAGACGCGCGATGGACTCGTTCACGTCACCTACACATGGAAACGCGAACGCATCAAACACGCGGTGGTTGACCCGGGGAAGTTGAAATTGCAGCCGCTTTAGTTCCCGACTTGGCTTGACTGGGATGCAACCTGCTGAGACGATCTCGGTAGAGATGGTGATGAAGATGTGATGAAGAGGACCTTTGCAACTCGATCGTTGGCAACCACATTGTCAGTGTAAATTTCCATGCTTATGAATATCACCAATTCCCAGCAGTTCGTGACTCGTTGCCGACGTATTTTGATTCCGTGGTTCGCCCACACTGATGCCGAAGCTGTCCGTGATATGGAGAGGTCTTGCATGGGCATTGCGGGTGGCATGTTGCTGACGCTTTGTGTTGCCAGCGCCTCATCGTGGTCCGCACGTTTGGCAATCGTCTTGTTTTCAATCTCGCTTGCCGCGTTGAGCCTTTTTCTTACCTTTCGACTGCGCGTCATTCGCCAACTTTTCGATAATGCTGGAGTACGGTCCTTTGCTGAGTTGCGTGAGCGTGAAAATCGCTCGGTCTAAACCTGGCGATAAAACTTGCGCCTTATCATCTGCGAAGTTTGGATGTTAGTAGCCGCTCACGCTATCAAGGCTCAACACCGCTCTGTGTAAACACTCCGGACTCAACTTTCCCAAACAGAAACTAAATAGTCGTTCGTCTTACTTCGCCTCTGCCCCGATGACGCTGGCTGCGGCTTTCCTCGGCGGATCGCGGAAGAAGATGAGGAAAATCGCCAGCACGGCTGCCGCGCCCCAGGCGGGATAAATCCAGATGCCGTGCCAGTCGTGGGCGATAGCGCCTTGTGGTTGTGTCAGGGTATGGAACGCCTGCGACTTGCCTGCCAGCGTGCTGCCAACAAAATTCCCGACGCCCCAGAGAATGAAGGCGATGAATCCTTGCGCTGCGCCGCGCATACGTTCATTCGCCTCGTCATCCACATAAAGCTGGCCGGCGATGAACAGAAAGTCGTAGCACACGCCATGCAGCAGGATTGCCGCGAAGATGAGCGGCGTGGCAAGGCCGACGTTGTTCACGCTGCTTGCGAGCAGGAAGTAGCGCGTCACCCATGCAAGGATGCCGAGGAAGATTGTCTTCTTGTAACCGAGGGTTCGCAGCATCAGCGGGAGGAGAATCAGGAAGATAACATCGGACACCTGCGCCAGGGACATCTTCGCCGCAGTGTAACTCCAACCCAGCTCCGTCACATACAGGTTCATGTTCACGAAATAGAAATACAGCGGCACGCAGATGAGAAACATGCACGCAATGAAGATCGCGAACGACGGTTTCCTCAACAAAGCGAGTGCGTCGAGGCCTAGAATTTCACCGAGGCGAACGTCCTTGCCTGTTTTCTTCGGCGGCGTGTGCGGCAGTGTGAGCGAGAACAAGCCCAGCGCGATGGAAGCCGCGCCGGCCAGATAGAATTGCACCGGAGATTGTTCACCCTTGAGCACCACACTTAGCGTGACACCGCCTGCGATCCAGCCGACGGCGGAGAGCGTTTTGACGAGCGGGAAGTCGCGCTTCGGGTTTGCCAGATGATGCAGCGAAAGCGAATTGCCGAGCGCCAGCGTGGGTACGTATGAGGCGCAATACAAAATTAACATGGGGTAAAACACACTGAATGTCGTCAGCTTCGGCATCGCGAACATTAGGACACCGCCGAGGATGCCAAGGAACGCGAGCAGCTTTTCCGACGCGAAAAAGCGGTCGGCGATCAACCCCACGAAAAATGGCGAGATCATCGCCCCGATGGCGAACGCGCCGTAGGCCAGGCCGATCTGGCCTCCTTCAAAGCCGAGCGTCTTTCCGAGATACGTGGCCATGCTCACGTACCACGAACCCCAGATGAAATACTGGAGGAACATGAAAAAGCTGAGTTTGATTTTAAGTGAGGTTTGCATGTGCTATGGGCGTTGGTGGCGGGATGAATACAGGTTGAGTGCCGCTGCGAGAAGCAGAATTTTCCACTTGGCGCATTCCTGGGTGTGATTGGAAGCGGGTGAGGCGAGTCAGAAGGTATTATGGACTGCGGTGGCAGAGCGTAGCGGCGACACCGCTTTCGAACGGGCAAGACGCTTGATAACTTTCAACCTGACTCATGTGTGCGAAAGCGGCGTGGCGTTTCACTTCCCGCCGCAGTCCAAAACAGCCTCCCGCCTCCCGGCCCGCTTCGACGGTTTCTTGATCCTTACCCGTCTTTAATCACACCCCTCATTCCTCCTCGCGTGGCTCCAACTACAAATTGAAATGCCGAACCTGAACTGAAATGCGGAAGGGACAGCAAATGAGCTGTCCCTTCCCGTTTGGTATTTCAGATTGAAGCGGCAGGAATGCCGCACGTTTCCACGCTCAGTCTCCCAGCAAATGCTCGATCACCATCTGATCCAGCGCCGCGTAATTGCGATCTGCAATCAGTTTTTTTGCCGTTGCTTCATCGTAGGTGCGCGCCTTTTCCAGCAGTCGCAGGAAGGTGCGGCGGCTGTTGTCCAGATGCGCCATCCAATGCTCGGGCTTGGTGGTGCGGAACGGATGCACGTCAAAGCACACATACTCGCCACGTTTGCCGTAGCCGTTGCGTTCGAGTGCGCGCACCTGGTTGAACGCCACACGCAGATTGGCGCTGCCGAACGGTTTGTCCTGGTCAAACTTCAGTCCGTTCTGGTCGTTGAGATGCAGTGACCACAACTTGCCGAACGCCATGGCGAAATCAATTTCATCCGCCGGATCGAGACCGGCAAGGATCGCGTGCGCGCTTTCAATCAGGCAACCCACGCGTTTCGGATCGCGCGTAAGCTGGGCGATGGCGAGCGCGTGGCCGATCGTTGGCACGTAGGCGTGGTCCATCGGTTCGTTGGGTTTGGGTTCGATGGACAGGCGGATCTTTTTGTCGTGCGCGAGCATCTTGTCCAGCGCCTCCACAAGGTAATCCACGCAACGCCGCGCGTTCTTGGATTCGCGGATGTAGCTGCCCTCGCGCGCGAGCCAGATCACCATCAGGTCCGTGCCGAGGTATCTGGCCACGTCAATGCAACGCAGCGAGCGCTCGATTGCGTAACGGCGCAGCTTGGGATCGTTGTTCGTAAAGCCGCCGTCAATTGTGCGCGGATCGAACCACAGCCGGGGCGCAGTCATCTCGGCGGCCACACCTGCGTCGTCGAGCTTCTTCTTCAGCTCGCGGGATTCCTTGCGCACCTGTGCGTCGGACTTGCTGTCAATGTCCGGCACCGCGTCGTCGTCGTGAAACATCATGGCGTCGTAGCCGTGTTTCTTGAGCTGCGCGAGTTTCCAATCGAACGATTGAGCCGGGCGTGTGGTCGGGCCGTAAGGGTCCTGACCTTCGCTGATGTTCCAGGGACCGAAGCAGAATTTGTAGTGATGTTTCATGGCCATAAAATGCGGTTGGACGGTAGCCGGAGGACGGAAGAAGAAAAGCAGAAAAACGGAGGCGCTGCCCGTGTAGCGGCGGGCATCCTGCCTGACGTAGAGTCGGGCGTCCCGCCCGGCGGAACATGCGTGAACAGTGTTTGAGCCTTGGAAATATTCAGGACGCATTGCTGACCGTGAGCCAATCCGGGCGGCGAGACGCACGCCATATACGTCAGGCCAGAGGCCCGACGCTACGTCACGGCGTGGTGATTTTGTGGCTCGACAGCTTTGGGGTCGAGGAGTATGAAGTCGCTCGTGGTGTTTGACATTGGGTCATTGCTGGTTGTGTGGGTGCGAGTCCGACAACCTGTGACTCGGTTTCCACTTCACTATGACGAGGTGTTTTATGCGCGTGTTAACGATCATGCTTTTTGCAGCTACATTTTTCGCTGGTTGCAGGTGTAACCCCCCAGATGGCCGGACGGCCCGTGACACGGCGGACTTGGCTTCAGGCAGGCCAACGATTTGCGAGATTCACAAAGCAGAAATGTCGGTGCAGAAGGTGAAGCTTGAGTTTGGAATGAAGATGTTCACGCCCGAAGACGACGCGAGGACGCGATTGTTTCCACACGCCGCCGAACCTTTCGATACAGGCTTTTGCATGCCGACGGTGGAGAAGTATGCCCTAGTTTTTATCTGTACCGCGTGTACAGAAGCGCGCACAATATGGTTTAATGCGAATAAGCCCATTCACAAATGACGACTGAGTGAATTGTGAAGCGCAAAACATCACCAATCGCCAGAAGCGCGCGTCGCATTAAGGCGGACCTCAGTAGGCAGACACCCAACAACTCATACTCACCAAAGCTCTGCTACGAGGACATAAGTTTTAGCTGCTGTGATTGCGGTGCAGTGTGTGTGTGGACGGCTGAACAGCAGCGCCTTTGGTATGAAAGGTGGGGCGGTCCGGTGCAGTCCACAGCAGTTCGCTGCCGAGCATGTCGGCAAAGAATGCGTCGCGCGAAGTCAGAGCAGAAGATTCACATGCAACAGATGGCTCTGAAGAAAGGACCGAAGAATGCAGGCTGAGAAAAACGTTCCAGTGGACAGCTGCCCCGCTTGGCGGTCGGGCGGTTCAGAAAACCCTGGCTGCACCTGTTGGAGTCACCGGGGGGTTACGTTTCCTGCGCCGCCACAATATGGTGTCTCCAACTTACCAAGACGCTTCGCGCCACATGGTCCGGCAGCGGTCGGTCAACTTTGTTTCAGATCACTTGCGTGAAGCCCTACTTCTTGAACGTGGATTTAGAGATTGTGTCGAAGTCGAAATCCCGACTGGATTTCCTTGTCTCGGAGATGGGCAAGCGCGTGATGATATTGCATGTCGGACCAGCGGCAGGGAGGCAACATCTCCTTGCGTTGGAAGTTCGAGGGCAGCACAAAAGTCCGGATTCCGCGATTCATGCTCTTTGTGATGTAGTGGAGCGGCTGTCGCCTGTGTCACGTCGAATTTGGGAAGCAGCACGGAAGGAGTTCGATGTTGGTTTCGAGTTGCGATGCACTGAGCGTTCTTCGCGGTTCATCCTTCGGCCCGACACGCTCCAGCGCGTTGCAAAACTTGGTGCTACTTTAGCTGTGACTTATTATCGTGGTGAAAATAGCGATGTCTCTTGAGAAACGGGACCTCTGAGTAGTTGGGTTGCGCACAAGTTTCATTTCGCAACCGGCGACTGTTTACTCGACGAGAAGTGTTTGTAAGAACACAGTTCAAACCGCGCTTCAAGGAAATAACTCTTTGGCCCGCGCGAGTTCCTGTTGCACGTCTTTGCCTTCGTAAAACCAGAGCCGTCCACGCACGCGGACGGTTTCGCCGGGCGCGCAGTCGGGAAGCACAGGATCGGCGTGAAGGCAGGGGACGAGCGGGTTTCCCCACGCGCGTCCGCAACGCTCCCAAGTGGTCAGAATCCAGCGGTCGCCTCCAACGGAATGAACGGCCACGGACGGGCTTTGAAAAATCTTGTTCGTGGTGGTCTGCTCGTTGAATTCCGGCGCGCCTTTCAGGTGGTCGCAAATCTGGGTTCGCAAGCCGGGCAATGTTTGATCCGTGCCGTTCCGAAACCAGAGTTCCATGTCCACACCGCCGGCCCTGGGTTTGATTGAAGCGCCAAACGCGATCTTGTTTGGCAACACGCGTTCATGCTTGAGGCTGCCGTTCGGTTCGCGCGTCCAGTCAATGTTCTCGATTATGATGTTTTGCTCTTCCCAGATGGTCGGGATGTGCTTGTGCGCGAGGTAGAGCAGGCGGTTGTTGCTGAAGATGGCTTCCGGCAAATCCACCACCACAT
>JABFSR010000210.1 GCA_013140495.1 Verrucomicrobiota bacterium
ACTTCCTCCCTGATTCATCACACGCACTTGAATCTGCTTGCCAGACCCGGACGCGACAGACAATTTCCCGTCGTCCGTCGTCCTCATGCTTGATTGAACCACCATGAATTTTCGTTTCGTCTATCGCGCGCTCAAGGCCCGCTATCGTGACCAGAAGACCGAGGTGGCGGCTGCGCTCGCCGCGCTCAAACCCGGCGATACGGCTGTTGATGCGGGTGCAAACAAGGGCGCGTATCTTTACTGGCTGCGCAAGGCTGTGGGTGAATCTGGAAATGTGTTTGGCTTTGAACCCCAACCTTCACTCGCGGGTTACCTGAAATCCATCGTCAGCGAGATGGGCTGGAGGAATGTTCATGTGCAGGATTGCGCGTTGTCGGATTCCGCCGGGTCGGCCACGCTGCATGTTCCCGGCGACAAGGATTCACCGGGCGCGTCGCTTGAGCAGGCGGAGGTGGAAGGTGGATCGAGCCACACGCATCAATGTCGAGTGGACACGCTGGATCGGGTTTTACAGAACACAACGCGGGTCGCATTGCTCAAGGTGGACGTGGAGGGACACGAGCTTCAGGTCTTTCGAGGCGCACAACAGACCATCACAAAACATCGGCCCGTGGTCATCTTTGAGTGCGAGCAGCGTCACCTGCGGAAGAACACAATGCAGGACGTTTTCAACTTTCTGGGTGGCTTGGGTTACTCGGGAGAATTCTTCGCGCCTGATGGTTTGCGCCCGCTCAACGAATTCGATCCGGCAATTCATCAGAAACAGATCGGTGAGCGCTTCTGGGATGCGCCAGATTACTGCAACAATTTCCTGTTCCGGCCCGGGTGAAAGATTTAATTGTCGGAGCGCCGCTCTCCGAGCCGGCGCGCTGGTGTGACATTGCTGTGATTGTGGAAGCACGCCGGGTCGGGAGACCAGTGCTTCTACTTCCGCACGAGGAAATCGCCGACGGCCAGGTTCCTCAGATCGCTCCCGTAAAACATGTTTAGCGCGTCATCAGGCGAGCAGACCATCGGCTCCCCACGGCGATTCAGCGAAGTGTTGAGCAACACGCCGACACCTGTCCGGGCTTCGAACTTCTTGATCAACTCGTAGTATCGCGGGTTGCTCTGCGCGGTGACGATCTGCGGACGCGCAGTGCCATCCTCATGGACGACTTCAGGGATGCGCGATTTCCAATGCTCCGCCACGTCGAACGTGAATGTCATGTAGGGCGACGGATGTTTCGTCTGCAAAATATCCGGCGCAACCGTGTCGAGCATCGAGGGACAGAACGGACGCCAGCGCTCCCGATACTTGATCTGCGCGTTGATCATGTCGGCGACGCCGCGTGACGCAGGATTGCCGAGGATGCTGCGGTTGCCGAGCGAACGCGGCCCCCATTCCATGCGCCCCTGACACCACGCCACCACTTCGCCACTCGCGAGCAGATCACTTGCGGTGTCGGTGATCGAAGCGCACTTCTCATAACGGATGTTGCGGTTCTTCAACACGGCCTCAATTTCCTCCGCTGAATACTCCGGGCCGAGATACGCGTGCGGCATTGGCTGAATCGTATCACCAAGTTGATGAGCCGCGTACGTGGCCGCACCGAGGGCCGTGCCGGAATCACTGGCAGCAGGCTGAACGAATACTTCGCAATCCGGCGCGAACGCCTGGATGAGCCGCTGGTTCGCTTTCACATTCAACGCCACGCCGCCCGCATAACAAAGCCGCTTTGTACGTGCGATGTGTTCGCCGAGAAAATTCTTTGTGAGCTCGAGCAGGATTTTTTCAAGCTGCTTCTGGATGGCGGCGGCGATGTGGACGTAGGGATCGTCAATCTCATCGCCCTCGCGCGGCGGCCCCCACATCTCAATGAGCTTCGGCGAAAAGTAAGTGCCCATGCCTTCGGAGCCACCTCGCATTGCGCGTTTGTAGCGGCGCGTGCCAATGCAGTTCACGAGGCGCGTGTTGACGCGGAATCCGTGCGCGTTCCACTCGATGAGTTGCGAGACATCAATCTTGCTCGCGTCGCCGTAGGGTGCCATGCCCATGACCTTAAATTCACCGTCGAGCATCTCAAAGCCGAGAAATTCCGTGATCGCACCGTAGCAGCCGCCAAGTGAATCCGGCGCAAAAAATTCCTTCACACGATGAATCTCGCCGCCTGTGCCGTGGCCGAACCATGTCGTCGCGTATTCGCCCACGCCGTCCACGCTCATGATGGCCGCGTCCTTGTAGCCCGAGACGTGATATGCACTCGACGCGTGAGCAAGGTGATGTTCGACGGGGATGAACTTGATCTTGTCCTTGTCAATGCCGAGCCGGTCAAGCGCGGCAAAAACATTTTTCACGTTCCGGCGGAAGCGGCGGTTGCCATTGAACAACGCCGTGAACGCACGATCTGGCGCATACCAATGCCGGGCAGCAAAGTGCCAGCGTGCCGGACCGAAGATGCTGA
Source organism: Verrucomicrobiota bacterium (assembly GCA_013140495.1). Taxonomy (GTDB): domain Bacteria; phylum Verrucomicrobiota; class Verrucomicrobiia; order Limisphaerales; family JADLHS01; genus JADLHS01. Next base: position 2,445 of record JABFSR010000210.1, read on the forward strand.
CGGGCGCGAATGGAATTGCGACAGCCTGCACGTCGGAAGGTTTGAGCCCTGCGAACTTGAGCGCCCATTGCGTGGCGTGTTCGGCTTGCTTGCCCTTGGCGTGTTTGTCGCGGATGAAACGCTCCTCCTCGGCGGCGGCCACGACCCTGCCGTCCACGACAAGCGCGGCAGCCGGATCATGTCCAACCATTCCACCGAGGCCGAGGACGATCATGGCTTGGATTCGCCGACGCGCTCGAACAACGCGAGGTGCATCGTGTGGATAAGCGGCAGTTGGGCGAAATCCTTCACCAGTTTGAAGCCGGCCTTCGCGAAATAGGATTCCACCTCTTTAAGCGGCGTGGCGTGCTTTTCGGATTTCTTGCCACCGAGAGCTGCGCGCACCTTGCGCTTCACCGAAGTCATGGACGCGGGGCTGAAATAGGAAAGCGCGACGTACTTGCGCGCCACGCGGCAAAGCGCCGTGACCGCGCGCTGGCGGATTTCTGGATTTGGAAAATGATGGAACAATCGGAAGCTGATGATCGTGTCGAAGTGGCGTTCGTTGAACGTAAGGTTCTCGATGTCCTGCTTCTCCACCGTGATGTTGAATTTGTTCTTTGCGACGGTTTCGCGCGTGATGGCGATCATTGAGTCAGACAGATCTGCCGACGAGATGGCGTAACCTTTCTTGGCAAGATGCACCGTTACACGGCCACCGCCGCACGGCACATCGAGCACGCGATGCGTCTTGGGCACGAGTGCGAATGCACGATCCACCATGCGCATCTCGGCGTTGTGCTTGCCCTCCTTGCGGACCTGGTATTTGCGGGCGGTCTTGTCGTCATATTTGACGCGACCCCGATAGGCTGGTTTTTGTTCGCTCATTTTTTGGATTCCTTGGTGGCGACGAAGGCGTAACGCGCGTGTGTGAGACCATTGACCGCCTCGTTGAAAAGAAATTTCAATCCGCTGGAAAGATTCACGCGTTTGGCGTCGAGTTTGAGTCCAGCCAGCGAGAAAAATTCGCCGTATTCAGCCAGTGTATAAAAATGTTCGTTGACGCCGGCCTTGATGAGTTGTGCCTGTGTTTTTGAGCGGGACTTCAACTTCACCAGGGGCCACACCGGTTCGCGAATGGCAACAACCTTCCCGCCCGGCTTAACAACACGTCGCGCTTCGCGCAACACCTCAACCATGTTGACCGCGTGATGCAAGACAGCAGAACAGACGACAAAATCAAAATGGTTGTTGGCAAAGTCCAGCTTGTGAAAATCCGCCGGCATCCGGGTGATCTTCGATTCGCGGGCTTGAAGCAGCTTGAATACTCGCGGGGCCTGTTCCTTCAAGAGTTTCGGGGAGAAATCCGTGGCGATGACCTCAACCACGCCCGGCAGCTTGGAGAGTTCTGCGCTGAACCACGCCGCGCCCGCGCCGATTTCCAGGATGCGCCCGCGAAAATCCAGCCCGCACTTCTTCGTCAGGAACGGGATGAACTTGGGATAATCCTCGCGCAGGCAACGCAACCATTCAGCTTCGCTGCCGAATTCGGTTTCGAGATGCCCATCGGCTTCGCGAAAGGCCAGTTCTTCCTTGTGGGCCAGCCGCGAGAGATAGGATTTCTTCTCGATGTATTTGGATTCAGTTGCGCTCAACCGACCATCAGACTAGAAGCCAATCACGCGCGAGGCAACGGAGTTTTTCAGGAGTGCGCCCGTCCCCGGGCGCAGAAGCATGGAAGAGATGGTTGGCTTAAATGTTCAGAGCGCGAATAAAGTGCTCAAATTGCTGCGCCCGAGGACGGGCGCACTCCAACTCCATGCAATTTTCACACATTTGGTGGACGAACCCCCGGCTTGTCCCAGATGACGTCATACCTCGGCCCGCGTGAGTGCAGCGCCTGAACGCGCACCATGATTTCGCGAATCATCTTTTTGTCGGAAGGCGCAAGCTGTTTCACACCAAAGCAGACTTTGTAAAAACTCAACAAGTCGGAGCGCGTGGCGTGCGCCAATTGAGCCGTGTAACCCAGCGAAGCAAGGTCTTTCACCATCCAACGTCTGCGAAAACATCGGGGCTGGAACACACGTTGCAGATCAATCAGGAACAACTCCCGCTGGCCTGTTTTAGACTCCACCACGAATATGTGGCTGAGGTAATAGTCCCGGTGCGCAAAGCCCGCATCCAGAAATCTGCGTGTAAGCCGCGCGATTTCTTCGGCAAGTGCGCGGCGGGGACGCGCAGTCAGCTTGTGGGCATAATTGTGTGCGGCGATACCCCCTTCGATGTTCGCTGTCAGCAAAAAACTCCGAACCACCGACCCCGCGACCTTTTGCTGGCCGACGGCGATTGGCGTTGGTGTGTTGAAACCATGTCGCCGAAGTTCCGCGATTGCGTTCCACTCGTGCATCGCCTCGTCGTCTGCACCCGGCCAATGCAGAAAGCGAAGCATCTTCCGCACAGGGTGCAAATAATCACGTTCGTAGCGTTTCAGAAACGCTACAGCCTTGTTTCCGCCCGGGGCATTCAATTCGATGCGCACCGTGGAACGCCCCGGCACAGAACGTTTCATCTGACCGCCAACGTACGTCATGATCTGCTCGAAAGTGTTAAGGTTGTTCGCCCGCAACAATTCGACGAACTCCGTGGCGACGCGCAACCTTCCACCGTCGAGGTATTCAATCCGCGCTTGTGGCTTGGACAAGTCCATCTGCGTCAGCTCGGGAAGATTCCCTGTTTGGCCGCCATGCTTGCAAACACGCCATTCTTGCGGAGCAATTCGTCGAAGCTGCCGGACTCAACTATGCGGCCCTCCTCAAGCACGATGATCTTATCCATGCCGGAAAGAGTCGAGAGCCTGTGCGCCACACTGATAACCGTGCGATGCTCGGCCAGACGATCAATCGCTGCCTGCACCTCGCCTTCGGCCTTGGAATCAAGTGCTGCTGTGGCCTCATCCAGCACCAGAATCGGCGCGTTCCGCACGAATGCCCGAGCGATGCCTACACGCTGCTTCTGCCCGCCCGACAACCTTGTACCGCGCTCACCAAGCGGAGTATCGTAACCCTGATCGAGTTGCTGAATAAAGTCGTGCGCGAATGCAGCCTTGGCGGCAGCCTCGATTTCCTCACGACTCGCACCAGCCCTGCCACATGCAATGTTTTCAGCCACGGTCATGTCGAAGATGGTCACGTCCTGGCTGACCAGAGCCAGTTGATTGCGCAAGCTGTGCAACGAAGCCTCACGCAAATCTAGGCCATCAATCCTGATGACACCGCTCGTTGGATCGTAAAAACGGAACAGGAGGTTCACGAGTGTTGTCTTGCCCGAACCGCTCTCGCCGGCAATGCCAAGCCTGAAGCCCTGTGGAATTGTCAGCGCAAAATCATGCAGCACCGCCTTTTCTCCATACGCAAAAGTAACGTGATCGAATACAACGGCCGACTTGAAATTGGTCAGCGGCTTTGGATTTGCCGGCTCAACCACCTTGGGTTTCTCGTTTAGAATTTCGATGAGGCGCTCCAGTCCCACATTGGCCTGCTCGAAAAGAATCCGTACGCCGGCGAGTTTTTTAATCGAAAGAAAGAACAACATCACCGCAGCCAGAAACGTGGCGAGTTCCGAACCTGTCCGGCCCGCCTTGAAGATGTAGATCAGTAACACTCCAAAGCCAAACATCGAGACGATCTCGATGATGGGGTTGATGAGTTCCTTGGCCTGGACACCCTTCATTCCTGCATGAACGAGATGACCGGAGGTCTTGCGGAAACGCTCGATCTCCGCAGCTTCGAGATTGTAGGCCTTGATGACACGAATGCCACCGAGCAGTTCGACGAGCTGGCTGGATTGGGAAATGTTCGCCTTGAGGCTGGCAGCCATTGCACGCCGCGCTTTCTTGCCAAGCACCATGAGCGGCAAAATGCAGGCGGGCAAAACCACCATCGCACCGAGCGTCAGCAGAGGATCCAGACAGCACATTGCCGTGAGCAACACGACGATGTTGAGCGACTCCTTGACCAGATCCGCCCCACCTTGCCGGAGCGCGCGGAGCAGGTTTTGCGAATCCACGTTAATTCGGGTAAGCAAATCGCCTGTGCTGGACCGGTTGAAAAAATCGAGCGATAGCGTGCTCAACTTCTCCATGATATCGAGCCGCACATCGCGAATGACGCGCTCGCTCACCCAGCCCATGCAGTAGTTGCTCAGGTAGTCGGTGATCCCCCGAAACGCCACGAGCAGCGGAAAGAACAATAGCAAACCGACGATGTGCCGCGTGGACAGTGGTTCACCGATGCGTGGCAACCACGGCTCCATGAACTCGCGCGCTGATGTGTTCATTTCCTTGAGTCGCTGGGAAATGGCCGAAGTGATGCCCGGCTTTGCTGGCGCGGATTCCTGAATTTGTGCGGGCTTTGGATCAAACCGATCTGTAATGGTGCGCGTGGCCCAGACAAAACTGGCGTTGGAAAACGCAAACAGCACACTAAAAAGCAACCCAACAAACAGCCGCGTCCTGTAACGACGCAGATATGCCCAGCCAAAGCGCAGCACGCTGAAAATATTGCCCATGTCCGCAGCATGGTTGCCAGCCGCGCCAGCTTTGGCGACATCAAATTGCGATGCTCATCAGAAATCAGGGAAGGCTGCCGCTCCTCGTCCCGCCTCGGCTGCCGCTGCGCTCCAAGTCACCGCGTCGCCTGCCAGGCCCGGGCAGAGCGCAGAAAAAGATTTGATTTTGAGCCCGCCCGCTGAATAGTCTGCGCGCGAATCATTTGGTAGATCTGTGGCTAAAGAAGAACCAATTGAAGTAAGCGGCTCGGTAACGCAGGTGTTGCCGGGAACGATGTTCCGTGTGGCGCTCGCTAACGGGCACGAGGTGCTCGCCCATATCTCCGGCAAGATGCGGAAACATTTCATCCGCATCAGCGTCGGAGACAAGGTGCGCGTCGAGATGTCCCCCTACGATCTCGGCAAGGCGCGCATCACCTACCGCGAGGCGTAATCACTCAGACGTGATGCGCTTTTTCCTGCGCGCGCAATGCCTGTTCGTAGCATTGCAACGCCTCCTCGTAACGTTCCATGCGGTTGAACAGCCCGCCCTTTTGCAGGTAGGCGATGGTCAATCCGCCATTCAACTCGATGGCGCGGTCGTAACAACGCAACGCCTCCTCCGTCTGACGCAGTTGTTCAAGCGCGATACCTTTCTTCACGAGCGCATCGGGATTGTTGGGCTCGTGCAGGAGAATTTCGTTGATGGCTTCAAGCGCCTGTTCGCCCTTTTCGAGGTCCAGCAAGGACTGCGCTTTGGCTAGAAGGACTGCGTCGTGATCTTTTTCCTGGGAGTGTTCCGCATCGAGGGTGTGTGAACCGTTGCCATTCGTGCCAGTGGCGGTAGCGGATTCCGCAGTCACGGGATGCGCCGTGTGTTCGAGTTCGTGAATCCGTTTTTCGAGCTGGGTCAACGCGCCGAAAAGTCGCTGGCTGGATTGCTCGGCGGCGTTGTTGCCGAATATCGGGGCTTCCACTCCAACCGAAGGCGCGGGCAGGGCCTGGCGCGCGTTCGGGATCATTGCAGCAACCTCCGCCAGCCGCGTTACGGCACGCCATTGCAGAAATGCGGTGATCACCATCGCAAGAAACCCGACGATGCCGAATCCTGCCGCAATCTTGACCAGCAGCACGTTCGTGGTCTGCATGGCGATGTTCAAGGAACTGATTTCACGTTCACGCTGGCCGAGGGCGGACTCGCGCTGACCGAGGACAGCCTCCTTGAGTGAGGCGACAGCCTCACGCCCTTCCTTGCGGTCGCGTTCAAGCGAAAGCTGGGTGTTGTGAATTTGTTCCTGAAGCTGGAGGTAGGCTCGCAGCGATTCGTTGGAGTTGGAACCGCCTTCTGCGCGGGCTGGTGCGGATTCCTCCACGACTTTTTCGGCGGCGCACAGGCCGGACACGGTTGAAAACAGGCAAACCAAAAAGGCGGACGCGGCAAGCGTCACAAATCTGCGGCTGATTCTTTGAAATGCATTCATGCGACGCGTCGAGACTGAGGCGTCCGCGCCCGCTTGTCAACTCCCTCGCAGAGGTGAAAAAGCCGGAGTTAAGGTGAATCGAAATGAGGCAAGTTGTCGCCTTCACTTCTTTTGACTTTGCTCCTGCACAAAGATGAATTGAGCACGTGCCAATTCACCCGTGACGGCGAGCGTTTCACCCTCTCCCGGGGGAGAGGGCCGGGGTGAGGGCGGTCGTAAAACCATTCTTCACAAAAATCCCGCGACGCTTTATTTTCCCGCCATGCCCAACACCGAACGCGCCCGCACTTTGCGGAAGAAGCCGACGTGGGCCGAGAAGCTCATGTGGAGCTGGCTGCGCGACCGGCGATTCAGCACTTACAAATTCCGCCGCAGTCATCCCTGCGGGATTTACTACCTCGACTTCTATTGCCTGGAGGCAAGCCTCTCCATCGAGCTTGATGGAGGACAGCACGGGCATCCCGGTCAGCAGGCTCACGATGCGGAGCGAACCAAGTTTCTCGCTTCGATGGGCATCAAAGAAATTCGTTTCTGGAACTGGCAACTGCGACGGGAGAAGCAATTCGTTCGCGATGTGATTTTCAATGCGCTGCAAGCACGGGCGCCGCATCCGCTGCCGGCTTACACGAGGACGGGGATTGTGGGGGAAGAAAAGTTAGTGGGACGCTCGCCCTCACCCTGGCCCTCTCCCCCGGGGAGAGGGGAAAGCTGTCGGACGGCTACTGAAGTTTGGATGTCTCTCGTGCTGTCTCCGCCTCTTTTTGAATTCGCTTCAGGGCGCATGGCAAGCTGAACGCGTCCGCATTCACCAGCGATGGCGGAATGATTCTCCCTCTCCTGGGGGAGAGGGCCGGGGTGAGGGCGGGCGTGAACACTAACTGATTCCGAAACCGAACCGCGCTCCGACGAAGCCGCGACGGGAACGCGAGGGGCGCGCTCGGCTGCGGGAGCTTCGGGGTGGGTGGGTATAAACCGTTTCATTGATCGGCAGTGAATAGAACAAAACGACCTTCGCTCGCTGCGCGTTGATAAAGGTCACGCACGTTCTGAAACCACTCCCACGTGTAACCAAAATCTTCTTCCGTCACTGGCGTGCCATATTCCTTCGGACTGATTTTGAAATACCCAGCACGAAAAACATCTTGGCTCACTGAAGCCAGGGCGTTTGCGACATCTTTCACCTGCTCCGGATTTTTCAGACTCATTATGTAATCGGACTCCGTGTAAAGCAGTTCGCCCGCGAGAACAGTGTGATTAAGCGGATATTTTCCGCCGTCCCAACTCAATTTTCCATCTGTTAATGTCCGATGCATTGCGTCCCAAGCTTTGTCACTCTCTGCCGCATTTTTCTTGTCTCCCGAGAGGTAGGTTTCTTCAATTTCTTCTTGCAGGAGTTCCAAGCGAGCTTGTTCATCCTCCAAGGCGCGAAGACGTTCAACGTCTTTCTCCGTCAGGGCAAAATGGACACCAAGGCAACCCATGGATTACTCACTTACTTCGCAAACACCACTTCCTCGCTGGCCTTCGCTTTCGGCGCGGCGGGCGCGGAGATGACGTTCCATGGGATTTCCATAACGCTCTTCAAACCTTCGCGCACGCATTTGAGGTTTTCCTGCACGACGTGTTCGCCGCGTTTGCCGAAATACTTGCGGATGTATTTTTCCACCGCGCCCAGCACCTGTTCGTCGCCCATGCCGGAGCGCGACGCAAACGGCGTCACACGGATGAAGATGCCAACGAGGCAGACGCCTTGCATGCGTTGCTGGAGGTCGGGATCGGTCGCGATCTCTTTCGCGATCTTCACGGTGTCGAGGTAAAAAACCTTGAGCCGTTTGTTGCGGATGAGTTTCTGGCCGTAGGCGGGGATGTGATCCCAGACGCGTTGCGGGTCGGTCTCGGGACTTTGAATGAACACGCTGCCTTCGTCGGCGATGCCGTCGAGCGGATTGCCGAGGTTGAAGGCGTTCACGTCGTTGAGCGGGATGAATTCGACGTGCGCCAGTTCGCTGTGCGTGCGGATGTGTTTTTCGGCAACGGTCAGGTAATAGGTCGTGGGCAAACCTTTTTTCTCCGAGCCGTATTTCGGATACGCCTGCACGTAGATGTTGAACAACTCGCCGACGAACGACGCGATGAGTTTGTTGGTCGTGACCGAGCCGAATCCGCCGACGGAATGGCCGCGCATCGAGAACGCGCCCTGTGGACGCAGGTCCGGGTCTTCGCCATCGGACAACGCGAGCGCGTGTTTGATGCCGATGACGGTGTATTCGCGCGGCTGGTCGGCGAACATGTTTTTGACAATGGAAATGAAGTGACCGCCGCGCACGTCGCGCGAGCCAAGTCCGGCGGAACACGCGTAAATCTTCGGGATGCTCGTGATCTTGGGATACTTGAATTCGCCGTTCGAGCCGAAGCTCAAGCCGGTGAGCGCGTCGGCGAAGCTGGCTTTGATGCCCTGCACGAGCGGATTGGATTGCGCGAGCGGATTGTCCATGCGTTCCAGCACGGTGAGCGCGCGGACGTTCTTGAGCGCGTCCACCAGTTGCGTGGCCGGGAACGGCGCGAAGCACGTGACGTGAACGACGCCGACCTTGAGGTCCAGTTCCTCGCGCATGTAATCGGCGGCGGCTTGCGCGGTTTCCATCATGCCGCCCATGCCGACGAGCGCGTATTCCGCGTCGTCCATGCGATACGTGTCCACCATGCGATAGCGACGCCCAGTCTTCGCGTAATACAAATCCATCGCCTCCTGTACCGCAGCGGGGACTTTGTCGTAGAAATGGCGCTGGGCAATCTTGCCCTTCATGTAGGAATCCTGATTCTGCACGACACCGGTCATGATGGGATTCATCGGGTCGAACAGGCAGCGCAGCTTTTGATTCGGGTCGCCCATGTATTCCTTCATGAACTCCGTCTCGGGTAACTTGATGTTCTCGATGGTGTGCGTGGTGAGGAAACCGTCCTGCACATTCATGAACGGCGTCTCCACCGCTTCCGCCGCGCGCCGCGCGATGAGCGCGAGATCGCAAGCTTCCTGCGCGTTGCGTCCGAACAAAATCCCCCAGCCGCAATCGGACACGCTCATCACGTCGTCATGGCCACAATGAACATTGAGCGAATGCGAAGTCAGCGCCCGTGCGCCGATGTGAAACACGATGGGCAGGCGTTTGCCGGAAATCGTGTAGAGCACTTCCTTCATCAGCACGAGACCCTGGCCCGAAGTAAAGTTCGTCACGCGTCCACCCGCGAGCGCGAAGCCTTCGCACGTCGTCGCGGCAGAGTGTTCGGACTCGGGTTGAACAAAGGTGATGACATCGCCCCAGAGGTTCTTCTTCCCATCGGACACGGCGGTTTCGTAACCCGTGCCCATCGTAGTGGACGAGGTGATGGGATACGCGCACGCGCCGTGCGTGATATTGATTTCGACCCACACGACGCCGCCAGCGCCGTCGGAAGTGGTGGGTATGCCAGGGTAGGGGATGTTTTTCGCTTCGTTGTTCATAAATTCTTGCTGGAAATGAACACCAATTGGCCGGCCACCATTAACCTGGTCAGCGCAAAGGATTCATTCGCGACTGCTGTTTTATTATTGTTACCGTAAACTTTTACCAGCCCTTGAAGCGGAGGCAAGGGATTATCTTGGTAAAAACGGTGCGGAGATCGGCAAGTCACATGTCATGACCGGCTGTCTGGAATGTTTCACAGCCACTGAAGTCTGCGCACAAGGCGTTTCGCATCCATGTCCGGGATCATTTCACGTTAACAACGATCTTGCCGGTGGTGTGTTCTGTTTCGATGAGTCGGTGACCTTCGGCAAGCTCGTCCAGTTCGAGCACACGGCTGACGTAGGGTTTCAAATGCCCCTGATCCACGAGCAACGCGGCGGCGCGGAGAATCTCGCCGTGACTTTCCAGCCGGACGCCATACACAGCCGGTGCGCCCTTGAATTCAAAATGCAAGGTGGCGTTCAGCCGGAAAAGTTTTTGAGGAATTTTGTCCGACGGCATTCCGACGCAGGTGATCACATGCCCGTCCACGGCCACGCAATCCAGCGAGCGATCAAACGTCTCGCCGCCCACGGTGTCAAACACCACATCGCAACCGCGACCGCCGGTTTCTGCCTTCACGCGTTCAACAAAATTCTCTTCGCGGTAATTGATCACCACGTCCGCGCCGCACTTGTGGCAGAGCGAAAGCGAATCGTGGCTGCTCGCCGTGGTGATGACGCGCGCGAGATTGAGCTTGGCGATCTGGATGGCGACGTGTCCCACACCGCCGCCGCCGGCGTGGATCAAAATCGTCTGCCCCATCTCAATGCGCGCCCGTTTCAACAACGCCTCCCACGCGGTCAATGTGACCAGCGGGAGCGCGGCGGCGTCCGTGTGGCTGAGTGATTTTGGTTTGAGCGCGACAAGGCGCGCGTCCACGCAGACGAACTCCGCGTTCGCTCCGTTGAGAATCAGGCTTGGCGAGGCATACACCTCGTTTCCCTCGTAGAAGCCCTCGACCTTTTCGCCCACCCCGCGCACGACACCGCTCAGGTCGTAGCCAAGAATGAACGGCAGTTCGCGATTTTTGGCGAACGCGCCGCGCCGGATCTTGAAATCAATCGGATTGATCGCACACGCGTGGACTTCGATGAGCAGATCATGTTCGCCCGGCACGGGCATGGGCATTTCCCGGGCCTGCAATACTTCAGGACCGCCAAGTTGTGTGACAACGATTGCACGCATGATGTTTCGCGTCCGATTGAACCAGCCGCTCAGCGCGCACGCAAGCCGTTGTCATCGGGAAAATGATTTGACCACGTGTTCAAACGAAAGCATCCAGATAAAACGGATGTTCTTTATTGCGTCGAACTGTGGAATCGGCGTGTACTTCCCACCCGGGGTCTGGAATCGTAAAAGCCAACTGAACGAGTCTCACTGCTCACCATCAGCTTGTTCGAGCACTTGAAGAATCTTGTTGAACGCGTCGCGAATCTGGCTGTAGTCCCTGACATCCACCGTGAACCGGTTGTCCTTGTTGGGGCGCGATGAGGCGTGTCCATCCGAAAACAGGATTGTAGCGGATTTCTGCTGATGATGAGTGCGCGGCTTGACGTTGAATGCCGCGAGGTCATCGGGACAGAGAAACAGGGTGTCAATGACCAGCGCGCGAATCGGCAGGCCGTTGCGATTCAGGCCCAGGTTGTCGAGCCGGAGATTGGGCGGATTATTCGTGCCGGGGGCGTCGAACAATTCCGTATTGCCGCCGTGCCTGTAGTAATAGCTGCCTTGGGATTGATAAGTGCCGACCTTTGCCAGCTCGGCGACGGTATCTAGAGGTTGATCCGTGCTCGGGCAGAACAAGACTTTTGGCTGGCTTGCCAGATGATGTTGAAGCAACAGTCCCAAACCAACGGGCGCTCCGTTTTGCAATGAGAGCAGGCTGGTGGGCGATCCGGTGGCAGGATAAAAGTTGGACGGATTGGTGAACGGCGGCGCTTTGGGTCCGAAAGGAATCCGGCCGTCGTTGTCTTGGGCGTACATTTGAATGGCAATGCCGATTTGTCGCACGTTGGACAGGCAGACGGTTCTGCGACCCTTTTCCCGCGCCGAGGACAAGGCTGGTAGCAACAGGGAGGCGAGGATCGCGATGATGGCGATGACAACCAAGAGTTCAACCAGGGTGAACGCCTGATTGCCTGCGGGCCAGACAACGGGTTGAGACTTTCGGGTGAACATCGCGAGTCTTCGTGCTACGGCAATTGCCGCGCCTGATAGAAACGCTGGTCGAAGTTCGCGGACGTGTCAATGAAGGGAACGTTCCCGGTGGTGTTGGTTACTGTCCCGAGGCTGATCCAATTTGCGGCGGGTAATGAAGCATTTGTGCTCGCGAGTATTTCAACCTCCTGCCCCGGTTCGCCCTGCAATGTGAATTGAAACTGCCCGTTCGTCCGGGTTGGATTCAACAGCGTGGGCGCGAGGATGGAGGACAGGCGCACATGGTCCAAATCCCAATAGCCACCCGCAAGGTTGGAACTGACGGTGGAGAGGAATTGAATGCCAATATTCTGGCCGGACCACGGGTCATCTGCCCGAACTACAGATGTGGCGACTGTGAAATCTACAAACTGGGTGCGGTTGCTGAAATAAGCCGATGAGTAGGTAATTGTCGTGGCCGCGACGATGACCTTGTTGCTCGTTGCATCCCGATAATACAGGCTGGCCTCGAGTGGCGTCTCCGGGAGCATGTTGTAACCTCCGCCGATGAGCCCAACGGTCAGGTGGTAGGATTTGCCGGTTTCAAACTTCACGTCAAATGCGTGGCTGGGCGACAGGTCGTCCCAATCCACGGTGTCATAATCCTGAAACAAGCCCACCTCCGGATTTGCGAACAACCACGACGCCTGGTCGCCATCACAATTGTCAATATGAACGGCACTGCCGGGAGGATCGTTCTTGAAGATGCCAGTGAGATTGGTCCAGGGACCGGAAGCATTTTCGTCCCAACTCGCCCACTGCGGCGTCCGCTGCCACGAATCAAAATTCAGGGTGACAAAAAATGTGGCCGGAGATTCAAAGGACGCGTTTGGCACCGCGATCGGCCCGGCATGGGTTGCGCCAAACCAGGCAGACCAGGCGACCACTCCCGCATTGATCAAAAAACACTTCAACCGGCGCACAAGCTGGAAACCAGATTTGAACGCCGGTTGAGTTTGCTGAATCATCCCCACAAAGGAAACCGCGTCACGCGCGGCGATTTGAACGCGCCAGCAGCAGTCCGCCAAGACCAAGTCCTAGCAGCGTAATGGTGGTCGGTTCGGGGACGGCTGTAAGCCGGACGTTATCAATGTCCCAGTTGCGGCCCGAGGTCAGTTGGAGAGGGATGGTGGATTCCAGTTGAATGCCGATGTTTTTGCCCGCCCATGCGTCGCCTGCCAGCACCGGGGGCACATTTACCGTGTAATCAATCAGATTCAAACTCGGTGTGTTCGTCGGAAATGCAGCCAGACTGTAGGTCACGGTGGTCGAGCCAACGGTTACTTTGTTGTCCGAGTTATCCCGGTAATACAGGCTCAACTCAAGGGTCGAACCCGGAGACAGGCTGCTGCTGCCAAATATGCCAATGGTCAGGTTGTACGACTTGCCCACCTCATAGGTGGCGTTGAAATCGTGCCCGGGCGACGAGTTGTAATCCTGAAACAAAGTGACCTGTGGAAAGGCCAGAATGTATCCCGCCTGTGTGCCGACGAGATTGGCGTAAGGGTTGGGACTGTTTGGAGCGGTGCCTACGAACACCCCTGCCGTGGCGTACCAGGGAAAGCCGCCAGAGACAAAGGCAAAACTGGCGGGTTCGGCAATCTTCTGCCAGAAATCAACACTGGGGTTGGAGCCAAAGGGATACCCTGCTCCTGACTGCGACTCGAACGAGTAGTTGGGGACATTGATCGCTTGGGCTTGCAGTGAATGATTCGTTGCCGCGACGGCGATCAATCCGATCCCGATCGCCATCAACAAACCGGGGAAAGATGTGTTTGTGGTTACTGACTGAAGTTTACGACTTGCTGAGTTCATATTTACGACTTTTGGATTTAGGTTTGGCTACATTCTGGTTTTGGTATGGCGAGGCGCTCCATTGGCGGGTGCAGGATTACGTCATCATAACAACATTCAAAGAATGTATAACGAAAAACAGACGCCGGTTCAACTATTCTATTCAAACTCGAGGCTGTGAATAAGTCAACGGGAACCAAAATGAACTCTGGTCCTCTTACCCGCGAACTGAAGCCGTCTTAACCCTGTCAATCCGTCCTGCAAGCGGGTTGCGATGAAACAAAGCATGAAGAAACGACTGCAACACATTCTTGGTTTCCGTTGGCTGTTAATTTCTATGGTCGTCGTGGGCTGCTCATCGACGCGGCTTCAGGCTGCCATTTACAACTTCCAATCGTCGCTTGATCCCGTCCAGGCAGGTGTGCCGGGATCGGGTGGTGGTTTTGCAACCCTGACATTGGATGATACAAGCGGTCTGGTGATTCTTACCAGTGGCTCGTTCAGCAATCTTTCGAGCACCACGACAGCAGCGCATATTCACGGCCTGGCCGCGCCGGGTGTAGGTGCGGGTGTTCTGATCGGATTGACCATACCACTCGGTGCCACGTCAGGCACAATTTCCGGCAGCGGAACGCTCAATGCAGCCGGTATCGCCGGAATGCTGAACGGATTGACCTATGTAAACATCCACACATCCACCTTTGGTGGCGGCGAAATCCGCGGGCAGAACCTTCTGGTGCCGGAGCCTGGTTCGTTTGCTCTGGCCGGACTCGGAGGGCTGATCTTGGTCAGGTTTATCCGCAGACAAAAATAATTTTCCCAAGGCAGAACAGCAGAAACTCACGAATCAATCAATAACCCCAAACAACAAATGAAAAAAATCCTCATCTCCGTTCTAACTGCATGCAGCCTGATCCCGGCTCACGCGGACCTTTTTCAATACACGGCCACCTTCAGCGATGCGGGTGAAGCCAATCCATCCAGCGGGACCGGCTTTGGCACTGTGGACTACAACAGCACGCTGCACACCTTGGCGCTGTCGGTTAACTTCAGCGGTTTGACCGGTCTCACGACGGCTTCGCACATCCACGCAGCCACGGCGGTTGCCGGGACCGGCAATGCCGGCGTCGCCACGACGACCCCAACTTTCGTCGGCTTTCCGCTCGGCGTCTCCAGCGGGTCGTTTGCCAACACGCTGGATCTAACCCTGGCCTCAAGTTGGAATCCGTCCTATGTCACCGCGCACGGTGGAACAACGGCACAGGCTGAGTTGGATCTGGTAGCAGCCATTGCGGCTGGCAAGGCTTATTGGAATATTCATTCGACGTTCAGTCCCGGCGGTGAAATTCGTGGCTTTCTGACAGCTGTGCCCGAGCCATGCTCGCTTTCGTTGTTGGGCTTGGGTGGCATTGCGTTTCTTGCCCGTCGCAGTTTTTCCCGGAAAAGTTGAGTCTTGAGTCAGGTTGGGTGGCGCGAAGCCAGAGTTGGCTTCGCGCCATTTTTGTATCGGCATACGTCATACGGTTGGTTTGTTTGAAATGAAACGCAGGCGATTTGAGGTTTTGTTGGTTGGCCCGGCGTTGCTGGTAGTCTTCGTATGGATGAGACTATCCGTTGCGATTGCGCTGCCGCCGCCCCAAATCGAATTTATTGAACCCTTCCTCACAAAACAGGTCCTGGTTCATTTCAACACTGAGCCAAACCGTGCCTATGTGCTCCAATACACTTCGTCCTTCAAGATCACAAACGGAGTCGTTTCCGCCACCTGGTCGAACCTCTACTCGGTGCCGTCGTTTCCATTTGAAGGCCATTACATCGTCCCCGACTGGCGCACGAACGCACAGCGATTCTACCGGCTCGTTGCCAATCCCTGATCCATGATACTGCGAACATTTTTTCTTTCGTTGTTCTGTTGTGCTGCCACCGTGTCGGCCTGCGATCTTTGCGCGGTTTACAACAAGGACGTTGTTCCGGGCGAATCCACATCGGGATTTTCGTTCGGCGTCACCGAACAGTTCATTCCGTCGCACACGGTCCAGTTGGATGATCACGAGCTCCCGCCCTCGGTGCTCGACGATTTGTTCGTGGACAGTTCCATGACCCACCTCGTGCCGACTTGGAATTTCTCCGACCGCTTCGGCGTGAGTGCAAATCTCCCCATCGTCCACAAGCGTTTCAAACGCCTTCAGCTCACCAGTGCCGGAGTTGCTTCCGAATCAGGAACGGAGGCGGGCATTGGCGATCTGGCGTTGATTGGTCGCGCCACCATTCTGAAGGCGAGTCGGGACAAATCATCCTTCACTCTGAACCTGCTGGTCGGAGTCAAATTTCCGACGGGCGATGCGGACCGTGTGGCGGAGGAGGTTCGTGTGACACGGGAGCTTGATCTGATCTACGGCACGGGCCATCAACACGCCATCAGCGGGGTTCACCTGCGCGACCTCGCTTTGGGTTCAGGATCGTTCGACGGTGTCTTTGGTGTTACCGCCAACGCGCGCGTGGACCGGTTCTTCTTCAACGCGCAGTTTCAGTATTATCTCCGTACGCCGGGTGAATCCGGTTACGAGTATGGCGACGAGTGGATGGCATCAGGCGGTCCGGGTTTGTTCTTGTTCTCTGAAAAAAAGCTGTCGCTCGGCCTGCAATTTGTGGCGGTCTATGACGTCATGTTCAGTGACCGTGTTCTTGGTCGCGAAAACCAGAACACCGGCATGTCTGCGGTCTATCTCGGGCCGCAAATCAATCTGGCAGCGGGGCGACGGTTCAGTGCGAATGCCGGGGTGGATTTGCCAGTTCAGATCAGGAACAATGGACTTCAAAACGTGCCCGACTACCGCCTTCACATTGGAATCAATTTCAGTTTCTAGTTTGAGACTTTTGTTGTCTGTATCGTTTGGTCGCTTTTGATCGCTCCCGTCCTCGGAATTTCTTTACAGCTTTCGACACCCTGTCCAGACTCGCATCCGTGCATCGGCGTTTCATATTGAACGGCTTCAACAACGCAGTCTCCTTCGTTGTTCTCAATCAGAATGGGCCGATCAACGCTTCGATTGCCTGAAAGAAAGACAAATTCACCACCACACCAACTGTCCATGAATCCAAAATCAAATCAGCCAGACTCGAATCAATACAAGACCAACCGTCGGAGTTTCATCGCGCGTACCTCCGCCTCAGTAGCTGCGTTCAGCATTGTTCCCGGCTACGTGCTGGGCACGCGCGGCCAGACACCGCCCAGTGGCAAGCTCAATCTCGCCGCCGTGGGTGTCGGTGGCATGGGCCGCAACAACCTCGCGAAACTTGCCGACGAAAACATTGTGGCGTTGTGCGATGTGGATGCGGGCGAACGGGCGGCCAAAATCATCAAGCTGTACCCGAAGGCGAAGGTTTATCGCGATTATCGCGAGATGTTCGAGAAACAAAAGGACATTGACGCCGTGATCATCGCCACTCCTGACCACACGCATGGCGTGATCGGCATGGCGGCGATCAAGGCGGGGAAACACATTTACATGCAGAAGCCACTGGCACATTCCATCTTTGAAACGCGCAAGCTGACAGAAGCGGCGAGAGAGAAAAAGCTCGTCACGCAGATGGGCAATCAGGGTCATTCCGGTGATGGCGTGCGGCAGATTTGCGAGTGGATTTGGAGCGGCGCCATCGGCGACGTGCGCGAAGTTCACGCCTGGACGAACCGTCCGGTCTGGCCGCAAGGCGTCGAAGTTGAGCGCCCGAAGGAAACGCCGCCTGTACCGAATGATCTGGACTGGGATCTTTGGATCGGGCCGGCGGCGATGCGTCCGTATCATCCCACCTACGCGCCGAGCAAATGGCGTGCGTGGTGGGATTTTGGAACCGGCTCGCTCGGCGATCTCGGCTGCCACGTTCTCGATCCGGTTTTCTGGGCGCTCAAGCTCGGCCATCCAACAAGCGTTGAAGGTTGCATCTCGACCTACTGGCAGGAGTTCTGGCAACTCACCGAGCCGAAGAACGAAACCTATCCGCGCTCGACCGTCGTGCGATACAAGTTTCCGGCACGCGGCAACATGGCAGCCACGACACTGACCTGGTGGGACGGTGGTTTACTGCCGCCGCGTCCCGAGGAACTGGAGGAAGGCAAGCGCATGGGTGATGCGGACGGCGGCGTGCTTTTCATGGGCGACAAAGGCGTCTTGATGTGCGGCTGCTATGGCTTGAATCCGCAGTTGTTGCCTGGAAAGCGCATGAAGGAATTTCAGCAGCCTGCGCCAAGCATCGAACGCATTCCGGGCGGATCGGACGGGCATGAGAAGGATTGGGCGCGTGCCTGCAAGGGCGGCAAGCCGGCCAGTTCCAATTGGGAATACTCCGGCCCAATGACGGAGGTCGTGTTGCTCGGCAACCTCGCCGTCCGCAATCCCAACCAGCGGTTGCTCTGGGACGGACCGAATCTGAAAATCACCAACGATGCCGACGCGGATGCCTACATCCGGCGCAATTTCCGCGCAGGTTGGACGCTCTAGTGTTTTGATTGCTAATCCGGCTGGCGGTGGGTTACAGCCCGCCGCCGGCCGAGATCTGGCGTTTTCGTCCAAAAGGCTTCAGCAATAATTCCGCCCCGGCTGCCATGAAGTCGGTTTCCGTTCGTGTCTGAAAGAAACGGAAGCCCTGTTTCTGAAACTTGCGGATTTGTTCCGGCGTGCCTGCCGGGCGACCCAGAGATTTCCCGTTTCGTTTGGCGGCAGCGACAATTTTCGAAATCGCCTTTTCCAGTCGGGGGTGCTTTTGATTGCCTCGCAAACCAAGTGCGAAGGACAAGTCACTCGTGCCGATGAACATCACATCAATGCCTGGCGTGGCAGCGATTTCGTCAACCTTTTCCAACCCGGGAAGATCTTCGATGATTGTCACAACCACGACATTTTCATCCGCAAAATCGTAGTAGCCCTGCGGCGCGGGCCATCGGAATTGCGCGAGATCGGCGCCTGAACCACGCAAACCCCTGGTCGGATATTTGCACGCTGCCACTGCTTGTCGCGCAAGTTCCGGGCTGCTAGTAAACGGAAACACTACTCCCAGCACTCCCGCATCAAGCACTCTCTTTGCTGTCCATAGTTGGTTGACCGGAGGCCGGGCAAACGGCACGGCAGGCAGTCCGCGGGTGGCCAGCACGATATGGCGCAGGGTTTCCAGCGTAAGCGGCGAATGCTCCATCTCCATCCAGATGAAATCAAATCCCAGCGATGCTGCCTGCGCGGCGATCTCCACGTTGTTGACGCTGATCACAGCGCCGAAGACGGATTCTCCCTGTTGCAGTTTCTGTTTGACTGGATTCTTCCATTTGGATTGAAGCGAGGCCGATTTTTTGGATTTCATAAAGTGTTTTACAAGGTGCATTTTGTTTATGCGATTATGCGCAACGCTGCCGCCGGATACGAACTCAGAAATACAATGACGATGATCAAATCACATACCGAAGTCGAAGTTCAAGGCTCCGCAGCGGTTTGCTTGAGTAATTCCCCATTTGCTGGAGCGTTGGTAACGCTGCGAAGCGTTCCGCGCAACTCATCGATCCAGCTTGCATCAAGATTCGGATCAATGCGTGTAAACGGGTCGTGTTGCACACTTGCGAAATTGGTGAACGCGACATAGATCGCGAGATCGTCGATCTGGGATCGGATTCTTTCTTGCGTGCTCTGCCACTCTGAAAAGGTAAGAGGCTGTGAGGAGGATTTGCCTGTCCTGCGTATTCCTGCCTTGAAATCATTAAGGGCAAATTCAACGTCTCTGTGAAGATGTTGGAGAACAAAAAGTCGTTTGAGTTCTGGGTCGTGTGTTGCTTTAAGATGCTGACGGAATTGATAGTCGTATGTGTGTGATGGCACAAATCCAATTCCTAAACCACCGGTGTAATCGCAATAACGCTCGAAATACGAATCCAATCCTAGGGGCAGTGAGGCGTTGGCGGATCGAACGCGCTCTGGCTGCTGGGAGCAGCCACCAATCGCCACAACCATTGCAAAGGATAGAAAAAGTGTTTTCATCGCGTTGAGCTAGCGACTTGCTGGGTTGGCCACCTTGATCAACCACACTTCGGAAACTTGACAGCCGCGGCCGTTGCCGCCCAATGCCGCATCGCCGTTCCAACTCAGCGTCAGTTCCCCTTTAGCCGTGGCGGCGCGCGGAATGGCGAACTCGACCGGCTTGATCGGTTGCGGCTTTGGCATAAGAGGATGGATTTCAATCGAATCGTTTGCCACAAGCCGGATGGGTTTTTGCAGACTGTCGCCGCCATAGACGACGCGGACGCGATAGTCAGTCTTTGGATCAAGGCCCTGGTAGCGCATTTGCAGCAGAGTTGCACGCAAGGTCTCTGCATGGTTCAGCCATGAATAACGCAATGCTCCGTCCAGATTATCTGTTTCCGAGAGCCGACCCTTTTGGTCAGCGAAGCCGACGAACGCTGACTCAAGGTTGGAGGGATCGGCGGCGGGATCCGCGTTGCGCACAAGGTGTGGCTGGCGCGTCAGGTCGCCGAGGTCGTCGTAGAATCCGCCCGGCCCGGGGTCGGTCCAGTTTGCAATTTCACGAATGGCTGCGAGACGCGATTGTTCATCGGACAAATTCGTGATGTTTCGAAATCGTCCGGTCAGCCAGAGCCGGTTGTTCAACGGTAGATCAATGGTATCAAGAGTTGCCCCACGGTCGGGCGCGATGGCGCGATGGCGCTGGACGCTGAGTTGCATGTGAATGCTCTGGAACAGAGCGTCGCCGAGTTGGGTAATCCTTTCGCGCAGTTCAGTCGCGACAGCATTCGTCCGCGCCCGGTCGAGTATCGCCTGCGCCACGTCCAGAACGGCGAGAGAGCCTTTGTCCGGTGCTTGCTGCAATGCCGACATGGCGTTGCGTTCCAGGTCCTGCTCGTAGGCAAGACGCTGCTTCACGTAGGCATCGCAGGCCGCTCGGAACATCGCCATCTGGAATCGCCAGTTCGATTGCAGCGTTGGGCTACCTTTGCTTTCCATCGCTTGAAACTTTTGCCAGGTTGATTCGATGCTGGCGTTTGCCAGCACAGGTCCGCGCCAGTCTTCCTCCAGCGCGAGCACACCTTGTGAGAACTCATCTGCGAACTGGTCTCCGATGAAATAGCGGCCGTAATCGCGGAGGATGTCTGTCACGTCGCGATCCGGATCCCAGCCAAGCCCTGACCAGACGGCTTTATTCACGTCATCATTGCAACCTTCCGAGTAGGTGATGAAGCCGATGGTTGGCGGTTGGAAAACGCGGAAGATGTTTGCGTAGGCCCGCGGGCGCGGGTTCACACATTCGCGGGCCTCCGCGAGCGCGAATGCGGTGTCCCAATCCGCCACCGGGAACTGGCATTGGCGGTTGTGTGTGATGTCGGGATAGTGGCGCAGTTTATATTTCGCTGGCAGCAGCGCGCGAAGTTTCACTGTGTCGAGTCGCACCTGCGGACCGAACACCACGCCAGTCAGCCAGGCCGGTTGTTCATCGCGCACGATTGTCATGAACTCGTTCCACCATTGCTGCGTGAAGCCTTGGGGCGAAACCCACATCTGCGCCTTGGGATGGTAGCGATGCAGGTTTTGGGTTTGCTTTTCGAGAAGTGCCATGAGGAGCTTGGGCGGCGTGTGACCGGGATCACCACCAGGAACAAACACGGCATCGAGGCGCGGCAGTTTGGAGAATACCTCACCCCATTCGATCAACGCAGCATCGACAGTTTTCGGATCTGAATAATCCTTGTCCAAGGCCGGATACCAGGCCCACACGTCGAGGCCGTATGAATCAGCGAGCTTTGACATGCCGGTCATCATCTGCATCGGCGGCTTAGGAAAATGAGGGCTGCTGGCGTCGTCGTCCGAACGCGGCGGAATCAGTTCGATGGCATTGCAGCCAAAGACGGCGAGGTCACGGATGTATTGCTCCCAGACCGGCAGGTCCCAGGCGTCATAGGAATGTGTCTTGGGCCGGTAGCCGAGTTGATGGCCGCGCAACGGGTACTTGGGCGCAGTGGTGATGTCTAAATCATCCGCCAGGGTCGCGCTGCCGGACTGCATGTGGAGTTCGCGCAGCAATCTGCCAATTCCAAACAGAACTCCGCGCGCATCGTCGCCAATGACAAAGACACCCGAACTCGCGGCACCGCGTTTGACGCAAAGGCGATATCCTTCAGGGCCGATGGCTTTGCGTACCGCCAGCAATTCCTTCGAATATGGACCTGAGTATTGATTCAGTGTGGCCTTGTTTCCGATTGCGATGACGGGTGCATTGGAGGATGGCCAGGCGGACATCACCGGCAACCGTACATGCGTGCGCTTCTCGATTTCCTCAATCAGCATCTGCACAGCCTTGCGCTCAGGAGCAGACAGGTCTGGCGGCGAGACGATCACGGCATTGTTTAACTCAAGCGCCTGTGTTCGGTTGGCCACGAAGATGCCAGCGAGCACCAGCAAACCAATGACTGCCAATGAGCGAATTCGCGTCATCGTCGCCATGGTTGGTGTGTGTGCCGAGGAAGCAGGCATGGGTATTGTGGCACTTTGGCCGAGGCGGGAAACAGTTCGATTTATTGAAGGGCTGGCCGTGTTCACAAGGCGAAGCATCCAGATTTTGTCAGGGCAGGCTAGAAAAAAATCGCACGCCTTTGTCCTGGCCAAAATCATGGAACCAGATTTGCCTTGAAGTTGCCTGAACGCCGTGGCAAATGCTCTTTTCGTAATTGCCAAAACCAACACGCCTATGAAAAGAATATTTCTGAATCTTACAATCGTATTCGCCATCACAATGTTCAGCCTGGTTTCCGCCATGGCGGATGACCTCGAAGCACTGGCCGGCAAATGGACCGCCAACAGGACCGACGACCAGGGCCGCGCCTTCAAACAGATTCTTGAGATCAAGAAAACCAAATTCACTTTCAAGATCGTTCTGGAAAACGAGACGGTTCTCTACGCAGAGGGTGACGTGAAGGCCGAACAGCTCGGACCGTTCAAGGTCGCCAAATTCTACAACATGAAAGGCGGCAGTTCTTCAACCGACCTTCAATCATTGGACGACGATCGCACGGTGATCTACATGCTGGGCTACAACGAACTCACCACCGCCGTGAATTTTGACAAGGAGCGCTCCGAAGCCCCGATGGTGACCAAGTACGCAAAATCTGCCGCCACTGAGGAAGCAAAGACACTGGTGATTGACAAGATTGTGATGACCAAAGCGCCCCAATCCTCTGAGTACTATCTGTGCTTCGATGCGACCGTGGGCGAAACCACCAAACGCTTCAACATCCCGAACAAGACCTTCGAGAAAGACGGCATCACCATCACAACCGATCTGGCGATTCCCAATGTCAAAGCAGATCAGGTCTGCAAATTTGTCCTGAAGCTCGACGATGTGGCGGGCGATGAATGCACCGAGGAAATGGACAACAAGAGCACTGGGAATTTCACGGTCACAAGCAGCGGTTCACAGGAATTCAAGCCGGAGGATCAGTGGAAATATACGATTCATTGGCATTTGAAATAGTGCAGCCAAGTTCAGCAGATCCTGAGTGGTATCAGCGGGCTTTTACCGACAGAGCCGACTGGAATTCATAATCGCCCGAGCCGGTTTCATAAACGTCTGCGCCGGTTTCAAAGCGCGCTGGTTTTAATGGCGGCGTGCTTCGTGATTGCTTGGATGAGGTTGCCGGCACATGCACCGTTGCTGAACTATTTGCGGGAATGCTGACTTTGAGTTGCAGCGCACCCTCCTTCTTCGTCCATTCCACCGCTACCCGTCCGCGTACAGTTTGCGTGCTTGCCTTCACGAATGACAACGTGTCCGGGATGAAGGGTTTGATGACTATGTTCTCGAAGCCAGGTTTCTTCTCATCAGGCTGGATGCCGGCGAGCGTTCGATAGAACCACGCGTCAATGCTGCCCATCATCACGTGGTTGTGCGAGCCTTTCAGATCCCAGAACTCGGACATCGTGGTGCGGCCGCCTTCCAGCATGTGGGCCCAGCTTGGGAAACCCGTTTGATTGACGAGTTGATACGCCACGTCCGCTTTCCCGGACTCGGTCAACGCATCAATAAGATATTTCGCACCGAGCACGCCCACGTTGAAATGGCCTTTGCGGTGTTCCAGATCGCTCAGAATATTTTGCAGCACGGCGGACTGGTTCGCCGGTTCCACCAAGCCGAGAAAGAGCGGGAAGGCATTGGCAAACTGTGTGCCCTGTTCATACTGCTTTTTCTTTGGGTCATAAAATGTGCGGTTGAAGGCGGCTTTGATCTGCTTGGCGCGTGCGTTGTATTGTTCCGCCTCTTGTCGCTTGCCTAAAACGTCGGCAGCTTTGGCAAGGATGAGCGCGTCGTAATAATAGAATGCTGTGACGACGGACACCGGTTCGCCTTCCTTCCAGCCTTCCACAATCGTGCCCCAGTCGCCGATCCAATACTTGGGCAGGATGTGATTGGTCGCCTGCGTTCCGAGAAAGTCCACGTAACGTTTCATGGAGTCGAAATGCCCCGCCAGAAACTGGCGGTCGCCGTAGTGCAAATAGTATTGCCAGGTCATGAGCACATACGCGCTGCTCCACGTTGGGTCGGGTTCGTCCGTGATGTAGGGGCGCGGTGAGACGATGGAGATGTCGCCATTCGCCTCGTTCTGGTTGAAGCGGACACCGTCCAGCCATTGCCGGTAGAAGAGTGGCAGGTCGAAGTTGAACATGGCTTCCTCCATGGAAACCATCGCGTCCCCGAACCACCCGAGCCGTTCGTCGCGCTGCGGGCAATCCATTGGGTATCCCATCAGGTTGCTGCGCTGCGACCAACGTGTCGCGCGATGAATGCGGTTGACCAATTCGTTGTCGCATTCGAAGTCGCCGACACTGTCGCACGCGGTGTGGACGACGCAGCCCAACAGGTTGTCGGGTTTTGGCGTGCCGGGGAATCCCGTCACCTCCACGTAGCGAAAACCGTGAAACGTGAAGCGCGGTTCATAAACCTCCTGACCGATTCCCTTCAACACATAAACATCCGTGGCCAGCGCCCGTTCATTGCTCTTCACATCAATGTTACCGTCGGGCAGGAGATCCTCCGCGTAGCGCAATGTGACGCGCTTGTTTCGCGGCCCTTGAACGTTCAACCGCACCCAGCCCGCAAAGTTCTGTCCCAGATCGAACACATAAACGCCGGGCTTCGGATTCTTCACCACGACGGACTTGATGTGTTCGATCACTTTGATGGGTTGCATGAGATGCGAGACGAGAACTCCACCCGGCGGCTCGACGATATTGGCCGGTTTCCAACCGGAATCGCTCGTGTCGGGTTGATTCCAGTTCGGCACTTCCTTTGTCGCGTCATAAACCTCGCCGTCGAAGACGCAGGAAGCCAGCACTGGACCGGGCGCAGCCTTCCACGATCCGTCTGAAATGATCACTTGCGATGAACCGTCCGCATACTCGACGTGGAGCTGGACCATCGCGCGTTTGGCGCCGAACCATTGCATGCGATACGGCTCCCACCATTTCTTCTGCGGATTGAACCAGCCGTTTCCAAGCATCACGCCAAGGACATTCGTGCCCTCGCGCAACTGTGCGGTCAAATCATAGGTATCGTAGAGCACCCATTTGCGGTAATTGCTCTTGGCCGGAGCAAGAACGTGGTCGCCGACACGTTGGCCGTTGCACGAGAGTTCGTAATAGCCCAGGCCCGTCACGTAAACCTCCGCCCGCCGGATCGGTTTGTCGGCAACGAAACTTTTTCGGAGCAGGGTGGAGCGTCCGTCCACGGTTACCTTCTCCGTCAGGTTGGTGAACTCCTTGGTGCTTTTGAAAAAGCCTTCGGGCGGAAATGTTTCCTTTGCTGGACCGCTGCCAATCCATTTGGCTTTCCAGTCCTGTGCCCGGAGCAAAGCCATTTCCCACGAAGCCGGTTGACTCCAGTCCGAAACCTTTCCCGACGCATCCCATACCCGCACTTTCCAGTAACAGCGCTGCCGTGAAGTCAACGGCGCGCCTGCATATGCCACGTGTGCGGACTCGCCTGACTTGACCTGGCCCGAATCCCACAAGTCGCCTTGGTTCGCGGTCAACAGTTCAGCCGTGCTGGCAACCAATACTCGATACGCACTCTGTTTCTGATTCCGTTCGTGCGATTCCAGCAGCCAGCCCAACTGCGGGCGTGCTGCCTCCACCCCGATTGGATTCTGCGCGTATTCGCAGCGGAGGACGGAGGGTTTCAATTCAGCCGATGCTGGAGGATTCGTTTGGGTTGTGCTGTCGGCACCGGGCGCGGTCCACGCAAAAAGCACTGCCAGGCATATCCAGGTGGTTGCTAAACGTCCGGAGTGTTTTGCGAATCGCGCATGCATCGTTGGCGATTGGTAACGCGTTCGAGGATTTCTGTCACGTTCCGAGTTCGCAAGGATTCGGCTTTACGATTCGCAGGAGCGCGGACATCTTCGGATTTGAATGAAGTTAAAATCCTCTGATTTGCGCAAAACTCTTTTCGTGAAACTTCCCACCTGCCTGAACATCCGCATGGTGGCAACCGTTTCATTTTGCATTGCGACTGCTTTTTTTGCTTCGGATGTGAACGCAGCACAGCCCGGAGTCGCCACAAATGCAGAACAGCGACGACTATGGAAACCGGTGGCGGATGAGCCCTATTTGCAGGAGATCGGTGAAAAGATCGTCACGGACAAACCGGTCACCTCGGTCGCGGTTCACAAGGACACGGTTTATGCCGTCGTGGGAGGATCGCTCAAGGAATTGCGCGAAGGTGCTTTGAAGGATGTGGCGGGTGCTCCTGCTGGAATCACCAGACTGCGCTCACTTGGCGGCGCGGTCTGGGCTTCTGCCGGGAAGGGAACTTTTCGTTTCGCTTCCGGCAATTGGGAACGTGTTGACGAGCGGCCCTTCACCGATGGTTGCGTGCATCTCGGCCAGGTTTATCTCGCCACGCGCGATAACATTTTCCGGTTCGATGGCGGCAAGCTCGTCAACATCCGCCCCGCTGATGGCTACCTGTCCACGGATACCACTGTGATCATGGAGGATTTCAGCCAGGTGCTGGCTGACCCGGTGGAGATCGGTCCGGTGGAGCGGATCGCCTCGTACAGTGGGACGCTTTACATGCTGCGCTCCGGTCATCTGGCGTTGCTGGATGGAAAGACATTCTTCCAGGACCCTGTGGATTGGGGGACGCTGCCGTCGCCCGTTACCCGCGACATGCTGGCGTTGGGCAACCGGATTTATGTGGCGACGGATCGCGGCCTGGGGGTATTGCGCGGAATGGCACTCACGTCCTTGCGTGGCGGTGACGGTCTGCCTTATGAAGACACGACCTGTCTTGCCGAAGGATTCGACGGCGACCTCTGGATAGGCACCAGCCGTGGCGCAATACGCAAGATCGGAGACGACAATCACTATTTCGGCGCGCAACACTGGTTGCCCGGTGATTACGTTCGGGACATCGCCACGGGCAAGCGTGTGGTTTACATCGCGACAGACGGCGGGTTGGGGATCATCCGCTATGAGCCTTTTACGCTCGCGAAGAAGGCGGCATACTACGAACGCGAACTGGACGACTGGGGCTTCAAGCGGCTTGGGTTCATTCACAAACTTTACTGGTCGGGCGACCAGGACGGCTGGCTGCGGGAGATCAGCGACAATGACGGCGGGAATACCGCACATTATCTGGCAGCCGCCACCTTCAAGTACGCCGCCACCGGTGACGAAAAGGCGCGGCTGGAGGCAGTTGAAGCATTCAAGGCGATGGTGTGGTTGGACGACATCACCGGGAATCCTGGTTTCTTTGCCCGCGCTGTCTGGTCGGTCAAGGGCGACAAGGGTGAGCGTGCGACGCGCGGATCGGGCGGACTGCCGGCCAAGTGGTATCCGACGAAGGACGGTTTATGGATCTGGAAGGGCGACACTTCCAGCGACGAGGTGAACGGGCATTATTTTGCCGTCTGCCTCTTTCACGATCTTGCGGCGAAAGGTGCGGAGAAGGCTCGCGCGGCGAAACACATTGCAAACATCACGTCACACATCATGAACAACGGTTGGTTGCTGCGGGACATGGATGGCAAGCCGACGCGTTGGGGGCGATGGGATCCCGAATACCTCCAGCGGCCATACGGGATTGAATCGCGCGGACTGAACGGGATGGAGGCGTTGAGTTATGTGCAAGCGGCTTACGCGTTGACAGGCGATCCCAAATTCCAAGCGGGCCTCGAACAGCTTCTGAAATGGCGCTATCACACCTACGTCCTGCGGCAGAAGATGACATTTCCGCCCGACTCCATCGCTACGTGGGACGATGAACTGGGATTCTGGTGTTACTACACGCTGCTTACCTATGCCAGAGACCCGGAACTGCGATCCATTTACCTGCGCAGCCTGGAGCGGAGCTGGGAGGTGCTGCGCATGCAACAACTGCCGTTTTTTAACTTTGTGTACGGCGCGTTCACCGGGAGTGACTGCGAAGCGCCGCAGGCTGCACAGCATCTGCGCGAATGGTCGCTTGATCTGGTGAATCACAACTATCATAACTCGCACCGCAGCGATCTTTCGCCCCAGCGCGGCTATGTGCCTTACGCCGGCGGCACGCGCGCCATTTCACCGCGGGAATCAGAGTCCAAGTGGGGAAGCCGTTCCGCGCTCCAGTACGACGGCGGCGAAAACAGCCACGGCGTCACCCCGCCGATTGGCTGGCTGGAGGATTACTGGATGGGGAGGTACTACGGTTTCATTGAAGCGCCAAAAACGCAGGATCGGGAAGCGACCATATTGCCTGCGCGTTCAACGAAACTTCGGGGAGCGGCACCTTACAACGGACCCGCGCGTCCAGATGGTAAACAGGATTAGTCGCTGATTGAAAGGCGATCTTCTTCGTTCTCGAAGCGTACTTTGATTAAATGCCTGGCGCAGACGATCTCTCGATTGCCCACACGGTATCGCGACTCTTGGGAGCCGGAAAACCGTTGTGTTGAGCCTGTATCACCGGTACACGCGTGCTGCTTTCGAGCCATTTCTTTATTTCTGCATGGCCATCAGCAAAGCCAAACCCACAAGCCCCGTTATGATAACTTGCCGGCAGATCCGTCCAGTTGTTGGGATCCGTCACTCCCATGATCGTCCAAGCATCGTTGATGCTGTCGGGATGCTCATCCACAAACACCCAAAGCAAGGAGGGTGGCGGCTTGGTGATGTCGGACATTTTCTGATAGCTCAACCACCGGCTGTTTGGCGGGCTGTCATACCAATGCGAGCCTAGTGCAGAATGTTCCTTGGGGTAGGCTCCGCCTTCAATAAATCCATTCATACCGACGCTGCGGACGCGAGCCATGCTAATGTTAAATATCTTGCAATTGTAAATGTCAGCGGGGCATTTGTAGATGCCTACATTTTTCGTGTAGGGACCGATCTTCGCATTTCTCAGGTTATTCAAGTTGGTATTTGCGGTGTTCCCGGGATTGAAATCCAACCATCCAGGAACCCAACTATTATTCAAGTCGCCTCCACCGTCATGATTAGGTACCAGCTTGCCCTGATTGTCGTCCGAGTACATGACCCAAGCCAGCGTCAGTTGTTTTTGATTCGACAAGCAGTAAATCCCTTGGGCTTTCGCTTTGGCTTTGGTCAAAGCAGGGAGAAGCATGGCCGCAAGGATTGCAATGATGGCAATGACTACGAGCAGCTCAATCAGGGTAAATCCAGCCTGGATATGGGATCGGTGGTGGTCGGCTTTCATGCAGAAAATAAAGCAGACTCACCGTGATGTGTCAATAAATCAGGCCTGCTTTAACTCGGCCCAACTGCGTCAATCACCAATCTGGCAGTGTAAACTGAAGCCTTGGCTTGCTTTGCATGGAAATCTCGCCCAAACCGAAAATCTGCCTCTCGCAGTCATCTCAGGGCACCGGAGTGCTTGCCCATCCATTCAAGATCAATGCTGCCTGGTGCAACTACGCCCAAGGCACTGTATCTGTCATCGTCCACGGGCACGACCGCTTTCTTGGTTCTCCCATCCTTCCAAGCGTGGATTTCGCTGTGACCATCCACGAAACTAAAACCGCAGGCTCCGTTGTGGTAGCTCGCTGGCAGATCAACCCAGCTATCCGGACTCATGCTGTGGATCATCCAGCCGTCGTTGATGCTGTTGGGGTGTTCATCCACCACCATCCACAGGTCGCTTGGCGAAGGTTTCAACACTTGGGAGAATTTGTCATAGCTGCAGTAGATTCCGCCAAACCAAACTGACTGGCCGGATGGCTTCTCACCCTTGTAGGCACCACCTTCGATGAAGCCATTCATTGAGACGCTGCGGACCCGGCCGGTCCATCCGCGACTCCGTTGCGGCACTGAAAGATAAAAGTCGGCCGGGCACTTATAGATACCCGGACTCTTGGTGTAAGGTCCGATTTTGCCTGCCAGCAGGAATGCAGTGTTGGTATTCTGTGGTTCGAGTGACCAATTGATTTTACCCTGAATCCAACCACCGGCTCCGTCGCCTTGAAAGTTGGGCGGGAACCATCCGTTATTGTCGTCGCCATACATCGTGATGGCAAGACCGAGTTGCTTGAGATTGCTCATGCACATGATCCCTTGGGCCTTCGCCTTGGCCTTGGTTAAAGCCGGCAACAGCATGGCTGCAAGGATTGCGATGATGGCAATGACCACGAGCAGTTCGATCAAGGTGAAGCCGCGCCGCTGGCGCAAATGCAGTCCCATGAACTTGAGGTCGGGATTTTGGTGAAAGATTTTCATGCTGCGATAATGTTGCGAGTTCAAGGCAAATTGTCAACAAACCCGATGGCCTTGCTGACTCAGGCCTAATCTACCGTGCTGTTTGGTGAATTCGCGTTTACGGCGGGCGAATATTACGAAACCGTCAAAGCTGCCAGCCTTTGCGGTAGTGATGCTGGATATATTCGTCAGCCTCGGGGCGGTTCCTGGCGCGCAGATTCTTGCTGTCCCACTCGATCTTGCCGCCGACCCGATACGCCACGTTGCCCAGCAACACCGCCTCGGTGAGGCGACCGGAATAGGCGAAGTCGGAGGCGGATGGTTTGCCAGACTTGACCGCCCGTATCCAGTCGCGGTGATGTTCGGTGAAGTCGCTGTTGATGGCTGGCGGCGACACGTAATCCTTGAAGTCCGGCTCGCGCAAAACGACATGCCGTGTGTAATCCGCAAGCAACACTCCCTTTTCACCCATGAACAATACGCCGCTTCCCCATTTCTCCGCGAGTGCTGCCGGTAACAGCGCCGGTCTTTTGCCGCCGTGATACCAGGTCAACTTGAGCGGAGGGCGTTGATGGTCGTCAGCGTTCGTGCCGCGTGTGGCGTTGGATGCCGGGTGCTCGTAACGCACAACCAGCCAGGGTGGCGTTGAGTCCCGATGCACAGGCGAACCCTCAATGACTTCCGCGCGCAACGGTGCGCTCAGGTTCAGTGCCCAGTGGGGAAGATCCATGTAGTGGCATCCCAGGTCCGCCAGCGCGCCTCCGCCAAACGCCCACCAATGCCGCCATTTGAACGGCACGTACTCCGGATGATACGGAACCTCAGGCACGGGACCGAGCCATAGATCGTAATGCAGTCCGCTTGGCACCGGCGGTCTGTCCTTTGGCATGTCATTGCCGCCATAGGTGGAGTTGACCCATACATGCACTTCGTTCACCGCTCCGATTGCCCCCTGCTGGATGAGATCAACAACTCGGTGATAGTTCTCGCCGGAGTGAATCTGCGTGCCGATTTGCGTGATGAGCTTGTGCTTCCGCGCGAGTTCCGTGACGACGCGGCACTCGGAGATTGTGCGCGTGAGCGGCTTCTCGCAATAGACATGCCGACCGCTGCGCAATGCTGCGGCGGTGCAGACTGCGTGGGTGTGGTCAGGCGTGGCGATGACCACGGCATCAATGTCCTTCTGGTCAAGCAGTCGCCGGAAATCGTTGTACGATGTTGCTCCGGGGAATTTTTGTTTTGCCTTGGCAAGGAACGTCTCGTCCACATCGCACAACGCCACGATGTTTTCGCCTGCGACATTGGTCATGTCGTAGTTGCCCTGGTTTGCAACGCCGATGATGCCGATGTTCAGCTTTTCATTGGCTGAAACTTTGCGCGGTGCAGTGCGGCAACCGGCGAGCCACAAGCCGGCAGCGCCCAGCGCCGTTTGGCGGATGAACTCGCGTCGCCTCATGACAATCCTTTGACTTCCCAGCCTTTGCGATAACGCCGGCGGACATATTGGTTGGCTTCGGACATGTTCGAGAATTTCAATTTCTTCGCATTCCATTCAAGGGTGGTGCGCGGGAACCGGGTGGCGAGACCGCCCAGCAGAATCGTCTCGGTCAAAGGTCCGGCGTAATCGAAGTTGGCGGAGGTCTGGCCGTTGCCTCGGCAGGCTTCCACGAACTGTTGCCAGTGATCGTTCTCTGTGACCTTGGGGCGCGTCCAGTTTTCAAAATCCTTCTCCGGGAAAAGTTGCGCGCTTGCAATGTGCGGCAACAACATCATGCCCTTCGTGCCGATGAACAACGAACCCTGGTCCGGCAGCTTTTCATCACCCATCTGGGGCTGCACTTCCTTGGGAGGAAGTTGATTGCCATCATACCAAGTCACCTTGACCGTCTGGCCTTCGGTGAATTGTGTGCCAGGGAAAATGTATTCGATCCGGGCGTTGATGGCCCAGTTCCACTGGTTTGGCGCAGGACCGTCCGAGCGCAGCGAAATCGGCGCGGTCAGTTCGAGCGCCTTGAACACCGGATCGTAGATGTGGCAGCCCATGTCGCCAAATGTTCCGGTGCCGAAGTCCAGCCGTTTGCGCCAGTTGCTGGGATGATAGTAATTGTCACCAATGAAGGGCCGGGCCGCCGCAGTGCCGAGCCAGGAATCCCAGTTGAAATCTGTCGGCACAGGATCGTTGCGGTCGGGTCGCGCGGTGGTGTCGCCCCAGGCTTTGCTGCTCCAGGCATGGACTTCCTTGATCTTTCCAATCGTGCCGTCCTGAATGATGCGTACCGCCTGGCGGTAAGTGCCGCTGGAATGAATCTGTATGCCCATCTGCGTCACGAGCTTATTCTTGCGCGCAAACTCCGTGAGCCGCCGGGCTTCGAATACGTCGTGCGTCAGCGGCTTCTGGCAATAGACGTGTTTGCCGAGTTGCATTGCGGACATGGCCATCGCCGCGTGCATGTGGTCCGGCACGGTGACGTTTACGGAGTCAATGGACTTCTCCTTGTCGAGCAGCTCGCGCCAGTCCTGGTAAATCTTTATGTCCGGGAATTCCTTCTTCAGCGCACGGGCCTTGTTCAGGTCCACATCCGCGACGGCGACCAGCCGGGCGCGACCGCCCCGTGTGATGCCTTCGATATCACTGCGGGCCATGCCGCTGCTGCCAAAGCTTGCGTGCAGGAGCGTTTCATTCGGAGACGCGGCCCGGAGTCCGCTGGTGACGTAAGGTGCGACCCACAATCCTGTGGCGGTCACAGCCGCCCGGCGCAGGAATTCTCGGCGTGAAAAGGCGTTTTTCATGGCTTTACTTCGCAGGGATTTCGCGGATGTAAATGTTCTTGAACCAGAGCGCGTCGCCGTGGTTCTGCAACTCAATCTGGCCGCTGGCAAAGAGCGGTTGATTCCGGTCCCAATAGTTCTCCAATACCGTTTCGCGCGTCACGAGTTCACCGTTGAGATAAATGTGTGCGCGTTCACCCACCATGATGATGCGGAAACGATTCCACTGGCCGATGGGTTTGTCGGCAACCATGAGCGGCTTGCTCGGATTTTTCTGGTTGTTGTAAAAAGCGCCCGAGCCGACTTCGCTCCCGTGCTTGGTGGGCTGCGAGTGCGGATCCCATATCTGCACCTGCGGCGAGCCACGCAGATAAATGCCGCTGTCGCCATGCGCCGGAATTTTCCAATCCACGAGCAGCTCAAAATTTGCATAATCCTTGGCCGTGCAAAGGCTGCGGCCCTTGCCGTCAAAAACAAACTCGCCATTCTCAACCTTCCAATGCGCACGCATGTCATCATCCGCCTCCTTTTGTGCCTCGGACTTTTGTTCCGGCGTCAGCGCGGCGCGCTTGATGGGATTGTCGTTCGGACCCTTCAAAAGTCCCTTCCAACCGTCGAGATTCTTGCCGTTGAACAATGCC
This sequence comes from Verrucomicrobiota bacterium, assembly GCA_013140495.1. Classification (GTDB taxonomy): domain Bacteria; phylum Verrucomicrobiota; class Verrucomicrobiia; order Limisphaerales; family JADLHS01; genus JADLHS01. The sequence continues at coordinate 36,137 of JABFSR010000210.1, forward strand.
GTGAATCCCTCCGGTGCTGTGTTGTCTGTTTCGGTACGGGGCAGTTCCTTGACGCGGAGGTTGCGGAATTCGAGATAATCGTTGTGGCCGAGGAAGCCGATATGCCCGCGTTCACGGAACAGCCCGGGATGTTTCATCAACTTCGCCGGATCGGTGACGCTGTTGAGGCTCGCGTCGAGAATCGTCTGGCCATTGACCACCACGGTGATCTGGCGGCCACGTGCGGTGATTTCTTCGGTGTTCCATTGGCCGGGCGGCTTGAGAGCGCCCTTCTTCGCCGCAATGCAATCATAGACCGACCCGTGGTATTGCTCCTCGTGCAACGGTCCCCACTTGCCACGCAGAGCCGCACTTTCTTCCAGGATTTGAATTTCCATTCCGGCATAAGCAGCGTCGCCACCCAATGGCGCGCGGATGCCAATGCCGTTGTTTGAACCATCCTCCAGCTTGAATTCAAAGCGGAGAATGAAGTCGTCGTATTCCTTTTCGGTGAACAAATTTCCTCCTCCGCCTTGAGCGCAATAAATGACACCGTTGGTGACGCCGTAGCCCGGGCCGTGCTTCCCGACGAGCGTCCAACCTGCCAACGTTTTCCCGTCGAACAGGGAAACGAACCCCGGTTCCTGCTGCGCGGTTACACACGAAGTGAATGCGACCGAAACGAATGCGGCGAGCACAGCGAGTTTGATGCGATGAAGAAGCGTGGAGAAGTCAGCGGGGTGTATTTTCATTTTGTTGTTGGTGCTTGATGTTCAAGGCGGCGAGCATTTGCGAATTCATAAAACCTGTCAAGCCGGCGTTTATCCGGCGCTATTTGCGATCTTGCACCTCGTTCGGCTCAACGTGTTTGAAAATCGTGCCACCCGTCATGCTACACGCGTTACCTGTTTCAAAATTGCGCGCACGGATTCTTCGGTGCGCCTTGTGGCGTTGGCCACGAGCGTCACATACTCGTCATCCGGGACCAATCGCTGGACGGCTCGGCAAAGTTTTTCCGCGTCGGGATGTCGCCAGAGGTTGGGAAAATCACTGCACTGTTGGGGCTTCACCGGTTGAACCGCGCAGTTCGCTCCATCAAGAAAGACGCACGCACCGCCGGGTTTTTCCTGCAAGGCCAGTCCGCACCGGTCATGAGTGAGGCGGGTGAACTGTTGGATGAACGCGTGTTCGCTTAATTGGAGAAACACAGCGAGACGCGTGATCTCCTCATCGCTTAATCGCACCTGGCCCGGCCAACGACAGCAGGCCGTGCAACGCGAACATTCGTGAAAGATCGGCACAGCGGGACGTTATCGGCAGGGCGAGCCTCTGCCAAGAACGACAGTGCCCAATGTGTCCGTTCTACCAACAGCCACCTGGCGACCATCTCCATTTCATAAGCACACCAAAGGCATCACGCGCGGGGAACGAACGACAACGGTGCCGGCAATTTTGTCGTGCCACGTTTGTTTCTCCGAATCCCATATCATCCAAAAGAAACCTAGAAACATGACGATGAAGGAAAGCGCCGATGCGAGGCCGCGCACGAGCGCCACGCTGATCGTCACGGGCTTGTCGTCGAGTCGGACGACTTTTAGACCGAGCACAGTCCCGCCAATGGTTGTGCCTTTCCACGCCCACATGCCTGCGAAATATGCCAGTGCAACGAAGAAACCAAATGGCAGTGGTCGCAAAGATCGCAGCGGTGGCAATGCGTGAATCATCACCATGAGCACGCTCACCACCACCACATCCAGGAAGATTGCTCCCATGCGCTCGAAAAAGTTTGCGCGTTGCAAGGCCAATGCTTCGGGCACAGTCGCCAAAGGGGACGGTGTTGACGTCGCCGACTCACTTGCTGTTGATGAAGCCGAGCCTTCTGTCGCAGCGGGCATGGCAGCAAACCCTGGCGCACCCGGCGGAGGTGTGACTGTTGGCGCAAATCCGGTCGGTGTGGATTTTGGACGCTGCGGCGTTTCCCTCCGCGCACTGCTGAAAGCAGTTGTCACGGCAACGCCGGTCGCCCAGAGACCGACGAGCGCAAATACCAACAGACTCAGGAATGGCACCATGTAAAGCAACGTGATCAGGACAAAACCAGCCAGCAACGCCAGAGCCGGTCGGGGAATCGCAACGCCGAACAGCGAAAGAATCTTTTGGCCCAGGTATTCAAAGAGGGCGACCTTGCCAATCAAGGCTGCGACGAACAGCGCGGCCAGGACAAACGGGGCTACCAACATGCCGATACCTGTCATCGCCAGCACCAACAATACAAGCGGCAGCAGCACCTTCGTCAGTAAACCAAGCAGAAATGTTGTGGCCGGTCGTTGAGAAAGTTCGTTGACACACGCTGCAACAGGTCGCGGAATGGCCACGGCGATCAGCATGTAAAGCAGGAGAAAAGCGGCAACGGCAACCCAATACCAACCCGGTTGGGGTGCCAGCAGTCTGAACTTCAGCAAACAATGCCTCAACCAATCTGCGACACCTTTTATGGGTGCGAGGATCGGATATTGCGCCACGCTGACCTCGACGATCTCTCCATTGATCTTCGCGCCCTTCGCAACCTCAATTTTGCCACCGACCGACACCACGTCTCCACTGACAACACCGCCGGGCCCGATCTTTATGTCACCCATGATCGCCACGACCGCGTCGCCAACCTCGCCTTGAACTTCTGCATTGCCGGCAACTGCAACCACCGCATCCCCCACCTTGCCTTTTGTTGTAACGTTGCCGCCAATCGCCACCACAGCATCGCCCACATCGGCGTCTGCTTCTGCATCGCCACCGATTGCCACAACTGCATTCTGCACCTTGCCGCCAGCCTTGGCTGAACCACCGATGGCCACGACAACTTCCGCCGACTCGCCTTCCTTGAGCTCGGCACGGCCTCCAATCGAAACGACAGGCCCGCGACGCCTTTGTGACGATTGGTTCTCATCGGTTGCCACAGAACCATTTGTTCCGCCTACAGCCTCACCATGTATTTCCGCGACGATGTTGGTTATGTCCGATTGAGCCGACGACTGTTGGGCGGACTTCTCCAATTCATTCGATTGGCCGAGGAGCAACAACGGTTGCGACCAAACAATGCCCGTCACCAGGAAGGCACTGAGCCAGATTTTAGTTGTTCGTTTCATGATTCAATTCTGTTCATTGCCGGGCGCATCGCCATGCGGACGCACACCGAGCCAAGACCGATGCAGGCTACGCAGGTGGCAAACATCAACGCGAAGCCAGTCGCGATGACTCCAGTTCCCAACCGGCTGATGAACGTGCTGACAACATTTACCAGCACGCCCAACGTTCTCCAAAGCGCGCACGCATCTGCAAACCATCCACCGAACAATGACTGCCCGGTCCCAACCTGGTTTAATTCCCAAGCGCCAAAACACAGACCGCCAAATGCACCGAGCAACACAACCAACGAAGTGGTACGCAGCGCCAACGGCCATGTCGGCCACGCACGGCGATACCACGGGGCGGCGGCGCGTTGCTTGATGACACGCATGATCCGGTTCGCGAGCGCGGGTGGCGCAGGCAATTCGCTGAGTGAATCCAGTTCACGCCGCACGCTGGCTTCGAGTTGTTTTTCGTGTTGTGGATTCATACGCACTTCACAAATTAAACCAACCCCTCCTCCTTCAGATTGAGATGCAATTTTCGGCGCAGTGCCTCGCGCCCTCGAAAAATATCAGTCTTCACCTTGCCCAAGGACACGCCGAGTTTTTCAGCAATCTCCTCGTAACGCAGACCTTCAAAATGATGCAGCACCAGCGGCACGCGTTGCGAAGCCGACAACCCTTGCAACGCCTGCTCAACCAGATCGCGACGATCAGCGGCAGCAAATGCCTCCTGGGAATCTTCCGTCTCCGGGAATTCCACCACCTCATTCTCATCATCGTCTGTGCCGCGAAGGATTTCAGAAAAGAAGGTCCAGCGGGACCGGTAACGGGAGAGATGGTTGAGACTGAGATTGGTGGCCACGGTCTTCAGCCAGCCGCCAACGGTCGGGCTGTTCTGTAAATCCGCGAAGCGTTCATAGGCGCGCAGGAACACTTCCTGGGTGATGTCCTCGGCTTCGGATTGGTTGGCGGTCAGGCGCATGGCGGTGCTAAATACCATGTTCTGGTAGTTGTGCAGGAACGCCTCGAACTGTTGCGCATCGGTCATGGGCGGGCGCCGCTCGTCCAGAACATATCTTAGCGCCGAAGGCGTGTGGTTGGCAAAGCTGTTGCATAACTTCGGACATTTAAGGCGTGGTAGCTCATGTGGGCGGATTCAATGCGTTTAACGGGCTGATGCGGCGCAGAGTTCCAGCTTCGTTGGCATGGCGCACAATTCGAGGCCAAACGCCTCCTGTGGTGCTGCCACATGCGTACGGAACGACCTGGCGTGAGACACCGCCGCTGCACATTCAGCCCTGCCCGTAACAATGACAGGCCACGAGGGTAGAGGTTGAGCCATCTTGAACGCCGGGTTTGCTTTGGTTGCGAATGTTTTCATCGTCTCAGTTCAATAACACGGCTGTGCCACCATTTGTTTCAAAAGATTTCGCGTCGGGATGGGCCAACGCGTTCTTCGTCGGATGCGGCACTGCGAATTTCACCGCGACGGAGTCCATGGTTTTGTCCATCAACTGGTGGAGGACAATGGTTTCAGCAACCACTTGATAAGTGAGTGACGCCGCTGTCACTGCGGCGACGCCGATGAGTAGTTTCAGTCCTGTTGAGCGTGCGGGCCGGCCACGGGACGCTGAAGCGGCAGCGGTATCGGTTGCAAGATGGACGATCGGGTCATTGGAGGTTTTCATAATAGTTTTTTCATGTTCACTTTCGTGTGCATATAACCCGAAGCTGGCGAGTTTTGTTTCAAGAATCTTTGCAGAACTGACGGATGACCTGGGTTGGGATCATCCCGCCGCATCTTTACGCGTGATTCAATACGCCGGGAGAGATGAGTGAAAGCTCGCTGTCTCGAAACAAACAGAGGGGAACATCGCTCAACCGGGAATCCAGGATTTAGCTCAGTGCTGTGGGGAAATCAAAACGCGGCGAAGGATGGTAAGCCCCTGCCGCACTGCGCGCGTAACCGCCATCAATCACAGATTGAGTTTCAGCAAGCCGACTTCCAGCGCCAGCGCCTCCTGAACATTCGTGAAGAGCAATCGCTGCGTTCTTTCCAACGTGCGAAGATTTTCGCCCGCGCGAACAGTTCCAATTCGCGCGGCGACTTTGTCTGCACCACCAATCTCGGGGAAGCTTAGGAACTCGCGTCCGGCTTCGAGTGATTGCAGCCAGACATCGCGCAACCACCATTGGACGAGCGACAGAACATCCGCGCGGCGGCGGCGATACTCGGCCTCGATTGCCGCCTTGAGTTCGTCCTCCCAGCGTTCGCGCAAATCCTTTTCCAGGTCGTCGTACTTTTCCAGCGGCGACCTGGCGGTGAGTTCCGCGTCCACTGTCTCACGCAACGCCGCCAGCTTCTGCGCCAGCACATCCATCAGTCTGTATCGCCCCAGCAAACTCCTCTGTTCTGCCGACGCCAGTGCGCTGAAACCTGTCAGCCACTCGATCTGTTCTGCGGTCCACCGCTTCGAACCGTCGCCCGCAAAGTTCAGGCGCAAACAACGCGACACAATTGTTTCCAGAATTCGTCCCGGCTCCGTGGTCAACAATATCATCACGGACTTCGGTGGTGGTTCTTCGAGAGTCTTAAGAAAAGAATTTGCAGCCGCTGCGTTCAACCGGTCTGCGCCTGCAATGATCGCCACCTTGTAGCCGGCCTCGTTCGGCTTGAGCTGGATTTCGCGCATCATTTCGCGCATCTGATCAATCGTCACCACACGCGATTTGCTTTCCGGTCGCGCCCAGTGCACGTCCGCATGGGATTCATTATCGGCCTTTCGACAAGGCAGGCAGGCATCGCAGCAATCAATCGCCGCGCCACCGTCACGCACCGGATCCAGGCAGTTCAATGTCTTGGCAAGAGTCCGTGCCAGCGCTTCAAGCGTTTCGATCTGGCCGCCGGAAAACAAATACGCGTGCCCAAGCCGTCCGCGTTGCAGCGACCGTTGCAACAAGGCGACACCCTGAGTCTGTTCCGGAAAGTCTATGAAAGCCATTTGGTTTGATATCCAGCGCTGCGCTGATTTTCTCCAATTCGCAGCCAAACTCGACAAAAATCTTTTGAGCCGTTTCCAGGTCATTTGCTGCAACAGCTTTTGCTTTTGACCCGCCCGGCCAACCCGTTAACAATGCGTCATACGGAACGAACACCTGACACCCCGCACCTGATACATGGCACTTCCTCCCGATTACCACATGCACACGCCGCTTTGCCACCACGCCAGCGGGGAGCCGATTGATTACGCGCGTCGCGCGCTCGAAGTCGGTCTGACCGAGATCGGTTTCTCGGATCATTCGCCGATGATGCGTGATGATTTTGATGACTGGCGGATGTTCAACAGCCAGCTTGACGAATACGTTGAGAAGGTCCGCCGCGCACAAAGGGAGTTTCCGCAACTCACCATTCGTCTCGCACTAGAGGTGGATTATCTGCCCGGCCATGAGGATTGGATTCGCGATCTCGCCGCGCGGCATCCGTGGGATTATTTCATCGGTTCGGTTCACTACGTCTCGGAGGACTGGGCAATAGACAATCCCAACAAGCTTTCCGAATGGAAAAAGCGCGACTCGTTTGAAGTCTGGACGATTTACTTTGATCTGCTTACCCGGGCGGCGGAGACGGGTTTGTTTGAAATCATCGGCCACGCCGACCTGCCAAAAAAGTTCGGACACAGGCCGACGGGTGATTGCACCCCGCTTTACGAAAGGTTTCTCACCGCTGCCAAAAGGCACAACTGCGCCATCGAACTGAACACCGCCGGCCTGCGGAAAGATTGCAAAGAGATTTATCCGAGCCGGCAGATACTCGAACTGGCGTTTGAGAAGAATGTGCCCATCACTTTTGGCTCAGACGCACATGCCCCTGGCGAGGTAGGCATGAATTTCGCCGAAGCCATCCAACTCGCGCGCGTCGTGGGTTACAAGGAATGTTGGAAACTTGCTGCGCGGAAGCGCGAGATGGTCCGCTTCTGAGAGGCGGCGGTGGGGCGCGTGTCACCCCGTGTGCGCCGACGAGGCTGATCAGAGCGCGCTCGTTCCAACAGGCGGCGGGCAGGGGACTGCCCGCCCTAACCAGTGCGGGCGAACATTTCCACGCAACGAATGGCGCAATTTGCTTGGCAGTTCTGTCGGCTGGAAGCATGATTTTCACATGAAACCTTCCGTGACCCGCAAACTCGCAACCCGGGCGAAGTCATCAGGACGAAAATCCGCCCCCGGCCCCTCCGGCAAGATTCATCCCGTGGTGATCTATCCCTACCGGCAACCCGAAGATTACTCCGACCTCAAGCTGCTTTACCAATTGATCGCCCGGCTCAACCGGGAGAAGGACGTTTATGCCCGCCCGCTCACGGTGATTGATCGCAAGACACATTTTGCCAACGAGGACAACAAATCATTCCGCGAGTTCCGGACGAGAACCGTTGCCCGGCACTCGGACATTCTGGATACATGGGGCGTGGACACCTGCCAGACGTGGTACTCCGGGTTGGGCGCGGCGTTTGAACGCGGCGGGCCGGAGGATGTGTATTGGTTGATCCCCGGCGATTTCAATTACGGCACGAAGATGGGCCAGGAGGTATTGAGCCGGTTGCACGATCTGCCGGAGATTTGTCAGGAGCTGCAACAGGACTTGTGCATCGGCGAGATTGCGACGGATCACAACAACTCCAAGCAACTCATTGATACCTACGGAACCTTCGCTCTGCTTTACAACTGGTTTCCCACCGAGGCGCAGGCCATTCGTGAGTACACCGAACGCCCGCGCTCCGAGTTTTTTGCCGTGCGCCACGGTTTTCTGCGTGAAGTGCTGCGCCACCGTTGGTTTGCCTATGAGCAGACAGTGGTCATGCTGTTGCACGCCGTCTTCGACAACAAACACATCAGCCGGTTCTTCGTCGGCAACATTTCCGACCTGCCTACTGGGCGCGATTCCCTCGCCTCGGCGATGCAACAGGTGGATCGCACCGAGCGTGTTTTGAAATTGTTATGGAAAGAACGGAATCAACCGCAGGCTGGCTGGAGCGAACAGTATCGCGTGCTGGAAGAGCGGTCGGAGCAGGTTCGCCGGACGGCGCATGTGATCTTCCAAAATCTTTTAGGCTGACAATTTTACCCTTTCTATGAGCTACTCCCGATATGGTGCGCCACCCAACACACGGGCCGTTAATTTCATGTGCATTGCGCCAGAGGCTCAACACGTCACCATGGTCGGTGATTTCAATCAATGGAGCCCGACGTCACATCCCATGAAACAAATGCCGGACAAAACCTGGTTGATCATGGTGGAACTCAAGCATGGGCATCATCGTTACGCTTTTCTGGTGGATGGCCAGTTGACGTTGGACCCCCGGGCAATGGGCGTCGCCCGGAACGACCAGAACGAACGCGTCTCGCTCGTGCCGGTCAGTTGAAAACCTTCATCGCGGGTGTGCTACCAATTGTGGCGGCAGAAGTCTCTGTTCAACATCTGGCTGAAATGAATCCAGAATTTGCCCATGCAGAAATGTTGGTGTTGATTGGCATGATCGCGATTGCAAAACATTTCCGCTGGCTGCAACTGGACTGAGCTGTCTGGTTTCCCAGGCTGAGAAGTGAATTGCGGTTTGCAATATAGGATTTACGATTTGCCTGCGAATCCACGTTGGATTCGCGAACAGCAAATCCGGTTCAGCAGATGAAAGAAATTGTTCCGCAGCCGCCAGCAATCGTCCGAAACCAGTTCGAGACGATTCGTGAATTGTTCAGCAAGTACGTCGTGCCCAGTTACGGGCGCTACGAACTGGCGTTGAGCCACGGCTACGGCAGTCATGTTTTCGACGTTCACGGCAGGCGCTATCTGGATCTCGGTGGCGGCATCGCAGTCTGTTCGCTTGGGCACGCACATCCTGCCATCACCGAGGCGCTCCTTGAACAGTCGCAGAAGCTCGTTCACGTCTCCAACCTCTACTACCAGGAGCCGCAAGGCAGGCTCGCACAAGCGCTGGTGCAATTCGTCGGTCCGGGCAAAATGTTTTTCAGCAACAGCGGTGCGGAATCCAACGAAGGGCTTTTCAAACTCGCCCGCAAATTCGGTCACAACGAGGGCCGGTTTGAAATTCTTACCACGGTCAATTCGTTCCACGGACGGACGCTGGCGGGCATCGCTGCCACGGGACAGGACAAAATCAAGAAGGGGTTCGAGCCGATGACGCCTGGCTTCCGACATGTGCCGTTCAACGATGTCGAAGCGATGCGCAACGCCATTTCGCCTGCGACAGTTGCCATCATGGTGGAAGGCATCCAGGGCGAAGGTGGGGTCACTCCCGCCACGGCTGAGTATCTACTTGGCCTGCGTGCGTTGTGCGATGAGAAAAAGCTGCTTCTCCTCATGGACAGCGTCCAGTGTGGACATTTTCGCAGCGGCAGGTTTCAGAGTTTCCAACGAATCCTTGAAAACCTGGAACCCGGAACATCGAACTCGGAACCGTTTCTGCCCGACGGTATCTCGATGGCGAAATCTCTCGGCGGCGGATTTCCGATGGGTGCATTCTGGATTCGCGAACCGTACGCAGACCTGTTGAGCGCCGGCACGCATGGCACAACTTACGGTGGATCACCGTTGGCATGTGCGGTTGCATCGAAGATTCTTCAAGTGATCGAGCGCGAGAAGCTGGCAGACAACGCGCGTGATACTGGCAATTTCCTCAAGCAGGGACTGGATCAGCTTGCCAAGGAGTTTCCCGCCGTTGTCCGGGGCGGTCGCGGTTTGGGACTCATGCTTGGGCTCGAACTAGTGCCCGAAATTCCTTCGCTCAAAGTGGAAGGCAAGCTGCAATCGGCGGTGTTTGTTGCAAAGTTACAGGAAGCGGGCGTGCTGATGATTCCCGCCGGCGCGAACGTGCTCCGCCTGCTGCCCGCGCTCAACCTCACGCTCTCCGAGGCGCAGGAAGGCTTGCAGATCATTGAGTCCGTGATTGCGAAGCTGGCTGCATGATAGTATTGAACTGTCCTTTGGAACATTTCCTGACGCGAAGATGAAAAACCTTCTCAGCATTGAAAAGCTTGCACGGGCGGACATGGAACGCATCCTGGCCGACGCGGTGGTGATGAAACGCGAACGCAACCGGCATAAGTCCCAACCGCTCGCAGGCCAGACCTGGGCGCTGCTTTTTTCGAAATCATCCACGCGGACACGCATATCATTTGAAGTCGGTGTCACCGAACTTGGCGGACGTCCGATGTTTCTGAGCGCGGCGGACATCCAGCTCGGTCGCGGTGAACCCATCAAGGACACGGCGCGAGTCATGGGCCGCATGTTGCACGGCGCGGTGTTTCGTACCTACGCCCAAAGCGACGTGGAGGAGTTCGCGAAATACTCGGGCATCCCGACGATCAACGCGCTGACAGATGCGGAACACCCTTGCCAGATTCTCGCCGACATCCAGACGATCCAGGAAAAGCTTGGCAGCATCGCAGGAAAGGTTGTCACATTCGTCGGCGACGGTGCGTGCAATGTTCCGGTGTCGTGGATGTTTGCGGCCGCGAAGCTGGGATTCGAACTGCGCATTGCCTCGCCGAAAAGATTTCAACCGTCTGCGGCGTTGCTCAAACGTGCGAACGGACAAATCATCTGCACGGAAGATTTGAAGGCTGCGGCCCGCGGAGCAGACGTGCTCTATACGGACGTGTGGGTTTCAATGGGCAAGGAAGCGGAGTCCGCAACGCGCATCAAGGCGCTCAAGGGCTATCAGATCAATCAATCACTCGTCAAGCTCGCCAAACCGGGTGCACTCGTCATGCACTGCCTGCCCGCATATCGCGGCAAGGAGATTGATGACGCAACGTTCGAGGCGAATGCGCAGACGATTTTCGATCAAGCCGAGAACCGGTTGCATGTGCAAAAAGCGGTGTTGAAATGGGCGGTGTCGTGAGCGTTCAAACAGGGAGCGAAACGAAGCCCCCATGGGCGCTTCGGAAGAAACTGAAGATTGCGTTGGTCATCGCAGTGCTGGTCATCGGCGGAACGTGGGTCTGGTTTCGGATGACGTATCCGTATGGAGTCAGTCATTGTTGTTCAAAAGGAATCAGCCTCGGTTTGAGAATGTATGCAGAAGATCATCAAGGGTTATTCCCAAGTGGGAAATCCTCACCGGAGTCGTCGTTTAGTCTCCTTTACACGAACTACGAGCCAAGCTTGTACACACTTCGAGGAAAGAATATTCCATTGAAGCTCGCACAGGCTGCATGGGATAAGGATCACGAACTCGGGCCGCAATCCTGCGGCTGGCATTATGTGGAGGGCCTGCGAGTTGACGACGATTCAGAAATTGCTATCGCATGGGATAAAGCCTGGGGGCTCGGCCATAATGGTCAACGCATTCGAGGTTTTGCCCATGAAGTGGCCTTCCTTGATGGTTCAACCAAAGGCATTGCGCTGAAAGAGTGGCCCAAGTTCGCAATGGAACAACGGGAGAAACTTGCCAAGGTTATTGCGTCACGGACCAATGGCGCACCACCTATCCGTTGGAGTGATGAGGATACGCTGGGCACGAACTGGTTTCCTTTGCCCAAGCGCTAATTTACACGATGGCGCGACGTAGGACATCTGCGCCGCACATCATGCCGCCGCGTAGAGGCGCAGATACTTCACCGCCACTTTCAAATCCTTCGGCCACTCGGCGGTTATGGTGATGGTCTCGCCGGTGACGGGATGTTGTAGCGCGAGTTGTTCGGCATGAATGGTCACACGAGCCAGGAGCGCCCGTTCCTCGCGGCCTGGCTTGAGCCGGTAGTCCTTCTTGAGATTTGAGAGCCAGAGCGGCTTGCCGCCGTAAAGTTCGTCGCCGACGATCCGCAGGCCGACGTTGCAGAGGTGAACGCGAATCTGGTGTGTGCGGTCAGTGAGCGGGAGACACCGAAGCAATGTCTGGCGCTGAAATCTTTCCATCACTTCAACCTTCGTCTGCGCCTGCTTGCCGTTATGAGGATCAACCCTCATCTGACCTGGCTTCGCCAGATGCGGCCCGATTTTGGCATTGATGGAAAAGCTGTTTTCAGGAGGGCTGCCGTGTGTCAGGGCGATGTATTGCCTGACGGGTTTCTCCGTGCCAAACAGGTCAGCCAGTGCGAGGAAGGCAGGCTTGTTCTTGGCGAGCAAGATTACGCCGCTGGTATCAACATCAAGCCGGTGCGCGTTGCTGAGGTACGTCAGATTGCGTTCAACAGTCCAAGGTTTCTTGTCTGCGATGGCTGCGTGGAGCAGTTTCATCAGGTTTGGCAGCCCGGTATTGTCACCTTCGGGTGACGAAAGCAGACCGGTCGGTTTGTCCAAGGCAAGCAAGTGTTCGTCCTCGAAGAGAACGGGGATTTCCCAGAACTCCTTGGTGGCGGGCGAGGATAGTTTGATGACTTTCATGTGCGAACAGGCGGATGCGCAACGGACATCGCACACTGCTGACGCATTCTGAATGCGCGGGCCGCCCCTACTTGCGTGCGCCGCTCATCTGCTGTTGCGGCTGGCGCATCAGTGGTGTGTCGCGAAGTCCGACAGTGGCTTCGCGCTGGAACCATTCCTGAAAGGCATCGTTGTGCAACGCCTGCTGGGCGGCCTTGGTGAAGCCGGGCAGATCGGCGCGCATCTTTGTCTCGTTGAGCGGCAGCCGGGACTTCACATGAACGACGAACCCACCATCACCCGTGGGTACAAAGATGCTCACATTGCCGGGTTGGGTGCTGAACGCAGCCTGTTTGAAACGATTCAACTCGACGCGCTTTTCGATGTCTTCGAGCTTGCGTGTGCTGCGCGAGAAGGGTGCGGGAGAAACAGGCGTCTGCTTTGCCTCATCACAGATGGCGGCGAATGTTTTTCCGGCGATCAATCCGTTTGTGGCGGCAACTTGAAACGCGCTGCCCTCGTTGCGGGCAGCGACTGCGGCTTCGGCAAATTGATAATCGCGTGCGACGCGTTCGCGCACGGATTCGAATGGTGGACTCTCGCTGGGCAATCGTCGGGCCAGTCCAAAAACATAAGCAGCGTCGTTGCCTATCACAGGTTCGGTAACCGGATCCTGGGGAGTCAGTGCAAAAACCGCCTGCATGACGTTCGCATTCACGTCGAACTCGGATGACGGCTCCTGGCCGCTGAGCGGCTGGCTGACTTTCGCGGTCAAGCCGCTTTCCTTTGCGAAAGAGGCAAGCGTCGTCGTGGTCGGGGAGTTGGAGGTGACATTGTAGAGACCGGTAGCGAAGACATTGGCGTTGCTGCCTGCGAGCTTGGCGGACTCATCCATCAGAATCTTTTCCCGTACTTTGGCCTTTGCCTCGGCGGGAGATTTTGCCTCGGAGAAATAATTTGTGCCGAGACGCTGGTAGTTGGCCTCGATGATTTCAGCAAGATTTGTCAGACCAAGCATGAATTGATTGAACTGATTGGTGTAGTCCGTGAAGGGGAACTTGACGTAGGTGACCTGGACGCGTTCCGGGATGCGGTACTCGGCCATGTAATTCGTGTAAAACTCGGCGAGTTTTTCAGGCGGGGCCGTTGCGGACTTGAGATGATTGGACAATGAAAAGAACACGACCTGGGCACTGATCTCGGTATTGTCGCGGGCGTAGAGCGCCTGGATTTCCTGTGGAGGGAGAAGATCACCGCCGATGCCTGCCACGGTGATGAGCTGTTGCACTCCCATCTCGTGAGCGGTGAGTCTTTGGAAATCCGCCACGGTCGCTCCGCCAGAGGCGAGCACCTTCTTGGCAAAATCATCCAGCGACATCGGCTGGCCGCGCGAGATGCGGCGGATGCGGTCTCCCGCCATGCGCGCCGCCAGATCGTCGCTGATGTAGATGCCGAGATCCTCCATCTTCCGGGCGAGGAAGATGCGCTGATAGGCGTCGCGCTGTTCGTCGTAGCCGAACTTTTTGCCCGCAACTTCCGGCCATTCACCGCCTGAACTGAAGAAGAAGGCGAGGCGGGCTTCCTGAGCTGCATTATGGTATTCCCGTTCGCTGATGGCGCGTCCGCCGATGCTGCCGTAGTTGTAGCCGCCGCGCGATTTGTCGCCACGGGTGCCCTGCGCGCCCCAATAGACGAATGTGACAATGATGGCTGCGATGATGACCCACCACAGACTTTTCGAGTGCTTACGTATCGTTCCAAACATAAATTTGCTGGTGCAAAGGTGCGAACCGTAACCGGCATTGGCCTGCCGGGTCAAACGCAAAAATCTGCGTTCAATGGACAAATCATGAGGGCTTGCCACCAAAAACCTGCTGGCAGTGACCTCACCAGCCCGGAAATCGGGTGCGGACCCCATTGCTGAAATGCGCGATTACTTCACCCGCGCGGCTTTCGTAATTTCCTCCGCGAGTTCATCGCTCGTCCACTCATTGTTGGTGATGATTTTCCGGATCCGGCCGGCGGCGTCCACAACCACCGTCCGCAGGTTGTGATTTGGCAATGCGCCCGGAGCGTCGCGCTGTACAACGAGACCGAGTTGATCGCCCAATGTGGTGATTTCGACGGGAGAACCCGTGGCAATGGTCCAATGCGCCGGTTTGTAACCGTTCCTCTCGCCATACGCGCGAAGAATTTCCGGTGTGTCGAATTCGGGATCAATGGTCAGCGAAAGCAAATGCCAGTTGGTCGGCGCATTCGCATTGGCGGGAAGTTTTCGCTGCGTTTCCTCGAACCGGCTCATCATGCGCGGACAGAACAGCGGGAAAGGGCAACGCGTGAACACAAACGTGATGGCCAGCGCGCGTCCTCGAAATTCACCAAGGCTCACCGCCTTGCCAAGCTGATTGGTGAAGCGATAATCCGGCAGAGCGTCGCCGACAGCGAGCGGGTCAACATCACGGACAATGCGGATGCCCGGGGGCAAAACTGGTGATGCAGGCTGTTCAGATGATGATGCAACCGTCGTAACTGGAGAGTTGGTTGTCGAAGCAATTTTCCGGACCTGATCAATCCAGCCATCCGTATCAGTGACCCATAGTCGGAACGCGACCACGTCACCAGCCTTCAACCCCCGGAGTTCTTTCGAGTCCCGCACTTCAAACGGCATCGTCATGGCCTGCATGTAACCCGGAATCTCCTCGTGCTTGATGCGCACGGTTTTTCCGTCGGCTTCAATCTCCTTGATCAAACCGAACGCCTGGTAGCTGTGGAAATTCGTTTGAGAGACAGGTGGCAACGCTTGTAAGGGTGCCGGAGCGGGAGGATTCACCCCGCAACCCGCCAGCAACGAAATCCAAGTCAGCAACAACACACGCCACATGCAGGGAGGTTGCCGTAAAAGTCATCGTGCTGGCAAGTCGCGCGACGGAAACGTGCTGGGACAGTGCGTCTCACCTGTCCTTCCGAACACCGCAACTCCCGCAATTTCTGGTCACGCACAAAGCACAACGCATCACGGTTCGGCATCACGTTTGGCTTGTGGCATCGCCCTCTGTCTGGTCTGCTGCAATTCCACATGAGTGATGAAGTTTCCACCAAACCCGTCGAGCGATTGTTTCCCTTTGCCCTGCGCGCGCGGGTGCTGATCGTGGGTCGCGACACTCTGAGCCGCAGCAAAAGCCGGCTGCATTTTCTTCTCATCACACACGACCTCTCGGAAAACAGCCGCGCTCAGGTCCTGAAAGACTTCGCCCACTACCCGGTGGTGGAACATTACTCGGAAGCTGATTTGGAAAAGTATTTCGCTGTCAAAGGAACGAAAGTTCTTGGCTTTGCAAAGTCCGGCCTTGCGCAATCCATCTACGCGGAATTGAAACAGCACCGGATCAACCGACCTGTCGAGAAGGTCAAGGATTCAGAGTCGCCCCCGGCGGCGTGAGAAACGATTTCTGGCCGGCAACCGTTTCTGCCGCGAACAATTTCTAAACTTTCTTCTCCCCAGCAGGATGAGCCATCCATACGGTTTGCGTGCCCAATTCGCCCTTCCCCATCTCAGTCACACGCGCGAATGCCGACAACGCAAGCTCGAAGCATGGTGGATTAGGCTGGGAGGAAGCGTTGGCGAGTGCGTCACGCAGAAATCTAAGGTCCTTGAGCAGGTGCGCCGCTCTGAAGCCCGGGCGGTGATCCTGCGCGATGATCTTCGGTCCAAGATTTACGAG